>DATGIG010000283.1:0-4903 GCA_035295825.1 Chthonomonadaceae bacterium | reverse complement strand
TCTTCTTATCCAGAGCGACCTGTTCAAACGCATCGTTGAGTTCGGCCTGATACTCCGGCCAGATCCCCATCTGCGGCGGCGTTCTCACGGTCGACTTCGTAGGCAGTTCTGCGAAAATCCGGATGAAGGGGTTGGGGTGTTGCTTATAGAAGCTGTCGCTCACCTTTGCAAGGGGCGAGTGCTTCTTCTGCCCCAGACAGAGCAGCTCCATCCCCTCCTGCGACTCCACATAGGCGATGAACTCAAACGCCTCGTCGGGGTGCTTTGCGCCTCGGGGAATGACCAGGATATCCTCGTCCGCAAAGGTCATGTCGGCCAGGTCGGGGCGGTCTGCGGGGTACGGAAACGGCACGGCGGCCCAGTCGAGAACCGGCTTCTCCAGGTTCGGCGCGTACTGGTCGATAAAGTTGTACATCCAGACGCCCTGCAGCTCCATCGCCACCTTGCCGGAGAGGAAGGCATTCTGGGGCGAGGAGAAGTTGCCGAAGCCGCTTTTGAAGCTGGAGAGCGCCGTAGCGCCGTAGTTCTTCGAGTAGGATTGCACCCACTTGTACGCGCGGACGTTCTCGTCGGAGTTCGCGGTCAGCGTGTCCTTGTCATCCCAGAGCCGTCCTCCGAAGACATAGCCCCAGCCCCAGTTCCACCAGCCCGGCTCGGCGGGCATAAATCCTGCCTTGTCGAGCTGCCCGTTCTTATGAGTGGTGATCTTCGCCGCCATGGCGTCCATCTCTTCCAGGGTCTGCGGAGCCTTGTCGGGATCGAGATGGGCATCGCGGAGCATGGCCTTGTCGATATGGAGCGCAGTGGAGGCGGGGGTGGTGGGCAGGGCGAAGACGTGATGGTTGTAGTAGCCCATCTCCCAGTAGACCGGGATATAGTGTTCCGGGCCGAGTTGGTACTTCTTGCAGTAGTCGTCCAGGGGGATAATGGCGCTGTCGTCGGCGTACTGCGCCACATTGGGGCCGTAGAGCCCGGCGATATCGGGCGGGTTGCCCCCTGCGGCGGCGAGGAGCGTCTTGTTCTCGATATTGCTGACGGTGAGCAGATCCACATGGATGCGGTTCTGCTTCTTGTTGTAGGCATCCACGACCGCACGCATGGCGTCGCCCTCGAAACCGGTCCACTTCTCCCAATAGGTGATATGGAGAGGGCCGGGTTCCACAGGCGGCGTGGATAGTCTTTCGCTGTACCAGATCGTAACCACGACCACGAGGGCGAGCAGAGGCAGGGTGAACTCCCGTAGGGGCCGGATGAACTCGCGGAATTGTTGCAGCCTGAAATCGGACCATCGCATCGGTGCGCCTCGCAGGGGGTGTGTGGGTGCATTATACCCCAAAAGCGGAGTGCAACATTTTCATGGTCCGAGGAGATAAAGAAACGGCGCGGTAGACCAGGGATGGCACAGCGAATCTTTCTCGTCGCCTGCAAAACCCTCCCAGGTGGTTGTGGCTCCGCCGGCGAGCATGGGCCGCCACTCTTTTTGGATCACTGCCAGCGCCTCTGCCTCCAGCCCAACCTTCCTCAACGCAGGCAGAAAGTAGAAGTGGAAGTAGGGCGAGCATCGGCAGACGGTCTCATACCGGTCGAGCATCGTCCGCATTGCCCGTGCGGCGGCCTCGCCCTCGACGAGATCGAAGTAGACCGCCAGGGCGTTGGTCTGCCAGGAGACGCCCTCACTCAGGTGGCCCGCCTGCCGGGCGTCATGGAACACGACGCCATCATAGAATTGGGCCAGCAGGGTCGCTTTCAGCCGCTCCGCCTGCAACCGCGCTTCTTCGCCCTGTGGCGAACCGGCCTCTGCCAGCATCTCCGCCAGGGTCTGGAGGAAGCCGAGGTAGAACAGGTTCAATGGGCAGGAGAGACCATCCCGGTCGATACCGGGATGGGGAAAGTCGTGCCACCCCAGCCCCGGATGGTCTATGAAGTTGATATAGGCGATCCCATCCACGGTCTCCTGCGCTGCCGCCTGCACCAGGCCGTCCTCATTCCGCCGCGCATCGTACCAGGCTTTCAGGGCCAGCGCCTTTTCACAAGAGGCATCCACCTTATAAAACCGCCCTGTGTTTTGCCGGAAGAGGCGCTGGCCCAGCAGGGGGATCAGGGAGTAGTCGAGGAACACCGCATGCTCTCCGGGGTATACGCTCGAAATCTGCCCGGCGGCGTTGAACGGCACACGGAGGAAACACTCCAGATACCACTCCAGATAGCGCGGCTCCTGAAAGCCCTGCCACAGGCCCTGCGCGATGAAGAGCGCATCGCCCCAATACTGCGCCTGTTCGCGCGTGGGGCAGTCGATGAGATGCTCCTGAACGCCGACTTCGAGGGTGCGGCGACAGAGGTCAAAGATCCGCTGAAGCGTCTCATCCGAGGATGAAAACGCTGCCGCCAGCCGGAGGGGAACAAAGCGTTCGAGGCACCCGACGCGATGGAGAGTGACATCGTTCGCGCCGCCACGAATTACAATGTGGAGGTAGCGAAACCCGCTCCAGCCGAAGGGGCGGAAGTGCTGCCGGCCCTGCCGGGTGCGATAGCGGACGGAGAAGCGGGCGCCCTTGCGCAGAATCCAGGGGCGACCCTCCTGCACCAACTCGGCGCCGGAGATTTCGAGGATCTTGCCCTCCGGCGCTTCCAGTTCGATATCGTAGAAGCCGATGTGTTCGCGGCCCAGGTCGAAGGTATATGCGTTCTCGCCTTCGACGTGCAGGTTCACGGCATTCAGGTCGAAGGCCAGGTTCTGCCGGACGGGCAGGAGGGTCTCCTCATCGCAATAACGGGAGACCTCCCCGATCCCGGCGGCTCCGGTTCCGGGGGCGCTGTAGGTGGAGAAGCGGATGGGCTCAACATACCGATGCTGTAAATAGGGGGTTGGGCGCGCCTGATAACCGCTCCAGACCGTGTCGGCATCGCGCACCAGGACCGCGTTTTTTCCTCCCGCGAGCGTCTGCGCGCTGAAGAGCTTGCGATCCCAGCCGGGCAGTTCGCAGACAGCGTCGTAATCCTCACAATAGTCGAGCGCCCAGCCCCGTTCGGGAACGTCCGAGCGCCACATCGGCAGAGGCAGGCACGTCCAGGTATCGTCCGTCCCGCACTCCAGGTCCTCGCCGGCAAATCGGGCCAGCACCCCGCCGGGCGCAGGCTTCACGGCCAGGATCCGGGTGCCACTGGAGCAGTGCGCGACGATCACGATCTGAAGGTCGTCCCTCTCGGAGTGCGGCGTATAGGTCCACGCGTCGTAGAGACACCACTGTGGATCGCCATATACCGGACCCCGCCCGACAAAATCTCCATCTATGTAGAGTTCATAGTGGCTCGAAGCCGTAATATGAATCTGCAACGGACCGCCCTGGTGCGCCAACGCCACGTTCTTAACGAAGGCGACATACTGATTCGGGCCGGATTCGTCGGTCCAGATCCAGCGCCCTGTTGCGAAGATGCTCTCCCTGTGCTGCATGGGCCTCACTTCGCGGTGATCCAGAGATAGACCGGCGATTCTCCCACGGTGAGCGTGGTCTTGCCGCCCTGCGCATGCATGGCAACGGGTTTGGCTTGCCCGGCCTGGAGGGGCATCTGTTCCGCGCGCACGATCTTGCCTCCAAGCGCGGGCAGCGTCACCTCCGTCTCCCGGTTCGTGCCCGTCGGCGACCACACCGCCCAGATCCGCTCTCTGCCATTCGTCCCATGCTGATACTCATAGACATAGAGGCTGCCCGGCTCCTGCACGACGGCGCGCGCAAACCGGTAGTTGCCGAGGGTCGCATACAGATGCGAGACGGCGTAGTAGGAGGGCTTGGGCGTCAGGTGGCGTGTGAGGCCCGAGGAGGCGTGCAGCGTGGGGGCATCCTCATCATCATAGTAGTAGATGTAAGCGCGGTCCACGCTCAGCGCTGAGAAGACCAGGAAGGAGCGCACAAGGTACTGCGCCTGCTGTGTGTCTGTCACACCGACCCACTTGCTGAAATCGCCCGTCGGCAGGTTGGGCTTGGTGGTGGCGTCCCAGCCGAACTCGGTGATCCAGAGCTGTTTTCCGGGGGCATGCGTGTCGCGCCAGGCGATGGTGTCGGTCACGGGGTTCAGATATTTGATGCTCGGGTCTTCGGGATAGCTGCGCCGCCAGGTCGGATAGCCTTCCACAAACGCATAGGTGTGGACATTGAGGATGTCGTAGAGCGATTGCAGACCCTCGATGCAGGAGACGTTCTTGGTATACTTGTCGGTCTTGCCTGCCACGATATTGCAGGTGGCGATGGGCAGGTGGGGATCGCCCTCGCGGAGGCCCCGCGCCATGTTCTCGAAGACGGTGCGATATTCGTTGTCGTTGTAGTTGCCCGGTTCGTTGCCGATCTCTACGCTCTCCACCAGCGGATGCATGCCCGACGGACCGAAGTACTGCGCGAACGCGCGCCCATAGGCGAACGCATCCTTTGCCATATCCTTCCACTTGCCGGGCGGGGTCTGCTCAAACTGCAGCGAGGCGTCAATCGCGTAACCGGTTTTCCCCCAGGAGCCATACTCATCGAGCCAGTTGACGATGTTGTTGCGCGTGCGGGGGAATTCGGTCGCGTTGCCGGTGTCATCGCCCAGGTCCCATACCATGGGGTGGTAGTCGCGCACCAGGCGACAGACCGGTTTGTACCGTTCGGGCTTGAACCCCACGGAGTGGACATTCAGCCCCATGAAATCACGAAAGAGAGGCTTCGTTGTCTTCACGCCATTTGCTTCCCTGGCATCTCTCCTTACGCCTGCCGCGTTACGGGGCGCGGCGGCTGTCTGTGCGGTTGCTGCGGAGGGGAGCCATAGCGCGAGGCCGGCAACGGCGCAGGCGAGAGCGGCCATCGCTTCCGAGAGCCTATTCATACCACATGGCATCGTGATTCTATCCTTCTATCCTTCTAAACCATCCTTC
>DATGIG010000282.1:0-6590 GCA_035295825.1 Chthonomonadaceae bacterium | reverse complement strand
ACTCGCGATGCAGGCGTGTGGCGATCCAGACAGGGAGGCTGTTTTTGTACTCTGCAGGCAGCCGGAGGAAGGGAGAAAGGGAGCGATACCGCTCCAACCAGGGTGCTTCCAGCCCGATGATAAACGCCTTCACCCCCTCGCGAAAGTGGTCGGAGTGGGGCTCTTCGGCGGGAATAAAAGCGAGCGTGGAGGGCGTGAGCAGATGATCCTGCTTGCGGCAAACGTGCTTTACGACTCCCTGAAGCACCAGGACCAGCCGTGCCTCCGCATGGGAGTGCGTCGGCATCGCAAAGTCCGAGGAGTAACCGCCCTCCTGGAAGAGTAGACCGTTTAAACGATAGGGCAGTGAGTGTTCCGCATCCATAAAATGGGGAGTAGTCATCGGTTCCATGCCAATTAGAATACCCGCGGATACTCTCTCTTGACACTGTGGGCCAGGTCTGGTATGATGCCTTTAGCCCTTACGACAGGGCATTTGTTGTGCGCGCTGCCGTTAATGCTCGCACGGATGCGAGGCAACGAGCGCAGGCGCTCTCTTTTCTTTACTCCTGAAAGCGAGGTAACTCCATGACACGGCTGATCGGTGTGGCTCTGGCAATGGTGCTTCTGTGCGGGCTGATCCGTACGGTCCGGGCGGATGCGCCGGACACGACCGCAACGGTGGACAAGGCAATCAAGGCGCTCGGCGGCGAAGAGAAGCTGGGCAAGGCGAAAATCATCTCCTGGAAGCTCAAGACCAAGTTCAAATTCGGAGACAGGGAAATCGAAAACACGTCGCAGACGACCCTGCAGGGCCTCGACCACTTTCGACAGGTAATCGAAGGTGAGTTCAACAACATGCCGTTCAAAGCAGTGACCGTTCTCGTCGAAGACAAGGGCGTAGGCAACTTCGGCGGTATGCGTATGGACCTCGACAAAGATGCCGTCGCGACTACCAAGCGAGCGATCTATCTGACGGCGATCCCGATGACGCTGTTGCCGCTGAAGAGCAAGGACTTCAAGCTGGAGACGATTGCGGACGAGATGGTGGATGGCAAACCCGCTGTCGGCATCAAAGTAACCACTCCCGACAAGAAGGACTTCAAGCTCTATTTCGATAAAGAGGGCGGCCTGCCCGTCAAAATGGTCGCTACGGTGAGGGGTTTCGGCCCAATGGGGATGGAGTTTACCCAGGAGTTGTTCTTCAGCGACTACAAGGAGACGGGGGGCATCAAAAAGGCGATGAAGATCGTCGCCAAGCGGGATGGCATGCAATATATGGAGCAGACGATCACCGAATTCAAGGTGCTCGACAAAGTGGACGACAAAACCTTCACCGATCCCTCCTAAGATTCACCTTGTAGGGGCGCAGAGGGCGCAGCCTGTAGGGGCGCTGCTTGCTGCGCCCTCTGCACCCCTACAGGCTGCGCCCTGTTCTGATAACCACAGGGGGTTGCCCCTACGGCTCGGTATCTCTCTTTGGCGATGTAAAAAAGGGGTCGGATAACTCTGAAGTTGTCCGACCCCTTCGATTTCTGTTTCCGATGAGAATATTCTCAGGCGAAAAAAATTATTTTTTCTTGAGATGTTGGCGCGACTTCTTCGTAAGTTCTTTAGGGAGTGGTTTGGCGCCGGTCAGATAGTCCTGGAACTTCTCACTGGTCATCACGCTGGTAGTCACTTTGAGGCGCACCTTGCCTTCGGGAGTATTGACCGTGACGGTCTGCAGGTTGGGAAGGAAGGTATGGTTCTTCTTGGGAGCGCGGAGGTTCCACGCGCCGGAGTGGGGGTGGCGTCGCCGGTGGCCTTTAAGAGGGCCGACCCCGGACACCTGACAGACTCGCGACATGATTGCGTCTCCTTCTATGGCTTCAGGCGGAAGCGTGTGCTCCGCAGAAAATGCGCAAAAAAACGGTTGCGCCCTCACAAGGACACAACAGGCGTCACACTATACCCCGACTCAACGTTTACTGTCAAGGAAAAACTGCGAAATGGACTAGATCCAGGCTCTCCTGATAAGAAATCCCTGTTCGGTGAAACGCAGGCGCACCTTTTTTCGTCCGTCTGTTGACAGGCTTCCCGGACTGTGTTACCATAAAACCGCTGCGTATCGGGAAGTAAGCAATTCTCCCTTCTACTCTCAGCTTGGGCGCGACCGGATGGAGCAAGTGACCATGAACTTTGTGCCGCGACAATCCCCGCAATCCGGTGTTCTGCACCGAAACCACCTTGCCACACGCATAGCCCTGGTCTGGATGTTGTTCGTTCTGGGCTGTCTGCGCGCCGGAGCGACCGGGGTCGGTCCCGTCACGGTTCCCATCACCCTGCACGGTGTTCATATCTTTGTAGACATCACCATCAACGGTCAGCCCGCAACATTCGTTCTGGATACGGGGGCAAGCGCCAATGTCATCACGCCCCAGGCCATGCAGCGCCTGCAGTTGACGCCGGGCAAGGAGTTGACCCCGCTGACAGGCGGGGCGGGGAGAGCGGGGGCCGTACCGCAAGTCCAGATCTCCACGCTAAGCGTCGGAGCATCCCGGATGGAGGACCAGACGGCCTATGTCATCCCTCTGCCGGAGACCCTCCCCTGCGATGGGCTGCTGGGAACCCCCTTCCTGGAGAATCAGGTCGTCACGATCGATTACGAGCACTCCCAACTGACCATGACCCCCACTCCGTTCTTCACGCCCCCCGCAGGGGCTTCCATGCTCCCGCTGCGCATGGAGGGGAACACTCCGTTCCTGGAAGCGAAGGCCGACGGCGTCAAAGGCTGGTTCCGCCTCGATACCGGAGCGGGCAATGGGGTCTCTCTCTTCAGCACCTTCGTGGATCAGAACCACCTGCGCAGCAAGTACACTCCCTCCATCCCTGCCGTGACCGGGCGCAGCGTGGGCGGCCTCCTCTATGGCGATCTGACGCGCTTACCCGTGTTCTCGCTCGGACCGTTTCGGCTCACGAACCCGGTGACGGAACTCTCCCGGCAGACCCAGGGCACCTTCGGCGACAAACACAACGCCGGAAATCTGGGCGGTGAAATCTGGCAGCGTTTCACCGTCATGTTCGATTATCCCCACTCCAGGGTCTATCTGACGCGGAATGCGCTCTACGACAGATCCTTCAATTCTCCCCGCTCAGGCATCGCCCTGGACACCGAAAAAGGCATTACCAGCGTTATCGATGTGACCCCTAACAGTCCCGGCGCCGATGCGGGAGTCCAGGTTGGCGACACCGTCCTCACCGTGGATGGCATTCCGGTCGAGCAGATCCAACCCTGGGATTTGCCGGCGCTCCTGCGCCGGGAACCGGGAACGAAAGTCCGGCTGCGCCTGCGCGCCGCAGATAAAACGGAACGCGATGTGACCCTGACCCTGCGGGACCTGCTCTAACGCTTTGGATCGCAACTACCCATCTGCTGTAACCCTCGGAAGTAAGCGGCTTTCTTATTGACGCACGGTTCGGGTTCGAACGTCACGTGTACGGCGGCACCCCCCGTCTACGCCGTACACAGGTCAACGAAGACACGGGGAGAATGGACCACAGCCAACCATGACGGCTATCAACCTGCCTCAATTCCTAGCAAACAAGATCCGCACTGCGGGCACAGCGCTGCATGATGCGGTCGCCAAGATGCCGGACGACCGGATCGGCTGGCATCCGGTAACGGAGAACAACACCGGCCGCGACGCGCTGGATCAAGCCCTGGAGTGCGCCTATCTCAACGAATGGGTGGCGCAGGCGTACCGCACCCATGAGATGCCCAGCATCAATTGGGATGACTACAAGGCGGAAACGGAGAAACGACGCAACAAAGCGGCCTGCCTCGCCTGGCTCAAATCCTCTACCGAAGCGCTGGCGAGCGCCATCGAGAGCTTCCCGGAGCAGCAGCTCGGCGCCGCGACGATAGACCCGATCCATAACGGCAAGCCGACCACCTGGGCCGATTTCGCCATAGACCTCTTCTACTGGAACACCGTCTACCACGAGGGCCAGGTCAATTACATTCAGGTGCTTTACGGCGATATGTCCTGATTGCTTTCCCTATCTGTTACCGGAGGGTTCCTGCTGACAAAGCAGAACCCTCCATCTCCGCTATGAGGCGCTGATAGACACTGCCGGAGCCCTCCAGGATCTGCGCCGATCTTCGGTAGATCGTCTCCCGCCACTCCGGATCGTCCACCGCCCTACTCCAGGTTTGTGCGAGGTCTTCGGCGCTGCGACAGATCGTGGCTACCTCCGCTTCCTCCAACAACTCCACCAGGGTCCGCTGCGCCTCAAACTCCGGCCCCAGCGTCAACGGCGCCCCCCAGGCCAGAGCCTCCGTAGGCGTATGCCCGCCATGTTCCGGGCGGAAGGTCCCGCCGATGAAGGCCGCCGTCGCTATCGAATAGACCTCTTGCAACTCACCGAACGTGTCCAGTAAGAGGACGGGGGTCTCTTCCGGACGCCGGTCCACTTCCGACCGGCGGACGAAGGGAAGCGCAAACGCACGCAGGGTCGAATCGCCTCCACATGCGCGGTTGGGAGAGCGGGGCGCAAGGATGAGCAGCGCCCTGGGATGCAAATTCCGGAAGCGCAGGAAGGCGTCCAGCAGAATCCCCTCCTCCTCAGGATGCGTACTTCCCGCGACCAGGACAGGGACGGTCGCGTCGGACAGGTTCACGACATCTTGCCATTTGCGAAGTGCGCGCTCTCGAAAGCCCGGTTCGGCTTGCGGTAAGGCGAGCGATGGCCCGGTGACCACGATCCGATGGTCCTCGACGCCCAGCGTCCGCAGGCGCTGCCGATGCGCCTCCGCCTGGACCGCAAAGAACCCCATAGCGCGAAATCGCCAGAGGGAGGAGGAGCGTCGCCGCTGACGGGCGCAATCGTATTCGGAGAGCCGCACATTGATGATCCCGGTCTGGATGCCCATCAGTTTCGCCATAAACACCAGGTGATGGGTGTCACAACACTCTACAAAGAGCACCCGTCGTGGACGCCAGCGGAGTAGGGTCAGCAGGACGGAGATGGGGTTGTTGAACGGGGCGAAATCCACCGTGACACAGGCGTTCTGCCGGTGCGCGAACGCATAGGCTGCCGGGACGTGCGTCAGGATTGCGACCGGATGCGCACTCACCCGCAACATCTCCTCGGCGGCCAGGAGCGCCGTGCGTGTCTCTCCCATGTGGGCGCTGATAAACAGCGTTCCGTCACGGGGCGGCTGCCGCAGGCTGCAGCCGGTCAGGCGCTGACGCAGGACGGAGTGGTACCCCCGCTTCCGCGCCACCAGCAACCCGCGCAGCGCCAGCCAGGGCGCAGCGAGGAGGTGGAAGAGACAGTATCCGAGATAGCCGGGCGCCAGAGGCAGCGCCTCCAGCAGACGTGTTCGGAAGGACGACTTGACCGAGGAGGGCGCGCTCCCCCCCTCGGTGGGTGAAAGAGGGTAAATAGACATCGTGATCTCGTAAGCTTATTCCGCGCCGGTAGGAAAAGATTTGAACGTTCTGTGGGTCGCCTACAAAGGACAGACGAAGCAATGGCCAAAATGGTTCATGCGGATGAACTATTTTGGCCGATAATTCGTAAAAAATGGTGCAAGCGATCTCTGTGCTCGGTATTGCGGAGCCGAAGTGGGACACGGAGATCCTATCTGCCGGAAGCCACCAGAGACTATACGTTTCCCCAAATATACGGTACAATAGATTCATACCGGATTGTGAAAAAAGGAACGTTGTCGCATACCGGCTATGCACGGGTATGCAGAGGATAGAGAGGAGTTCCTACGATGCCGCGCACTGTAACGGAGATATCGGTACACGATTCCGCCACCCCCACCCCCTCTTTCGGGCCGGGCGGGTCGCCCTTTGTGCTGGCGAAATTGGAAGAGCTCGCCAGTTGGGCGCGTCGCAACGCCATGTGGCCTCTCACTTTCGGCCTGGCCTGTTGCGCCATTGAGATGATGGCCTCCGTCTCCTCCCGCTTCGACCTCAGCCGCTTCGGAGCGGAAGTCTTTCGCGCGTCGCCGCGCCAGGCCGACGTGATGATCGTCGCGGGCCGCGTCTCCACCAAGATGGGGCCGGTGCTCCGCCAGATCTACGATCAGATGCCCAACCCGAAATGGGTCATCAGCATGGGGGCATGCGCTTCGTCCGGCGGCGTCTACAACAACTACGCGGTCATTCAAGGCGTGGATCAGATCGTACCGGTGGACATCTACGTGCCCGGCTGCCCGCCCAGCCCCGATGCGCTCATCTACGGCATCATCAAGCTGCAGGAGAAGCTGAAGAACAACTACTCCGGGCGTGTGATCGAACTCAATGTGTTGAACAGACAGATCGTCGGTTAATCGGGGGCAGCAACCATGGGATTTCTCGACAGCATCCAGACCATCCAGAAGAAGATGAAAGAGGCGAAGCAGGCCGCGATGGAGCCTGCGCTCGGCGCAAAGGCGCTGGCGACCGGCTTCGGCATCACCTTCAAGCACTACCTGCAGCAGCAGTTCAAGACCCGGCCGGTCGCCACGGTCCAGTATCCGGAGGAGAAGCGGGAGCAGTTTCCGCGTACCCGTTGGCGGCATGTCCTGACCCGCTACGAGAACGGGCTGGAGAAGTGCATCGGGTGCAGTCTCT
>DATGIG010000281.1:0-9402 GCA_035295825.1 Chthonomonadaceae bacterium | reverse complement strand
CCGGCGACAGGCTTCCGAGATCGCCTTGACTACGTCACCCTTGCCGTTTTGCCAGCGGCTTTTCGCGATGTTATGGTCGGTGGTTTTGGTGGGCCAGAGGCAAAAGCCGTCGTGGTGCTTGCAGGTGAGGATGACGCCTTTCATGCCGGCGGCTTTCAGGGCGCGGACGATCTGGTCGGCATCGAAGCGGTCCGGGGCGAACACATTGGGGTCTTCATCCCCTTGACCCCATTCCCGATCGGTGAAGGTATTGGGCGAAAAGTGGAGAAAGGCGTAAGTCTCCAGCCGGCTGTGTTGGAGCTGGCGAGGGGAAGGCAGGGCGCCGTAGGGAGCCGGCGGATGTGTCTGCCCGTTTCGTCCTCCGGTGTCCGCCGGAACGACAGCAGCGCAGATGATGATTATGGCGATAACGGCCAGAAACAGGATCAGAGTCAGGCCGAAACCAGACTCCGCTTGCACAGGCATGAGAATCCTCCGCGAAACGGGTGTGGAAATCAGTATACCCGCTCCCTGGCAGGCCGGCGTTTCCGCGGCCCTCGGCCTTGCTTGACAAGCCCCCGGCCAGACGGTACAATCCCCACCGAAAGTGGTCTCGTTTTTCTGGTGTTAAGCTCCTTCTTCGCCGCCCGCAAAGGTGGGCGCACAGGCTGCCTGAATGCTACTGACGTTATCCGTTCGCAACTACGCCATCATCGAGCGCCTGGACCTGGAGTTCGGCGCAGGCTTCAACGTGCTTACTGGCGAGACCGGCGCCGGTAAATCTATCCTCATAGATGCCTTTAACCTGATTTTGGGCGGACGCGCGGGCGCCGAGATGGTGCGCGGCGGCGCCGAGCGCGCCGTTGTGGACGCCGTCTTCGACGTGACCGGCGCGCCGGAGGTGGCGCGGCTCGTCGCGGAGATGGGCTATGATATCGAGGACGGCCAGTTGTTCCTGTCACGGGAGGTGACCGCCGCCGGCAAATCCACCGGCCGGATCGGCGGGCGGCCGGCGAATGTGGCCCAGCTCAAGGAGATCGGCGACTGGCTGGTGGACCTGCACGGCCAGCACGAGCACCAGTCGCTCCTGGCCATTCCCCGTCACCTGGACATGCTGGACGACTGGGGCGGCGCAGAGATCCAGGCGCTGCGCACTGAGGTGGGCGAGACGTTTCGCGCGCTCCAGCGGCTGCGCCAGGAGAAGGAGCGCCTGGAGACGGATGCGCGCGAGCGATCCCATCTGCTCGATCTGTATGCGTTTCAGGTCAAAGAGATCGGCGACGCGAAGCTGACCGCCGGCGAGGAGGAGGAGTTGGGGATCGAGCACCGGCGCGTCGCCAACGCCCAGAAGCTTGCCGAATCGGCCCTCAGCGCGGCGGCAGCCCTCAGCGGCGGCGATGCCGGGGGCGGGGCGCTGGAAGCCCTGGCCGGGGCCGCCCGGCTGCTGGAGGAGGCGGCAGCCCTGGATGAGACGCTGCAGCCCGGCCTGGATGCCGTTCGCTCGGCCCTCTATGAGCTGACGGAGGCGGAGCGCGACCTGGCGCGCTACGCAGACAGCGTCGAGTTCAACCCGGAGCGGCTGGCCCAGATCGAGGAGCGGCTGGAGCTGCTGCGGACCTTGAAGCGAAAGTACGGCGACACGGTCGAGGAGATCCTCTGCTATGGCGAAGAGACCGCCGCCCGGCTGGACGCGCTGACCCACAGCGAGGAGCGCGGGGGACAGTTGGAGCAGGAGATCCAGGCGACCGGGCAGCGGCTCGAGGATCAATGCGCCCGGCTGAGCCGCCTGCGTCGCAAGGCGGCCGACGCGTTCCAGAAAGTGACGCTCTCCGAGCTGAAGGACCTGGCGATGGAGAAAGCACGCTTCGAGGTGCAGATCGAGCCGGTCGAGCCGTCGGCGCGTGGGAAGGACCGTGTCGAGTTTCTCATTGCGACCAATGCGGGCGAACCGCTGCGCCCTCTGGCGAAGGTGGCCTCCGGCGGCGAAATCTCCCGCGTAATGCTCGCCATCAAGTCCGCCATGGCGCGCCAGGAGCCGCTGCCGACCATGGTCTTCGACGAGATTGACATTGGGGTGGGGGGCCGCACGGCGAGCGTCATTGCCGAGAAGATGGCGGGGCTGGCCCGCGCCGCGCAGGTCCTCTGCATCACGCATCTGGCGCAGATCGCCGCCCGCGGCGAGCATCATTTCTCTATCGAGAAGCAGGAGAAGGGCGGGCGCACGCGCGTGAGCGTGACGCCGCTGACGGATGAGGAGCGGGTCCCGGAGATCGCCCGCATGATCGGCGGCGCCGACGTGACCGAGGCGGTGCTCCAGCACGCTCGCGAGATGCTGGCATCGGCCAGATGAGGAAGTGGCAGCCATGACCCTAGAGAAAGGCTATCTGAGCTTCGATCCGGTCGCCGGCGACTACGACTGGACGCGCTACCTGCCGCCGGAGGCGCAGGAGCAGGCGGCCCGGCTGCTGCGGGAGGAGGCAGGTCTGTCGGAGGGCCAGATCCTGCTGGATGCCGGCACCGGCACCGGGCGCTTCTCCCTGCCGCTGGCCCGGCTGGGTGTGCCGGTCATCGGGCTGGATGTCTCGGAGAAGATGCTGTCGCAGCAGCGGCTCAAAGTCGCGCAAGATGCGGCGGGAGAGGCGCTGCCGCTGCGAGTCGCCCGCGCCGACCTGCGCGCTCTGCCCCTGGGGTCCGGGGCCGTCGGCGCGGCGCTGATGGTGCATATACTGCACCTGATCGCCGACTGGAAGCGTGTGCTGGCGGAGATCCGGCGGGCGCTGGCGCCTGGCGGAGTGCTGCTGCTGGCGCAGGAAGGGGGCGCGCGCCAGTTCCCGACGCGCCGCTTCTACACGGAGCTGGCGCGAGATCGCGGGCTGGACCGGACCCGGATCGGCTCCCAGAGCGTGGAGGAGACGGTGGCGTATCTGCGCGCGCAGGGAGCGCGGGTGGAGCGCGTGGACCGAGACCGGGTGCAGTGGCGGCTGCGCACTCCCGTCGCGAAGACCATCGAGGCCCTGCGCCGGCGCTCCTGGTCCGGTCTCTGGACGGTCCCGGAAGAGGAGAATGCCGAGCTGGTCGCCCGGACCGAGGCCTGGGCGCGGCAGACCTACGGCTCCCTGGAAGGTTTCGAGGAATCGGAGGCGCAGTTGATCGCCTGGGCGGCGAGGTGGCCTTCTGTGTAAGTTGAATGCAGGCCTATTGCAATGAGTCACCAGACACTCGGGGAGAGCCCCTGTTCAAGCCTGCTTGAGCAGAGGCAGCGGAAAACTCACCTGAACACACGCCCCCCCGCCTGGACGGTTCTCATAGGTAGTCCGGCCGCCTAAATCGAGGCGGCCTACACTTTCCACCATCTCCAGGCCGAAACTGGCCGCTTTCTTAGGATCGAACGGCTGCAAGAACCCTGGCCCGTCGTCACAGACTTCCAGCAGCACATTCTCTTCCACGACCGCCAGCCGCATCTCCACTTGCTGTCCGCCATGCTTGACCGCGTTACAGACCAATTCGTTGACTAAAACAGCCAGCGACATCCCTTGCTTGATGGACAGACGCACCTCCTCCACGCTCCACTCGATCCTCTTCTTCCCCACCGCCTTCTGCAGCAGCGGCAGCAGTTTTTCCAGCGTCTCCCTGGCCGAAATAATGTCTGCCATCGCGTGGTCGGTCACATCCTGGATCAGCATATCATGGATCGCGGCCAGTGTTTGGATGTGCATGCGGATCTGAGTCAGTTCCCGAACCGGGATGGCTTCTTCATGAGCCATCACCTGCAGATCCAGCAGGGAGGCGATCGACTGCAAGTTGTTCTTCACCCGGTGATCGGTCTCATTGACCGCTTGCTCTAAGCGCCGGTTGCGCGCTTGTATCTCAAGCTCCTGATGTTTGCGCTCGGTAATATCCTGCCCGATGCCGATGTGGCTGCCATCCGACAAGCGCACACTCGCCCAGCTTATATGCAGAAGCCGCCCGGCTTCCCCCAGGATATGCACCTCATGCCAGCCCGGACGTATCCAGGGCGCCAACTCTCCCTCCTGCGTATGCTGGCGCATCTGTGGCAGCGAATAACCCATCACCCGGTTCCACTCACGATTGACCCACTGGAACTGCCCTACCGCATCCAGAAAGGCGACCAGGAGGGGAATATGATCGAAGAGGGTCTGCAGGATCTCTTTCTGCTCGCTTAACATCTTTTCGGCACGCCGGCGCTCCGTGACATCGCGAAAGATCAAGACAATGCCCACCATCTTCCCGGCGGCATTGCGAATGGGCGAGCCGCTGTCGTCGATGCTGTGCTCGACGCCATCTCGGGCGATCAAGATGGTGTGATTGGCCAGCCCGGACACGACCCCACTGCGCATGACTTTGTTGACCGGGCTTTCCGCTTCCTGGCGGGTCGTCTGGCTGATGATGCGAAAGACCTCCTGGCAATCTCTTCCCTGGGCCTCTTCTTCGCTCCAGCCAGTCAATTGCACGGCAATGGGGTTCATAAAGACGATAAACCCGTTGGCATCGGTGGCGATCACGGCGTCTCCGATGCTCTGCAGAGTGGTAAAGAGCCACTCCTCGCTCTCGCGGATGGCCTGGACGGTGCGTCGGCGTCTGCGCTTATCCTGCATGGTTTGGGGCGGCGGTTGTTTCTCTTCCATGACTCACCTTCTGCTTTCTGCTCAGCTACTCGGCTACTCGTTCATTCCATCGTCTGGCGAAGCAGCAGCACATGCATCATCAGTGTACCACCTAACACCGTTAGAGCCATCAGAAATAGAAGCAGGTAGAAGTTGGCAGGACGGTACTGTTGCTCCCGGATCTGGTTTTGCGCTGTTAAATAGCGGTAAGCGGACATCAATATTGTCACCAGACCCAGGGCCAGAAACGACATTCCCATGATAATGGGGCTGATTTGGTTGCTGCCGGATTGCAAAGACGATCCTGTTGCCTGGGAGAGGGAAGAGACGGCGATGCGCATTTTCGCGATGGCGACGCCAAAGCCCATGAGGACCAAGCCGGTCCAGACCCAGGCCAGAAACGTACGCTCATTGGAAAGATGGGCGCATATCTGCCCAAAATCGAGGGAGGACTTGATTCGCGATGGATGCGCTGGGGATTCCTCGGATGCGCCCGTCTCATCGGAGGGTTGTATCTGTTCCACTACTTTCAGCATGGTTTTAGCTCTTCTGCTAGCGGATACGCGACGATTCGGAAGGGTCTCTATTCGGAGGAAACTCTGCTATCGGGTGAAACTCCGGTATATGTTTCCGTATCCATTCCGTATGCTGGGGTTGAGAGTCATAATCATAGTTGTGCAGGTTGGCCGCTGGAATGGAGGCCTGACGCATTGGCCCACAAACGCCCGTGATCTGGTTGTCCTCGTCCAGTCGTATCAGGAAGTGTTGGCCACCGCTGTGCGCCCAATATTCATATCGTGCCATCTTTAGATCTCCGGCAGCGTTGTATACTTCGGAGGACCTGCCCCATCGTATACAACGCTTCGCTGCCGTGGAAACTTACTCGTGTGGAAGGCAGTCGCCAGTGCGGCTGTCAATCAGTAGATCTTGCCTGGTTCCATGTAAGCAATCAGGCTGAAGTTCAGTGAAATAACAGCGGAATGCTCCCCTTCCTGGCTGGTGTACTCGCCACCGCCAATAGAACCGTTGCCTCCCAGGTAAGCCTTCCAATCCGAATGTAACCTTGCGCTTTCGGCATGGGGCATGTGAAAGGTCTGTGTCTCCTCACTGCCCGCGAATCGGATCCGTATTGCCACGCTCGAAGCCGGTTGCGTAGTCATCTGTGTTGCTCCTCTTGCTCTGATGTAGAGCTTGCCGTCCGACGATCTTGAGGCTTTGCTCGGACGGGAGAGACAATCCTATACCGCCTCTCGCTTGCCCGTGATAGCACGTGCGAGGAGCAGGAGGACGATAGACCCCACGAAAGCCACGATGGTACTGCCGATCCACCCGCTGAAGCTATGGCCGAGGAAGGTGGTGAAGAGCCAGCCGCCCAGGAAAGCGCCGACGACGCCAATGATGAGGTCGCCGAGGATGCCTCCTGGTCCTTCACCCGGCACGACCTGTTTAGCCAGGGCGCCGGCAATGATCCCGACGATGATCCAGAACCAAATGTGTTCCATCTGTTTGTCTCCTCTTGTAAGAGCAAATGCTCTTACTGATAGAATCATTGTACTCTCTTTGTATGAGTTTGTCAACAGATGCAAACATTTTTTTTAAAAGAAACATTTGCATTGCATAATAGATGCAAATGGTATCGTAATAAGGAGCGAGCGTAGAGAGTATGACGTTGCAAGGTACGAACCGGAACAATATTGCCCCCGCGAACGTCCTATCGTGACGTGCATGCTTCGGAGAGCCAACCGCAACATCCAGGTACAGCCTATGCGGGCAGGTTTTGCACTGTCCATGAGGTGAAGACCATGAAAACTATCACCCTCCTACTGATGGCGTTCCTCGGCCTCACGCAGATGACGAGTCCGGCCAGCGCGCAGACCCACAAACAGCACAAGCCCAAGAACACCATCAGCCAGATACGCCACGCGCGGCGCACAAACCATACCGTCCGCCAGATCACTCCGGACCCCAAGAAAAGTCCCGGCAAACATGCCGATAACCTCTCGAAGAATGTCAACCACGAGATCAACCGCGAATCAAAGGATGTCAATCACTTCTTCCAGGGTAAGAAGAAGCATTAGGATCGAGGCCAACGCCCCGCTTTGTCAGGGCGGCTTCCTGCCCACATCCGTAAAAAACCCCCTATCCCAAAGCTTCGGGATAAGGGGTTTTCGATCTAAAGTATGGCCCAAGCCAAAAGCGAGGGCGTCGCCTGCTATAGCCAGGACGACTCCCCTATCTGCATCCTTATGCGTTACCGAATCCCTATGCCTTATGGCTGGCTGATGACCTCCCGGCGTTCATGCTCGAAAGCTATCGGGGGAGCAGAAAGAACCTTCGTCGGCTCGGACACCCTGGTCTCCATGACCAGTTGCTGCTCTAGAAGGATCTTGCGGTTCATCAGCACATCGGTGTTCAGCCAGGCGATGAAGGCAGCCAGCAAGCTGACACCAGCCACAAACAGCCACAGGCTCTCATTGAACACCACTTGAAATATCTGTCGGTCGGAGACTTCCTCCGGTGGGGAAAGCCACAGGTTGCCGTTGGTAAAGTAGAGGTGCGCAAACTTTAACGTGGCTCCTACAGCGATCAAGAAGAAGACCCAGTGGGTGATGCGAGAAACGATCAGCAGCCAGTTCGTGGAGCGCAGGTCGTCGGCGATGCCCAGAACAAAGGCTTCGACAACACCTCTTCTGGGTCGAATTTCCGTATTCATGGTAAACCTCTTCTCTCTTCGTAGGCCGGATAAGTCCGCCTACATAGCAACTGGGGTGAGTGCATTGTCTGCTTAACAACCATCTTCCAGGTCCGAGAATGGGGCAGCCTCTCGGCCTTCAAGAAGCAAAGGGGCTGCTTGACTCTTTGCGATAAACGATGTACAATTGTACGATAGCTCAATAGAAAACCGCCTGCCAGAACAAAAGCCCCGGGCTGCTGCTCTTCCATCCGGTAAGGAGGAAGGCTATGGACGCTCCGCTGTGCGAGGTGATCGGCTGCGGCACACACGCCGCCTGGCAGCTCATTGCTGAGGGACAACCGGATCGAGAAGAGTATCTGTGCGAGACGCACTGGAACTATCTGCGCGCCCGTGTTCCCGACTATTCCCCTTGCTATGTCCCCCTGGGACAGGAGCCTCCCGAAACCGCTGTCGTGTCTGTTGCCGGCCAAAACCACCACGACACCCCCGTTTAGCGCCTGCGCAAACCGGCGCTAACCCTGCCCACCCATGCGCTCAGGAACGCAAGGCACTCTTGCGTTCACGCCTATTGTCCTCCTACGCTCTTTGCCGCCAGGTGCGGCGCGGGTACCGACAACGCAGAGGGCCGACAGCCTCTCACGTGATCGTGTAGGTCAGAAGACAGCGGACGGTGACTTATGGATGACAGCAACTTGCCGCCACAGACCAAGCAGCAAGCCCGCAGGCAAGTGCGTTCTGCTCATGCGATCGGCGAGAGCGAGGAGTGGCTCTTTGCCACGTTAGAGAGCATCGGAGATGCCGTCATCGCTACCGATGCCAACGGGTTTATCGTCTTCATGAACCGGGTCGCGGTCACGCTCACGGGCTGGAGTGAAGAGGAGGCGCAGGGCAGAAATTGCCGGGATGTGTTTCGCATCGTCAACGAGAAGACCCGCCAGGAAACGGAAAGCCCGGTGACCAAAGTCCTGCGTGATGGGGTTATCTCCGGGTTAGCCAACCATACGATCTTGATTGCCCGAGATGCCACCGAACACTACATTGACGATAGCGGCTCTCCTATTCGCGATAAAGCCGGTCGCTTGATCGGGGTGGTGCTCATCTTCCGAGACATTACCGAGCGGCGTAAACTGGAGCTGACCCTCCAGGAACAGCAAGAGATCCTCCAGACCCTCTTCGACCATATTCCCGTGATGGTGACCTTTCTGGATGCGAGCGGGCATTTCAAATGGGCGAACCGGGAATGGATGCGGGTGGTAGGCTGGTCGCCAGAGGAGATGCAAGACCCACAGCGCTTGCGCGCGGTTTCTCCCCCTGCGGTCGAGGATAAGGAATCGGTGGCCTTGGCACCTCCATCTCCTCTGGGTTGGCACGACTTCCAGCTCCGCGTCAAAGACGGTCGGGTCCTGGATATATCCTGGGCCACGGTGCAGCTTTCCGATGGAACCACCATCGGTATCGGTCAGGACATCACCCAGCGCAAAATCAGAGAAGCCGAGAAGGCTCGCCTCCTGGCCCAGATCGAAACCCGGAACCTGCAGCTCCAGCAAGCCATGAGCGAAACCGACCACCGTGTCAAAAACAACTTGCAATCCATTGCCAGCTTGCTGGACATGCAGATGATGACCCATGCGGAGACGGTTCCGGTAGCGGAACTATCTCAGATCCGAAACCACATCACCACCTTAGCTTCCATTCACGAAATGCTCATCCGAGATGTAGCCGGAGCAGGGATGGCCCGCTCTCTGTCCACGAAGGCCGAGATTGAGAAGCTCTTGCCGATGTTGCAGCAAGTGGTGGGGAGGCGACGCATCGCGTGGAGCGTGGAGGATGTGGCTTTGCCTATCAAACAGGGGATGTCCCTGGCGGTTCTGATCAACGAGCTGGTCAACAATGCCGTCAAGCATGGCGCTCAGCAGGTGGCGTTGCGGCTGGCGGTGTCGGAGAAGAGGGTCACTCTCGAAGTCTGTGATGACGGTCCCGGCTTTACTCAGAAATTTGAGCCTGGGAAAGCAGCCCATTTTGGCCTGGAGTTAGTGGAGAGTGTCAGCCGAATCGATTTAGGCGGACAGACAAGCTATGAGAACCGATCCGAAGGCGGAGCCT
>DATGIG010000280.1:0-5518 GCA_035295825.1 Chthonomonadaceae bacterium | reverse complement strand
ATCTCGGCCCGCGTGGAGAGGAGCAGGTCGCCTGGCATGGTGTGCTTGAGCGCCGCCATCGCCACGCCGTACTCCAGCCCGAGCGCCAAATCAGCCTGCAGAAAGCCCATCAGGACGCCCGCGCAGAAGGCATCGCCGGCGCCGACCCGGTCCACGCTGCTCCCGATGGGAAGGGAGGCAACCGAGCGGTCTCCCCGGTCGTCACAGGCCACCGCGCCCTCTTCGCCCAGGGTAACGACCACGGCGCCGGCAGAAAAACGTGCCCGCAGTTGCCGGGCGACCTGCGGCCCTTCGCCCGTGAGGCCGAAGACGGTGGCGGCATCCCGCAGCGGGCAGAGCAGCACATCCACCTGCGCCAGCAGCGGCTCCAGGGCAGCCTGCGCCGCCTCGGGCGTCCAGAGCCTGGCGCGAAAGTTGACGTCGAAGGAGACGGCGGTTCCACCCAGCCGGGCCAGGGAGATCGCCTGCGCGGTCGCCCGGGCGCAGGCGGGGCTGAGAGCAGGGGTGATGCCTGTCAGGTGCAGCAGGCGCGCGCGGGCGATCGTCTGCGCATCCACCTCCTCCGGCGCAATGGCGCTGGCGGCAGAGCCGGCACGATCATAGTAGACGTCAATGCCGCGCGGGGCCGCGCCGAAATCCAGGAAATAGACCCCTGCCCGCGCCGGCGGCGACTCCTCCCAGAGGACGCCGGAGGTATCCACGCCCCAGCGCCTTATCTCGTTCTCGATGCGCCGCCCGAGCGGGTTGGCGGGCAGCTTGCTCCACCAGGCGATCCGTAGCCCCAGCCGCGCCAGCGCCACCGCCGTGTTCGACTCGGCGCCCCCGATCCGCACGTCCAGCGAGACGGCCTCCTCCAGGCGAGTATGCCCCGGCGGGCTGAGCCGCCACATTGTCTCCCCGAAGGTGACCACGTCCAGATCGCGCCCTGCCGCCATGTTGGTTTTCACGACCCTTCCCAGCTTTCCAACCCGCTGGTCGCCCCATCCACCCTCTTCCCTTCTCTTCCCTCTTCCCTGTTCCCTGTTCCCTGTTCCCTGTTCCCTCTTCCCTCCGCCGGTATCCAGCCGCGCCGCCGCGTCCGGGCTTCTTCAACTACCTTCAGATAGCCGAGCCGCGCCAGGATCTCCAGCGCCTGGCGGGTGTGGTCGTAGCCGTCTTTCAGCAGCCGCGCCAGCGCCTCATGTTCCCGCGTGGACGCCAGATACTGAAAGAACGCCCAGGGTTCCAGCACGCCGAACTCACCCTCAAAACCCAACTGGACCTCGATCACCTGCCCGGTCTTGCGGCTCCCAAATCCGCAGGCAGAGCCGTGGAAAAAGTATTTCCAGCCGCCGTCCATCTCGCCCGTCGGCCCAACTCCGGCGCGCCGCCAGAAAGAGGCATCGGCGCGGAAGGCATCCAGCGGACAGCCCAGTTGGTCCGCCAGCCGCGTCATCAGGTCGTAGGCCGTGTGCCCGAACTGCCGGGCCGCCTCCGTCAGCGCCTCGACCCGCTCCCGCACGACCGGCTCGGCGATGCGTTTTTTGATCGTGATCAAGGTCAGGCCGTGCGTCGCAGACCCGCTGGTATAGGCGTGCAAATCGGGCAGACGGCGGCTCAGCGCGCGAACCACCGCCGCATCGTCGAAATGGATGGGCAGGGGCGGCGGGAACTCCAGCACCAGATGCTGCTCCTCGGTGACCAGCTCCTGTATGCGTTCCGCAGAGGGAACATCGCGAGCCTGCAGGCAGGTTATCCGGAAAGGCCGGCTCATAGATAGGAAATTATCCTCCTTCCTCCGGCG
Source organism: Chthonomonadaceae bacterium (assembly GCA_035295825.1). Lineage (GTDB taxonomy): Bacteria > Armatimonadota > Chthonomonadetes > Chthonomonadales > Chthonomonadaceae > DATGIG01. The sequence goes on along the minus strand of DATGIG010000280.1, from coordinate 3,735 downwards.
TTGTGATCACGGCGTCCGCCTCGATCTCCACCAGGATCTCCGGGGCGATGAGCCGCCTCACCTCCACCATCGTCGTCGCCGGCCGGATCGCATGGAAAAACTCGCTGTGCGCCCGCCCGATCGGCTCCCAATCGGCGATATTGGTCACGAACATGCGCGTGCGCACGACATCCTCCAGCCGCGCGCCCAGTTGCTGCAGCGCGGCTTCCACGTTGCGGATAGCCTGCGCCATCTGCTGGTAGGGGTCGCCCTCGCCCACGATGCGCCCGGTCTCATCGAAGGCCGTCGTGCCGGTGACATAGACGAACGGCCCGACGCGCACCGCCCGCGAATAGCCCACGATCGGCTCCCAGATCGTTCCCGTGCTGACTTGCCGCCGCTCCATAGAAATCTGCTCCTTCGCCCCAACGGAATCGGCATCCTTATGTTCCCTTGCCGGTTTCCTGCCCTAATCGTACCCTACCTGCGCCCGCTCCGGCAAAACGAATCTGTCTTTTCAGCAAACAGTAAAAGCGCGCATTGCGTATCTTAAACTAGCTTGCCAGGAGTTAAAGGAGAGTGTAGATGAAATCCACCGGTCTCTTAGTAACCCTCTGCATTGTCGGCGTGCTGGCCGCCTGTGCGGTTGGGAAATGGTATGGGCCGCAGGGCAGCGCGCCGCATAGCCGGTCGTTTGCGGTCGTCAAGACGGAAGCGCAATGGCGGCGCCTGCTCACTCCCGAGCAGTACGAGGTGATGCGGCAAAAGGGGACCGAAGCGGCCTTCACGGGTAAATACGACCACTTCTATCAAAAGGGGATCTACCGGTGCGCCGCCTGTGGCAACGACCTGTTCAACTCAGACACCAAGTTCAATTCCGGCACCGGATGGCCGAGCTTCTGGGCGCCTCTCTCCCGGCACAGCGTCCGGACCCAGCCGGACTACAGCGACGGCATGGAGCGCACGGAAGTGCTCTGTGATCGCTGTGGGGCACACCTGGGACACGTTTTCGACGACGGTCCTAAACCCACCGGCCTGCGCTACTGCATGAACTCGGTGGCGCTCTCGTTCATCAGCCAGGCCCAACTCCGCCAGGAAGCTAAAAAGCACTCCTCTACGGCACACAGCCAGGGCGCGCATACGAAATAATCATACTGCCTGCAGATGACAATCCAGGGATGAGGTAAACGATGACCATGACCAGAAACCTTATCCTCTAGGATACCCAATACACCCAGGTCGTCGCCCGCTTCAGGACCGAAACCAGATTATACGCAGTATACCCTGCTTTGCGGCTTTTGAAGGTCAAGCTCTTGACCACCAAGGGCGGTCCCGCCCTGGTGACCACCTGGCTGCCAATGCCAAGAGACTGCGCCTCGACAAAGCCTTTGCCCACCTCATAGAAGGGATGCTCCGGCGTTGCCGTGATCGCATCCACTATCTGACCGCTGGTGGCCTCTGCTAAGGTGACTGTAACGACCATTGCCACTTTGCGCACGGTCGTTCGCTCTACCCGCTTGAACTCCCATCTTTCCGGTCTGTGGGTTGCGGCTTGCAACCTTTCGCCTTGCTTGATCTGCTCGATAGGCTGGACTACAGTTGCCTGGCTATCTCCTGCCTGGTCGCTTGCCTCCTGGCTTGCCGCCACCGCCAGGGGCGTGCCGGCCACAAAGCAGCCGGTGCTGGTCGCCACACTCTCGTCCGCCGCTGCCGCTTCCTCCCCCGCATCCGCCAGCGGCATCAGGCTTGCAGCGCCCCCAAGACCACTTATGACCCGCTCCATCGGAGAGAGCGGACAGCCCCAGGCATCATGGCCGGTAAGCGCCGGGATCAGCCCATAGCCAGGGATCAACCCGGTGAGCATGGCGTTGGAAAAGCCTTGCGCCCCCGCTATGCCCGGATGCCTCTACCAACGACTACTCGGATGCAGAAATCCTTACCGACCTGCTCGAATAAGAACCCATAGAAAGTGTGAAGGCGGATGGGGCTAACGATCAAAGAGCCTGCTACACAAAGTTAGCCAAGCGGGGGATCAAAGCCATTATTGCTCCTCGGAAAGGAACGCGTTTGAGGGGCAAGCCAGGGAGTTATTTATCCGCTGTGCCGCCCTCAACAAGATGACACAGCTAGGTATGCCCGATAGCTATGCGGCCTGAGAACACAAACAGGCGGCCAGGGGCTTTGTCGGCGATCAGCGAGGCGATTTATGCAACAAAGCCCATCGGCTGTATAAAGTCCTCGAACCGTTTCCTCATGGAATCCTCGGTTGGTTATCTTATGCCATCAGGTAATATCTGCAATACCTAACATTGCGGTCCAGATGTAAAAAGTTCCTTCCTGAGCTTCCATCACTAATACATCCTGAGCCGTCAATCCGCCTCGAGAGGCCATTGTATGCTCAGACGATGTTTCAATGATTACAGAGGGAATACGGCGCTCTAGGACTGATATGTCAATTTCTGTAGCAATTCTGAAGCGAACCTGATGCATATTAATCAGCATATCAATATATTGAGTCGCTATAGAAGTAATCTTGACCGTAGGTAAGGGCGGCTTTGTGATTCTAAGAATAGCTTCTCCATGCCCGATGCTCAAGCTTTCCAGATTGACATATGCCCCATCTAGCCTGGCTAGATGTTCAATTAAAGAAATTACTCTGCCACTGTACTGTTTGGTTGGCATTGATAATTTCCTCAATTTCTGATTCCTCGCCATTCGTACCGGATTTCGTTGCATACGATATAGAAGTGATTATCCTGACAGTTAATTCTCACTATTAACTGTCCTTCATAGGTTTCTGACGTTTGAACCATTTCTTTGAATTCCTCTAATTTCAGTAAACCAAACGCGGCTTCTGGAAACCGATATGCCATGCGTATATAGAAAAGAGACACAAAATCGACTTTGCAAAGACGCAACAGGCCAATCGTAGGGTGTTTCGCCTCTGCATACAATCTTAAAATACCATCGTTTTTGGCATAGTAATCCAGTCGCCATGAGGCTTCTGGAAATGTCTCCTGGACATGATTAGCTTGCTCTAACGCTTGCCAGGCATGTAATTCTCTGCGGCTCAGCATTTTGCTAAAGGATCCCTGTATTTTGAATTCATCCATGCAGGAAAATAGTCTTCTGGAACAGATTCGGGTTTGAAAGTATAGTATCCAGTTCCCAACGTGTCCATCGAAATGGCATTTGAGCAGGATTCTGTAGGTATTGCCCATATTGAACCATACTGATACCCTCCATGTTGAAGTAAATAGTGTTAGCTTGGCTCATCAATGCTGCAAGCCCCTCTTGTGTGGACCCTAACATTCCAGCTTCGGGGCTGGTAAAACATAGGGCTCCGTGAGCCTCAGAGAATGCTTCGAGAGGGCAGTTCTCCGCGAGGAAGGCGCAAGCGCCGCTCGCTTCGCATGCCGAAGGCCCCCGAGTCGGGTCGTTCACGGCCCGGCAAGACCCTAAAGCAGGAAAAACGGCTGCGTCCAGGCGGCGCGCATACCCTCGCCGTAGCATTCGGCGCGTACATAGCGGCCTTCGTCGCCTGTGAGGGTATAGGCGGCTTCGGGAGCATCCACGCAGGCAAGCTCCTTACCGTAATCGGCGAGGAAGCGGATGCGCTGCGCATTCGGCGCGGCGATCTCGATCCGTCCCTCCTCCGCGGCCACCCGCGTGATCTCCACGCCAGTCGAAGCGTAGAAGCGTCCCCGCTGCAGCGCCGCGACGATCGCCGCTCCTGTGCGCTCGGTCGCCTGGACC
>DATGIG010000279.1:0-6291 GCA_035295825.1 Chthonomonadaceae bacterium | reverse complement strand
CATCCGGACCACCTCGATAAGGAGAGCGGCGCTAATCTCACCTCGCTCGCTGCGCGCTTCGACGTGAAGCCCTACACCTCGCCGCACAGCGACCTGGTCGCCCTCATGGTCCTGGCGCATCAGGCGCATCTCCACAATATGATCAGCCGCGTGAACTGGGAGACCCGGATCACCCTCGGCCGGGAGGCATCCGTCATCAAGACGCCAGGAGTGCCCATGGGCGTCCTGTCCGATGCGGCCCATCAGCATATCGCCGAGGCAGTGGAGGCCCTGCTGCGCACGATGCTGTTTACCGACGAAGCGCGCCTGGAAGCGCCGGTGCGGGGCACATCGGATTTTGCCAGGGAGTTTGCGGCAGCCGGCCCCAGAGACAGCGCCGGCCGCTCGCTCAGAGACCTGGATTTGAACCATCGGATGTTCCGGTATCCGTGCAGCTTTCTGATCTACTCCGAAGCCTTCGACGCCCTGCCGAAACCGGCGCTCGATCTCTTCTACCGCAGACTGTGGGAGGTCCTGACCTCCCAAGACAAGGGCCCGGCATTTGCGGATCTCAGTCCGGCGGATCGGGCGACGATCCTGAACATCTTGCGGGAGACGAAGCACAACCTGCCGGACTATTGGCGGGCGGCGTCGCCGCAAAGGGCTCCATAAAAATGACACTGCTTGTTGTGACGTTATAGAGAGGGAGGAAGCATGAAGCTTGCGCCATGGATGGGATGCGGCAGTATTGCCGCCCTGCTATTGACAGTGTCGGCGTGCGCCGACCCGGTGAAATTGACGTATCTCCCCAGCGGAGCCATCAGCAAAATCAGCTATCAGTACAAGCCTCTGCTGTTGACGCTCTCCTCTCAGAAGCCGACCGGATTGAAAAAAGCGCCCAGGGGGTTGGCTGCGCCTCTCTATGGGGTGCTGACACTGGGGCCGCAGGAGAAGCCGCAGTCTTTTGCGGTCATTCTGGACGAACCGGAGGGCCGAGAAGCGCACCTGTATGTGGATGCGAACGGCAACGGCGACTTTTCCGATGACCCTGCGGCGATCTGGACGCGACGCAGCTATCAGGGCAATGACGGCAAACAGTATACCGAATACAACGGGGGCGCGATGCTGCAGATCAAGTTCGGCAAGGAGACGCTCTTCCTCCACCTGGGCATGTATCGCTTCGACAAGCACGAAACCGCCCGCGCCGCCCTGAAGGATAAACTGCTCTACTATCGCGACTATGCTTATGAGGGCGAAATGAAGCTCGGCGACAAGACCTACAAGGTGATGCTCTCCGATGATGGCGTTCTGGGGGACTTTCGGGGCAAAAAAGATGCGGAGAAGGGATCGGGGGTCAATCTGTTGATCGACCTGGATGGGGACGGCAAGTTCAAAGGCCGCCGGGAGATCTACGATGTCGCCAGGCCCTTCAATGTGGATGGCATCACCTACGAACTCTCCAATATCGCGCCCTCCGGCAGCTCTTTCGAGGTGAACGTCTCTTCGAGATCCGTCCCCGAGATCCCCGATCTGCGCGTGGGCAAACCGGCGGTTCCGTTCGAGGCAAAGACCACCGAGGGCCAGGCGATCCGATTTCCGGACGCGTACAAGGGCAAGGTCGTTCTGCTCGACTTCTGGGCGACCTGGTGCAGCCCCTATATTGCGGAACTGCCCAATCTGATCCGGGTATACGAGAAGTACCACTCTCGAGGGTTCGAAGTGCTGGGCATCAGCATGGACCCGCAGAACGCCTCGGAGAAACTGGCCTCCTTTACCCGTGCCAAAAACATGCCATGGTCCCAGGTCTACGATGGCAAATACAAGGAGGCGGAAGTCGCGAAACTGTATCTCGTCGAGGTGGTTGCCAGGGCCAACCTGGACGCGTACCTTGTGGATGGCGACACCGGCGAGATCCTGGCCGACAGCACGACGTTGCGCGGCGAAAAGCTCGATGAGACCATTGCGAAGGCGTTGGAGAGGCAGAACAAATTATAGATTATGCCCGCTCCGGACAACTTCCGGAGCGGGCGTATTTATGTGAGGAGGCCGGCAGTTCTCTCCTTGATGGGATCAGGGCGTCTTCGCCGCGATGGTTTGATTGGGTGCGGTCGGCTTCAACGCCAGGTGTTCGCTGTCGTGGGTGAGGGCCATGAAGACGACGCACATCTCATCGGTGGTCTGCTCGCCCCAACCAACCTCTTTCGGATGGGTCCGGTTCGGGTTGCGCAGGTTCTGCGGAGAGTTGTCGTAGTTGGAGATCAGATGGATCTTGGTGCCCTTGGGCAGGGCGACCGGATCCTGGAACCAGTAGGTCCCCTGCCAGTTGAAATCCCAATCGTTGATCCAGACGAGCGGTTTCTCCGTGCCATCGGGGAGAGTGGCCCAGACCTTCATTTCACGGCCCAGCAGATGCATGTGGGGGGTGATCGCAATGGCATGCGAATCCTCGCCGATGGTCATATCGTAGTTTCGCACCTCATAGTGTGGGTCGCCGGGCGGGATCTTGAAGCCGAAATTGAAGCCGAAGGCCGGCTGAACCAGCTTCTCCACGGTGGTGCGGCAGAACCGCAGTCCGATCTGCGTTTTGTCGGTCTCCGGCTTGCCGTCCTTATGGTAGTGGACCTGCAGGACGAGCCGCGCCCCCTTGGGAATGAACACCGCGAGGCCATCCGAAAGGATATGCGGATCGTTGCCGGGCACCCAGCCGCCCAGGATGCCTGCCGGCACAAAGCCCGGCCCGCCGAAACTGGTGTATCCGGGTTGGCCGTCGTTGTCTTTGCCGTCCAGTTTGTCGGAGGCGTAGACGCCGTTTGCCGGGTTGCCATCGATATAGGCGATGATGTGGTGGACAATGGCGCGGTTGCCGGGGTGCGCCTCGATGCCGCTGATGTAGCGATCTTCCGTGAAATTGGTCTTGATGACGAAATTACGATACACATCGTCGCCATCTGCGGTAAGGTGGTACTCTTTTTCCGGCGTGATAATCAGGTCCGGCTGCCCGATGCGCCACCCCTGCGGGAACGAACGCGGCGGGGGAACCTGCTTGGGGTCGCCGAGCGGCGCGCCCGCATCGGCCCACTTCGCCAGCGTCGTCCGCTCCGCGTCGGTCAGCGTCCGCTCATGCTCCTCCTGGAACACGCCATAATTGGCGACCGGTTTCCAGGGCGGCATCTGGCGATTGGCGGTGTAGCGCTTGATGTCGGCGGCCCAGGCGCTGGCCTGCTCATAGGTCTGGAGCGAGAAGGGAGCCACTTCGCCGGGTCGATGGCAGGTCTCGCACTTGGCGCGCAGGATCGCGGCGACATGCGTCGCATAGGTCGGAACGCCGGAAGCGGCAGCGACGGGGCCGGAGGTTCGGCGGATGGCGCAGCCGAAAGCCTCGGTCTGCGGATGCGGCACCGGATTGCCGGCCAGAAGAGCGTCGAGGGCGTCGGTCAGGTCATGGGAGGTGATTTTGGTGGCGACGGAGTTATCATCGATGCGGCCCCGATAGCGAACGACGCCGGTCGCATCCACGACGATAGCCTGGGGGGTGGTGGTCGCGCCCAGGCGGTCGGCCAGCGCGCCCTTGCTGTCCTTGATGATCGGGAAGGTCAGGGCGCGCTCCTGTGCGGAGCGGGTGATCTCTCCGGCGGTCTCCTGGCGGTCGGGGTAGACCCCATAGACCGCGACCCCCTGGTTGCCATAGGTCTCGGCAAGGCCCGCGAGGCGCGGGGCATAGACATTGCAGACCGGACACTGCGCCGAAAGGATCAGGAAGATGGTCGCCTTATGGGCGGCGATTTCGGCCTGTCCGTAACTCTTGCCGGCAAGATCGGTAAAGCGGAGGCGCAGGGGCGCGGCCTGCGTCGTTCCGGCTCTGCCGGCGGATTTTGCGCCCTCGCCGGTCTGCCCGCCGAACGCGCCGATGCCTGCGGTCACGGCCACGATCGCCGCAAGACCGCCGATCCCCCATCGGGAAATGCTCTCTCCTGTTCGCATTCTCTGACCTCCTGAGTTGCCCGCCGCCCCGCTCCCCTGCGTGAACGACCCGATACAAACATGAGACGGGAATCCTCTTCCTGTCGTTTCGTCCTATTGTACCCTTTTTCACAAAATTGCGTCATCGCTTTTCCCAATGCCTGAACGCGACGGAAAAGGAAATGGATGGCAACGCCCAATCGCTTGGCAAACTCGTGGGAAAAATGCTAGAATGACTCAGATTGAATCTCAAAAACATACACATTTCACGAAAACGAGGTGTCAGGATATGACCGCGCAGGCAGGTGGATTGCGGGGCGTCACCATCGGGGAATCCGAGATTTGCGACGTTCAGGCAGAAGGTAATCTCTACTATCGGGGCTACAATATTCACGATCTTGCCGACCACGCCACATTTGAGGAGGTGGTCTATTTATTGTGGAAGGCCGCCCTCCCGAACCAGGCGCAGCTCACGGCGTTTCGGGCGGAACTGGCCGCCGAATACGCGCTGCCGGAGGGAGTGCTCGCCCTGCTCCGAGGCTTTCCCAAGAATGCCATCGCCATGGACGCATTGCGTACCGCCGTCTCCGCGTTGGGGATGTATGACCCCGATACCGGGGACAACTCCGATGCCGCCACCCATCGCAAGGCGCTCCGCATCCAGGCCAAGATCCCGACCCTAGTCGCCGCCATCGAACGCCTGAGCCAGGGCCACGATCCGGTTGCGCCGCGCACCGATCTGGGTCTCGCCGCCAACTTCCTCTATATGCTGTCGGGGCAGGAGGCGAACCCGCTCTATGTGCGCACGATGGACATCGACTTTATCCTCCATGCCGACCACGAGGCCAATGCCTCCACCTTCGCCACCCGCGTCACGGTCGCTACCGGCGCCGACATCTACTCGGGCGTCGTATCGGGTATCGGTACGCTCTCCGGGCCGCGCCACGGCGGTGCGGCGGAAGAGACGATGGAGATGCTGCTCAAGATCGGTTCGCTGGATAAGGTAGATGAGACCATTCGCCCGATGCTGACCGGCGAAAAGCGCACCCCGGTTCCCGGCTTCGGCCACGCGGTGTATCGCGCGCCCGATCCCCGCGCCACCCACCTGCGCGAGATGAGCCGCCAGCTCGGAGAGCTGCATAAAGACACGAAGTGGTGGCAGATGACGACGGCGATCGAGAAGATCGTGGACGAACTGAGCAACACGCCGGAGCGTCTGGCGGCGGGCAAGCAGGGCATCTATGCCAATGTGGACTGCTTCTCAGCCTCCTGTTACTACGAGATGAACCTGCCCATGCGCCTCTTTACCCCCATCTTTGCCATCAGCCGCACCTCCGGCTGGTGCGCCCATATGTTCGAACAGTACAAACCGGGCCAGCGGATCATTCGTCCCCGCCTGGAGTACGTCGGGCCGCAAGATCAGCCCTGGGTTGCCATCGAGCAGCGCTGACGCCTACTCCTACTCGAATGGAACCGCCGCGTATGTAGGGGCAGGCCCCTGTGCCTGCCCAGGGCGCCCCCCCGTACCTGCCCCAATATTGGGCGAACACATAGGTTCGCCCCTACCAAATGGACGCACAAGGAAGTAGCCCCCGGTGAAGTTCACCGGGGGCTGTCTCTATTTCAGCGCACCGTCGGGGCTACCGATAGGAGATCAGTTTGCCCGTCAGTGCGTCGATGCGCACTTCGGTAGCGCCCTGGGGAGCCAGGTTCTTACCACTGGCATCCCAGACACCCCGGAACGCGCCGTGATAGACCAGGGCGGAGCCCTGCTTGCTCGGCTTGAGCGCCGCACCCACCGCCTTGGTGACCGAGTAGGGAATGATGGCGGTGACGGTGCCGTCCATCGCGTCGAAGGTCACCAGCGCGGCATTGGGCGCGGGAGACGGCGCGGGGATGGGATTCTGGGCGCCGGGAGGCGTCCCCAGGATAAAGGCCGGCGCGCCATTGCCATTGACAAAGGCGAGCATCGTCAGCGTGTCGCAGGAGATCGCGAAGACGAGGTTGGGTAAGCCGGGGTTGAGCCCGGTCTGAGAGGTCAGCGTCAGCGTAGAGCGGGTCGTTGCATCGAAGACGACCATGCTCGTAACCCGCTTATTCTGCTCCCCGAACAGGAAGCCGCCGGCAGCGTTGCCGAAGATGCCGTTCGTTCCCAGATAGACGGGATTGACCGACGGAGTCACGGCTGCTGCCCCTCCGGTACCGGAAGGGGGAGACAGGGGCGGAGAGACTGCCGGATCGGTATCGCCGGGGCCAGGGGTGACCTGTGTGGCGCTCGAGCCGTCCGGGTTCATCGTGTACAGGCCGCTGCCGTTCTTCGTCTGGCGGGCGAAACCGATCTTGCTGCCATCG
>DATGIG010000278.1:0-5526 GCA_035295825.1 Chthonomonadaceae bacterium | reverse complement strand
CTCTGTCCGGGAGCACGAACCCTCGATGTGTGGTTGTGCTCTTCAAGGACGCCTGGCGGACATATGTGAGAAGTCTGGGCCCGTTGTAGGAAGGTAGTAGATCTGATATGGCATTTCGCGAGATTTCCGAGCGACCTGCGTTGCCGCCCACCGGGGCGCTCAGTAAGAGTCTGGCTCACTTCGCCCGGCCATCCGGAGCCAACATTCTTGCCCGTACGGAGTCGTTCCTCCGCTGGCAGGATGGACGTCGTTCTGCGGAGGTATGGCCCTACTCGCGCGCTCTGGTCGGCCCGCCCACAAACCGCGCTACCGTTCAGACCGAACAGGGCGAGACCATCGAAGGCATCAATTTCGCTTCTCAAGACTATCTGGCGCTCTCCACGCACCCCGCCATCAAGGCAGCGGCGATACAGGCATTGGAGGAGTTCGGTCCCCATAGCGCCAGTTCCCCCATGCTTCAGGGCAGCTCTACGCTCTCACTCCTGCTGGAGAACGCCCTGAGCGATCTGCTCCAGACGGAGCATGTCGTGCTCTTCTCCACGGGTTGGGGCGCCGGGTTCGGCGCCATCACGGCGCTGATCCGCCCCGCCGATCATATCATCCTCGACAATCTGGCGCATGCCTGCCTGCAGCAGGGGGCGCATACGGCCACGCAGAATGTGCGGCGACACGATCACCTGGATATTGCGGCGGTCCGCCGCCACCTGCAGGAGATCCGCGCGAACGATACCAAGAATGGGATCCTGGTGGTCACCGAAGGGCTGTTCTCCATGGATTCTGATACGCCCGACCTGCAGACGCTGCAGGAGTTGTGCCATGAGTACGAAGCGGCGCTGCTGGTGGACGTCGCGCATGACCTGGGAGCCATCGGGCCGGGAGGGACCGGCTTTCTGGGGATCCAGAAGATGCTGGGCAAAGTAGACCTGGTGGTGGGCGCCTTCTCCAAGACCTTTGCGTCCAATGGCGGCTTCCTGGCCACGCACTCGCGCGCCGTCAAACACTATGTGAAGATCTTTGGGGGCACGCACATCTTCTCGAACGGCCTGTCGCCGGTCCAGGCGGCGGTGGTGCGTGAGGCGATCAACATCGTCCGCTCTCCCGAGGGCGAAGACCTGCGCTGCCATCTGCATCAGTCGGTTCATGGCCTACGGGATGCCTTTGCGGAGTATGGGATCCGTTGTCTGGGCGTGCCTTCCGCCGTGGTGCCGGTTCCTATCGGCAGCGAGAAAGTCGCCCGCATCGCCAGCGCCAATCTCTTGCACAAGGGCGTCTTTGCCAATCTGGTGGAGTTCCCTGCGGTGGCCGTCGGTTCGGCGCGGTTCCGGATGCAGGTGATGGCTTCGCACACTCCGGCGCAGGTTCAATGCGCGGCGGATAGGGTGGTGGAGGCGATCCAGGAGGCGAAAGACATGTTGGCCGACGCCGACATGACGCACGCCGTCGTCAATACCGAGAATGAAATGGCTTCCGTATAAGAAGTTCCTGCTCTAAGCAGCATCTTGCGTCAACCCGGATTTTGAGGCTCAAAATCCGGGTTGATTTGCGTTATCCTCCGATGCAACGGAGGGAGCCATTTATCATCTGCCCGGCCCCCTTCGATACCGAAGGGGGCTTTGTTTTGTACACCCACGGGCATTTCGAGAATGCAGGAGATAATACTAACAGTAGCGAATATGTCCGGTGCGTCACGAGGCGCACGTGCGCTCCAGGCGGGAGCACCGTGGTAGCGTTGAAGGAGTAGTTGCCATGCCACTGAAGTATGGATGCTTTATCAGTTATCGGACCCCTGTCGGTCTGCTGGAGAAACGCTTCATCGAAGACCTCGAACTGGGGTTGGTGAGCGAATTAGAGCCCTATTTTGGCGCGGACCTCGCCGTCTGGCGCGATAAGCAGCGTCTGGCTGGGGGCGACCAACTCGACCCCAACCTGGCAGCCGCGCTCTGCCAGAGCGTCTGTATGATCCTTGTTTACACGCCGAAGTATTTTGATTGTGCCCACCCCTATTGCGCCCGCGAATACAGAGCCATGCGGATGCTGGAAAAGATGCGCTTGCAGTTGGTACAGAACCAGGCGGAGAGGCTTCATAGCCTCATCATTCCTGTTGTTGTGCGTGGTAAGAAGGTGCTCCCCGCCGAAATGGGCACCCTCTATTATGACTTTGAGAGTTTTACGTTGAGCCAGCCGGAACTCTATAAGCACCCCAACTACGATGTGATTTTCAAACAGATCGCCGAATACATTTATGATCGCTATCTGGCGTTGCAGGGAGTGGACCTGATGCCCTCGCCCTGCGAATCCTTCGACTTGCCGGCTCTGGATGACACCATCCATGAGTGGCTCTGCACACTCGCGACACCGCCTGGCCTGCCCCTGCGTTGAGGAGACAAAATGAGCATCGCAAAGGAGCGGGGGCAGATCATCACCTTCTACTCTTATAAGGGCGGTACGGGGCGCAGCATGGCGCTAGCGAATGTCGCCTGCCTGCTGGCGGATAGCGGCAAGCGCGTTCTGGCCGTGGACTGGGACCTGGAAGCGCCCGGCTTACATCGCTTCTTCTGCCACCAGTTCAAAAACCGGTTCCCAGGCAGCAATCTCGAAACGATCCTGGAAGGACCGGCCGGCCTGATCGAGTTCTTCCAGGTTCTGAAAGAGCGCACCGCGATCGATACGGAGTTGACCCTGGAGAGCAGCGCGAGGCTGTTTGCGGAGGTGCGCCTGGAGGACTATGTGCTGGAATCGGATAGACCCGGCCTCTCTCTGCTGAAGGCGGGGCGCTTCGACGAGACGTATGCCAGCCGGGTCAATGCGTTTCGCTGGGATGAACTGTACGCACAGGAGTCCAACCTGTTCCGCTTCTTCGCGGAGGAGTTGGCCTCGCGTTATGACTATGTGCTGATCGATTCCAGAACGGGCCTGACCGACATCAGCGGTATCTGTACGACCCTGCTGCCGGAGAAGCTGGTCGTGGTCTTTACGCCGAACCGCCAGAGCCTGACCGGCGTGCTGCGCCTGATCCACCGCGCCACGGAGTATCGCCGGGATTCCGGGGACCTGCGCCCTCTATCGGTCTTTCCCTTAGCCTCCCGCATCGAGTTGGGCGAGCGGGCGCTCTACGAGCAGTGGCGTTATGGCGATAAAGAGCGCCAGGGCTATCAGAAGGATTTTGAATCGGCGCTTAAAGAGGTCTACGGCCTGAAGGAGTGTCTGCTGCAGGACTATTTCGATGAGGTCCAGATCCGCCACTCCCCGGCGTTCAGCTATGGGGAGGAGATCGCCGTCCTCAAGGAGCGGGGACACGACAGCTTCTCTCTGACCCGCAACTACCAGAACTTAACGGATCGCCTCATCTCTCTGCACGGACCCTGGGAGGAGCCGGGAGCGGATCCTGTCCTGCAAAAGTCGGCTCTGACGGCGCCTGCGCTAAGCCTGGAGGAGACCGCATTTTTGAACTGGCTGCAGGAGGTAACGACACGCGCCGAACGCTGGAGCGAGACCAATCGCGACAATCTGTTGCTGCGCGATGACCAACGCCTCCTCAAAGACCGGGATCTGGAGGAAGCTCTGGACTGGCTGGTGAAGCGAGGCGCGGAACTGGGAGGCGATGAACGCGTCTATCTGCTTGCCAGTATCGCCGCCAGGGAGCGCGAAGGCGCGCGCGACACGCAGAAGAGGGTGGACGAGGAGCAGGGCAAGGTGCGCGTGCTGAGGATGCGCCAGTATGCGGGCGCAGGGGGGAGCGCGCTGCTCATGCTTATCGTATTTGCCCTGGTCGTATTCCGGGGGCAGTTTGAACGGGATAACCTCAATGAACAGATCACCCTTCTGAAACAGCAGCAGGCGTCCTTGACCAAGGAGCGCGATGACCGTCAAACCCAACTGACCCAGGTAAAGACCGATCTTCAGACCGCGCTCACTGCCAGCAATGGGGCGGGGGGGCGCATCCTGGAGTTGACCAGGCAGAACCACGATCTGAGCCGGCAGGTCAATACCCTCAATCAGCAGATGAGCGCGCTGAGCGAGCAGAGCAACGCGGCGAAAACGGAGTTGGCCGGACTGACGCAGAAAAGCCGCGCACAGGCCGCCGACATGGAACAATTGAGACAACAGAACCAGACGCTCACCGACCAGAACAAGCTGCAAGCCAATACGATTGCCGAAAAGGAGCAAGAGCTCCGATCACTGAAGGCACGGTCCTCCAAGGGAGCGCAGTAGCCGCAACCGCAGCATCAGGTGGGGGAGGATGGCTGCTTAGATACCTTCCTTTTCCGCTTGCACTGCCCCTCCCTGTAGCGTATAATAGCGAGTAGAATTCTCTCTGCCTATCCTGAGCCGGGTGCGGTGCATCGTTGCCGCGAAAGCCGAAAAGATCCTATGCCCTCCTCCGCCAAAAACACAAAATCCGCTAAGAATACGCCCGGTGCAAAGCGCAAAAAGGGCCGACAGGATACGCTGGAAGCGTTCTTCGGCCCGGACGGGCCGCTGGCTGCCGCCCTGCCCGGCTACGAGACCCGCACGGAGCAGATCCAGGTCGCGGAGGCGGTCGAGCAGGCCATGCGAGAGGGCAAACCCTGCCTTGCGGAAGCTGGGACAGGCGTGGGTAAGTCGCTCTCATACCTCGTTCCTGCCGTTCGGGCGGCGCTAGAGGGGAAGAAGACCGTTATCAGCACCCATACGATCAGCCTGCAGACGCAGCTCATCGAGAAGGACATCCCGCTGGTGTTGAGCCTCTTTCCGGAGGCGGAAGAGCACGTTACCTACGAACTGATGAAGGGGCGCGGCAACTTCCTCTGCAAGGTGAGCCTGGAGAACGCCAAAAACGACCTCTTTCTGATGACCGATCCCCTCTTCAAACAGGTACAGCGCTGGGCCAGGAGCGAGGACTGTACAGGCGATGTCGCGGACCTGCCCTTCAGCTTTCCCGCCTGGAGCGAACTCACCTCCACCCCCGAGACCTGCCGCGCCCAGGAGTGTCACGCCTACAACTCCTGCTACTACTATCATATGCGCTGGGCCGCCGCCGAGAGCAACCTCATCGTCGTCAACCACGCTCTCTTCTTCAGCGACCTCGCCCTGCGCCTCTCCGATCCCAACTCCGGTATCCTCCCGGATTACGACCACGTCGTATTCGATGAGGCGCACCACCTGGAGGATGTGGCGACCAAGACCTTCGGTATCGAGTTCGGCTCCCGCCGCCTGGTCAACCTGATGGACCGCATCCGGCATATCAAGGGCCTCGATGTGGATAAGGATCGGCTGCGCACCCTGGAGGACATGAACACCAGCCTGTTCATCCCCTTCTTCCAGTCCGGTAAAAACGAGTTCTTCTTTGAGGAGGCGCTGCCGGAGGAGTCGCGCACCGCGACGGAGGAGTGGACCGGCAAGACCTGCAATGCCATCTCCACCCTGCAGAACGATCTGCTGAAGGTGGGGAAAGAGGACGAGACGCTGAGGGAGCGGTTAGAGGGCATCGCGCGCCTCTGCGGACGCGCCCGCGAGGAGCTGAACCGCCTCTTCTTCGAGAGCAAC
>DATGIG010000277.1:0-5617 GCA_035295825.1 Chthonomonadaceae bacterium | reverse complement strand
AGCATCAAGGAGATCCGTTTCACGGCGACCGTGGGCGAGGCCGGCATCGATGAGTTTCTGGCGGGCGAAGAGCCACCGGATGAGAAGATCCGTAAGGTGCGCGTCACCTTCGGGGAGGGCAATCTGGTGAAGATCGCGGCGGAGCGCGAGACGCTGGGCGTCGGCGTCCCGTTTACCGCGACCGGCCCGCTGCGCCTCGTCTCTCCCACCCGTATGGAGCTCGACCCGACCCGGTTGGTCGTCGTCGGCATTCCGCTCGAAGGCGTCCCGCTGCGCTTCCTCAAGGATCGGTTCGAGAGTTCGATCGATCTGGCTTCGCTCCCGGTCGCCGCCACCTTAACCGACGTCCGAACCATACGGGGCAAGCTCCTCCTCTCCGGAAGCCTGAACCCTGCTCCCTTCCTACAACACTCTCTGGACACCCGCCAATGAGTAATCTGAGTGCAAAGCGAGGTTTGCGCGCATGACCGACGCGGCGACCTATCCCGAGTGGGAAGAGACCGTGACCACCCTGGTCGAAGCCGGCGGGAAACTGATGCTCCTCGGCGGCACCGACGTGGGCAAGACGACGTTCACCCGCGTGCTGGTCAACCGGGCCGTGGAAGCAGGCAAACGCGTGGCGATTGTGGACGCGGATGTGGGGCAATCGGAGATCGGGCCGCCGACTTGCGTGGGGCTGGCGTTCGCCGAAGCTCCCGTACTTGCGCTCTCGGATCTGACGCCGCACGCCCTGGCGTTTGTGGGGAGCGCCTCCCCGGTGGGCTATCTGCTGGAGCATGTGGCCGCCGTCAAACGCCTGGCCGACCTTGCTGCCTCTCCCTTCCTGATCGTGGATACCTGCGGCTACCTGCATGGCTCCGGGGCACGGCGGCTGCATCAGACCACATTCGACCTGCTCGCCCCCGACCATGTCGTCGCGCTGCAGCGTCAGGACGAGCTTCAGCCCATCCTCGCCCCGCTGCGCCGCCGGGATGGCTGCCGGGTCCATACGCCGCCCATCCCCGCCGTCATCGGCAGGAAGCCGCCCGCCTTCCGCGCCCAGCGCCGGGCCATGCGCTTCGCCGCCCACTTCCAGAACGCCCAACTGCATACCTATGCCTTCGAGGATGTCGCCCTTATAGGAACCTGGATGGGCAGCGGGACGCCCCTCGCCTCGCACCTGCTGCTGTTCCTGAACCAGACCCTCTCCCCCTATGGCCGGGTCTACTATGCCGAACAGTGTGAGCGGCACCTGGGCCTCATGGTCAGCCACCCGATCCCTCCCAACGCCCCGGAGATCGGCATGGCGCTGCAGCAACTGAAGGCGAAAGAGGTCTCGATCACCATCGCGCCCCGCCTCAGACACCTCATTCTGGGCCTGGAGGGCGCCAATGGGAAACTGCTGGGACTGGGGCTGCTGGAGGGCCTGGACTTCCGACGGCGCACCCTGGGCGTCCTCACCCCCGTCCGTGCGCCCTCCGCCGCCCGCATCCTGCGGCTGGGCGCGCTCCGCATTCGCGCCGACGGCTCAGAGATCGGCACTCTCCGCCCCGGCGATCTCTAAGCAGAGCCTAAAGGTTCCGAGGCGAAGGTATCGAAGTCCAGGCCGTCGGGCGGGTGGTGGAGCAGGCGGAAGTAGCCGGCAGCGGCGATCATGGCGGCGTTGTCGGTACAGAGGACTGGTGCAGGTACGACGAGGCGCAGCCCTTCGGCCTGGGCCATCGCCTGGAGGGCGGCGGAGAGGGAGCGGTTGGCGGCGACCCCGCCCGCGACGCAGACGGTGCGGATGCCGGTCTGCCGGGCGGCGCGGCGCAGCTTCTCGGTCAGGACGTCCACAATGGCCGCCTGGTAGCTGGCGGCGACATCCGCCGACGGCGTCTGGCCGTTGTCTCGGCTCATAAAAGTACGGAGCGAGGTTTTCAGGCCGCTGAAACTGAAGTCCAGGCTGTCGCCCAGCCAGGAGCGGGGGAAGGGGACGCGGTTTGGATCGCCCTGCTCCGCCAGCTTCGCGACGTTCGGGCCGCCGGGATAGGGCAGTCCCAGCAGGCGCGCCCCCTTATCGAAGGCTTCGCCTGCCGCATCGTCGCGGGTGCGGCCCAGCAGCGCATACCGGCCATGCCCATCCATGCGGACGATCTGGGTGTGCCCGCCGGAGACGATCAGGACCAGCAGCGGAAACGCCTCCGCAAGGTCCGGCGCGGCGAGGAAGTTGGAGTAGACGTGGCCCTCCAGATGGTGGACGCCGACCAGGGGCAAATTTCGGGCATAAGCGAGGGCCTTCGCCGCCGACACCCCCACCAGCAGCGCTCCCAGCAGTCCGGGCCGGTTGGTGACGGCGACGGCGTTCAGGTCGGCCCAGGTCATTCCCGCCGTCGTCAGGGCCTCCTGCAAGACGGGCAGCATCCGCTCGACGTGCTTGCGTGACGCGACCTCCGGCACGACCCCGCCATATCGGGCATGCAGATCTGCCTGGCTCGCAATGATATTGGCGCGGATCTCGCGCCCGTCGGTCACAATGGCCGCCGACGTCTCGTCGCAGCTTGTTTCCACTCCCAGTACGTTCACACCCTCATTGTACCAGGTTTTCCTCCCCCCTTACGGCGCATTCCGTAGGGGCAGTGAGTGAATGCAGGCGCCTCTGCCTCAGTCTGCCGCCTGAGCGGGGGATGGCTCTGCCTCTGCACCGGAGCCTGTGAGTGTGACATGCGTCTCCATGAGACCTTCCACCTTCAAATGGAAATCGAGCGCTTTGACGCCGTTGGGGAAGACAGTAACCATGGCCGTCTCCGGATCGTTCAGTCTATGCAACATCGAACTCATGGCATCGTTGATCATCGAGCCGATAGCCAGCGAGACTCCCTCCGCAGGATGAAGGACATGCGGAGATAGAATGGAATCTGCGGGCGGATACTTGTTTTGTGTACTGGCAGCGCATACAAGAATGTTATGTACATAACCGTAGGAGGAGAAACCGCTCGCCGTGGTCGTGACTGTAATGGAGTAAACCGTATCCTGACGAATGTTCATAAGCGCAGAGGTATCTACAGTAAGTGCCAGGTGCTGCCCTTTCTGGACCGTGAGTTGCGCGGGGTTGGCAAGGCGCTTCCCATCTGAGCCCATGAGGCTTACCCCGCTGGTCGGCTTGATACTAATCCCCACCATGATCGTATTGGGTCCACCCTGGAGTTGAGTGGGGGTGATCTCACACTTAAGAGGAGTCCCCTTCAAAATGGTATTCAAGCCCAAACCGTTGGAAGGATTGGTCGTAATGACGTTGATGGGAATACCCTGGATCTCTACGACTTTACTCGACTGTTTCATGCAGATTGCTCCCTCCTTTAGGGAAGTCCGTCAATGGCATCCGTAGCGACGCTCGGGGGAGAGAAGGCGCATCGGATAACAGTAATGACCGGCGAACAAACATATAATAGCGCCCCGACAACCAAATGTCAATGTACTACCCTAACCCCCCCGCCTCCCTCTCACGGACTACACTCTCCGCTTCCCACGCCCTGGAAAAGTTCTGGGGAGACATCGTGGCACGCAGATCCTCCAGCAACTCCGCAAAACGGCGCGCCTCTCGGGCCGATAGATGCATCCCTGTCCGGTCCCGAATGACCTTGGACCGCGCCAACAATTTCACGGCCTCCTCCCAATTCCCCCGTAATTTCGCAACCCTGCCCAATCCCTGCAGGGGATACGCGACGCCACCGTGATCCCCCAACTCCTGGCGCAGGGCCAGACTGCGCTCCAGATACACGGCGGCCTGATCCAGATCCCCCATTTCCAGCCAGGTCTCCCCCAGATTGTACAGGGTGATGGCCTCCGCATACCGGTTGCCGATCTGCTCAAACACCTCCAGGCACTCCGTATAGAGAGCGAGGGCTTCCGCGTAATTCTCCTGATGATAGACGATGCCCGCCAGGTTCGCCAGGGCGGAAGCGACCCCCTCCCGGTTGTTGAGCGTGCGATAGAGGGCGATGCTTTCGCGATAACAGGTCTCCGCCCGCTCGTACTCCTCGATCTGGCTGGCGAGCAAGCCCATATTGTTCAGCACCGCTGCGATCCCCCACGTATCGTTGAGGGCGCGCTTCAGCCCCAGACTGAGATCCAGAGAGGCTTGAGCCTGACGATACTCCCCGCGCTCCATCTCCAGGGTACTCAGGTTATTCAGTACTTCGCTCTGCCCCTGCCGGTCTTCCAACCGCGCATACAGAGCCAGCGCCTCCTCCAGCCTCCGCCTGGCCTGCGGATAGTGGGCTTGCCGCACATCCAGCAGGCCCAATCCATTCAGCACTTTGGCGCGGGCATCCGGGGAGACCGCCTCGCTCTGTTTCAGGGCGCTCTCCAGCCAGGAGCGCCCCTCCCCAAAGTATCCCCGTTTCGCCCAGAAGCGCCCGAGAGCGCCCGCCAGTCGGAAGCGCTTTTCACTCTCCATGCCGCCGGTGAGCGCGGCGCGGAAGTTGTCATGCTCCGCCTCCAACCGCTCCAGCCAGACCTGCTGTTCGATCCGGGCGAGGTGCGGCTCGGCCTCCTCGGCCAGCGCCAGGAAGTAGTCCAGGTGGCGCGCCTGCGCTTCTCCCGCCTCCTCCGTGTCTTTCAGGCGATCCCGAGCGAAATCACGGATGGTTTCCAACAGCCGATAGCGATACTCCTCTCCCACTTTCACGCGCATGACCATGCTGACGTTACACAGGTCGTCGAGGAGTTCCGGAATGCTCTCTTCCCCAAGGCCGTTCCCGCTGCAGACCATGCAGGCGGCCTCCCTGGTCCAACTGCCGGAGAAAACGGAGAGGCGTTGCAGCAGTTTTTGCGCCTCCGGCGAGAGTGGGTCATAGCTCCAGAGAATGAGTGTCTCCAGGTTCCGATGCCGTCCGTCGCCTGCGGCGGAGGCGGATTTGAGCAGTTGTTGCAGGTTGGTCTCGATCTCCCGGATGCTGCGGTTGCGCACGTGCGCCGCCACCAGCTCAATGGCGAACGGCAACCCATCCACGCGCCGGCAGATACGGGCCACAGCGATCCCATTCTCCGCACTCAACACAAAATCCGCGCTGACCAGCCGGGCGCGATTGGCAAAGAGCTGCACGGCATCGGACTGAAGCCGCGCTTCCACCGAGGCTGTGGTGCGCAGTGGGAAGGTGGGCAGCGGCGACACCGCGAACTCCTGCTCCCCGGTAATGGTGAGCGGCGCACGGCTGGTCGCCAGGATATGCAGGTCGGGACAGGCTCGCAGCAGTTTCTCGATCAGCCAGCCACAGGATCGGCGCACATGTTCGCAGTTATCTACGAGGAGCAGCAGATTCTTCGATGAGAGGGCGCTCCCCAGCGTCTCGAGGAGCGGAGTGTTCGCCACCTCTTTGACCCCCACGGCCGTCGCGAATGCCTGGATGACACGCGCCACAGCGGGCACATTGGAATGGAGGCGACGGATACGGGGCTCTGCGGGCAAGACATCGAGTTCGACCAGGCGCACGCCATCCTTAAAAGCGTCCGCCGCTGCGGCAGCGACCTCAAGCGTCAGGCGCGTCTTACCGGCGCCGCCCGTCCCGGTCAGCGTCACCAGGCGATGCTGGGTCATCGCCCTCTTCACGGCGGTGATATCCCGCTTGCGCCCGATAAAGCGGGTCAATTGGATGGG
>DATGIG010000276.1:0-2446 GCA_035295825.1 Chthonomonadaceae bacterium | reverse complement strand
CCCGAGCGTTGGATTGCGCATTACGTGCCCGTGGATAAAACCCGCCAGGCCCAACGCCTCACTCAGACCATTGCCGCGCGCCCTTGCCGGGGTGACGAACGCTCCCAATCCCCGCGTCAGCCGCACGCCAAGATACTGCGTGTACGTATCGGACTTCTCATTCCCGCTGCGGGAGCAGAGGCTATTGGGACCTTCATACGGGCTGCGATATGGAAATAACAGTTGGTCGATGCGAGTAGCCTGCGAGTTGATTTCAGAGAGCAGGAGGGCGCGAGGCGGCAAATCCGGAGCGCCAGGCTGCGCGGGTTTTGGATTGCCTTGAGAGGGCGTCGGCTCCTGCCGGCCAAAGGCGCGCGCGCCTGATGCCGCCAACCGGAGCAAGGCGATGCCCATCCCCAACGCGGAGCGAAAGCGCAAACAGCCTGGAGCGCCGCGCCAGAAGAGGTTGCAGAGCATGGTAACACCTCCATCAGGTAGTCAGGATAACGCGATCCCGCAGTTGTGATAAAAGGGATCACAACCGCTTGAGTGCGTCATCGGTTCAGGAGGTCGTCGTGAAGGAAGGAAAGGTTGCGAGCGCGCAGGATGACCCTGTCACGCTCAAAAGAGAAAGCGATCAGGGGCGATCCTGCCGCCGCAAGTCAGCGCCTTCCGCGCTGTCGCGACGACCGTGGGTACTGTGACTGGAATCGGGTGACATTTCCTTGTGTCCTGGCGCTCCCTCAGAAATCCGCTCATTGAGACTGTGCGGGCAACGGGAGAAACCGTGCCATTATACCGCACTCATGCAGGAAAAGACAACGCCACAGGACGAACCGGAAACCTTTTTTTGACCGTCTCTCTGACGTACACAAACGGCTTCCTTCTATCTGCCGGGTTGTTGGAACGGGCTTTGGGTTGCCGCAGGCGATCCTGACCCTCCTGCGTGAGCCGGTCCGCCCTGTCTCCTGACAATGGCGTTTGCACGAAAATGTTGTTCGCTTCTCTTTTGAGGTGTTGGAACTGCTGCCTCTCACCGTTCGGTTCCCGTAAGCCATGCCATGAGGCCCCACAGGGCATTGCTGAGCGCATCCCCTGCGAGCAGTCCCAGGAAAAACGGCAGCAGCCGGTTATAGACTTTCAGGCCGCCGTAGCGGGTTACCAGCACTTTGATGAGCCAGCCAAGGAAAAACGAAGCCCAGTTGATGTGCATTCCCCAGGAGTTGGCGGCAAGATAGCCGATGGGGTGCAGCGGAAACCAGGGCAACTGGGTACGGAGCGTACTGAGGGCAATCGTAATCAGCACCCCCACGCCTATCGCCAGGATACCGCCCCACTGCGGCCCGGTCGGCGCGTCGTGCTGCTCAACAATAATCGCGTAGGCATGGTGGATCTGCGTGCCGACCATGCTGGTCGAGCGCCGGGCCATATGCAGGGACTCGAATCCGTTGCTGTAGAAGGTGTGCAGCGTCCACACGATGGCAAGCGGAGCGGCCAGGGTTGCGGCCAGGGCCAACGCGCCGCCAACGCGTCGACCGCGCAATCCGCCTGCATCCGCCAGCTTCAACCCTTCCAACTGGCACGCCATCACCGCGCCTACGTTCTCCAACAGACCTACGAAATAGAAGACCCAGCAGCTCAGTGCGACCTCTTTCGGCAACAGATAGACGATGCCGATCAGCCAGAACAGCAGGTCGAACTCGATAAGCCCCAAACCACGCCAGGGCGCAGGCAGGCGGCTGCCATCCAACAGAGGGATCTCCTGGGTCGGCAGTTCCAGAAAGGCAGGGAGGTAGCGGTGAATATGGCTGGGGCTTTGCACCAATAAGACGAAGCCGATACCGAACCAGAAGAGAGGTTGGCGGGGGAGGCGAAGCGGGTCGCGGAGGCAAGAGACCGGTTCCTCCTGCGCCAGAGCCAGCGGAATGGATGGATGCAGCCGAAAGAGTGGACCGTCAATGTGAGTAAACCTTAATCAAATCTTAGTGTTCGCTTAATGTTCCGATAATATTTCGATGTCATCACTATGTCATAAGATAGTAGAGACACCGAGATATTAACAAAGAAAAGGAGCTACGTCTGTGCCTCATACCTCTCTGCGGAGAAATCTCCAAGGATTTACCCTCATTGAGCTGCTCGTGGTGATCGCAATTATCGCGATTCTCGCCGCGATTCTCTTTCCGGTATTCGCACAGGCGCGCGAGCAAGCGCGCATCGCCTCGTGCACTTCCAACTGCAAGCAGTTCGCCCTGGCGGCTCTCATGTACGCGCAGGACTACGATGAAGCCCTGAATTTTGGCGAACAGGATGTCTGGGCCGTCGGCCCCGCCACTGCCCAGCAATTCGGTGTAGCGATGCGCGGCCCGCAGATCGACCTTAATCCGTATGTGAAGAACCTGCAAATCTATGCCTGCCCCGACGAAGGTGCGATTGGTGCGAACGGCAATCCAGGATCCGACAAGACCGG
>DATGIG010000275.1:0-4672 GCA_035295825.1 Chthonomonadaceae bacterium | reverse complement strand
ATGATAGCAATGACGACGAGCAGTTCGATTAAGGTGAAGCCGCTCATGGCTCCATTGGGGGGACGAGAATTTCTTGAGAAGTTCATCGATGTTCCTCCTGCATATGCTGTGCTACATTGTACAGCGGGTTGGCGGCGGCCCGGTCGAGCCCCGCACAACCAGTTCCGGTGCTAACAGATGCCCCCGCGCGTCGTCATTCTTGCCGATAATCTCGGCAATCAGCAGCTTCGCGGCAGTCGCTCCGATCTCATGGAGCGGCTGCTTGATCGTCGTCAACGGCGGTGTCACCAACTCTCCGGAGAGAGAGCCGTCGAAGCCGACGAGGGACAACTGTTCGGGGATCCGGATCTCCCTTTCGCGACACGCGGCCATCGCGGCGATGGCGATCGTGTCGTTGCCTGCAATAAGCGCCGTGGGCGGGTCGGGCAGGGCAAATAGGCGCTCGATGGCCTCGTCTATCCCCATGCCATCGTAGCTTCCCGCCTGGATATAGTGATCGTATAGCGGAAGGCCCGCGCGCGCCATAGCCGCGACAAACGCCTCACGCCGTGTGGGCACGCTCGCCATATCGGCGTTCCCATGAATGTGGGCGATCCGACGGTGTCCAAGTTCCACCAGGTGCGAAACCGCCAGTTCGATTCCGCGCCGATTGTCCACATCCACCTGATTGACGCCGTATGTCTCCGCCGGATAGGCGATAGCGCACAGTTTCAGACCAAGCGTCGCCAGGGCGGGCACGATATCGGATTCTGTCGGAGGCGCGATCACGATCAGGCCGTCGCACCGACCGTCGCGAAACCGCACGGCGGAGGTGGCCTCGTCCTGCCATCGCTCGGTGTAGAGGGTGACGCAGTAGCCCAGATCCGAACAGGCCGCCAGGATGCCCTGCAACACATGGGAGGCATACGGGTTGGTAATCGTGTCGTGCGCCATCATCACGCCGAAGCAGACGCCGAGGGAGTGGGTGCGCCGATTGGTGAGGCCGCGGGCCATCAGGTTCGGATGGTACCGGAGTTCGGCGGCAGCCTCCACAATACGCTGCCGGGTCGCCTCGGACACGCGGGTATTGGAGCGCGAGCCGTTGAGGACCACCGAGGCGGTATAGAGGCTAACCCCCGCGCTCTTCGCCACATCTCCCAGTGTCGGCGCCTTAATTTCAGGCTTCAAGATCGCTCTTTCTGTGCTCGGATAGGAGCCGTCCCGGTCGCTCCGAGGTCGTTTTCGATCCCACTTTGCTCCCTTTTAGAGCAAGACCAAGGGCTTGGTCAAACCTGGGATAAGTATAACATGCGGGGATTTACCTGTCAAGAGAGCGAGGGAGAAATCTTTACGCGGTAAAGCGGTAAAATAGAGAGGTCATTCCCATCAGAAGGAGCTTTTCATGATTGAGCATATTGTCCTCTTCCGCTGGCAGAACGATGCCGCGCCCGAAGCCATCGCCGCCGCCGTCGAAGCCCTGCGTGGCCTCAAAGATACAGTCCCCGGCATTCTCGATCTCTCCTGCGGCGAGAATTTCTCCGACCGGGCTCAGGGCTATACTCACGGCCTCGTCGTCCGCTTTCCGGACCGCGCTGCCCTCGAAGCCTACGGGCCGCATCCGAACCATCAGCATGTCGTCCAGAACTTTATCAATCCCATCCGCGCCGAGGTGCTGGCCCTCGATTTTGAGTTTTGAAACGCCTCTGCCGCCTGGCAGGGGAGAGCACGCAGCGCCGTCGGCGTGGGTGGCGGGGAGCGTGGAAGGAGAGAGACCGTGAATGCAAGCGAACCTATCGTCGTGCCGAAGCCGCTCACCGAGGAGCAGGTGCGCTTCTTTGTGGAGCAGGGGTATCTGGTGGTCCCGGACCTGACAACGCCGGACGAGATCGAGGAGTTGAAGCGGGATACGACGTTTCTGGCGCGAGGCGGCTATCCCTGTGAGAGCTTTAAGCCGCTGCCCGCCGACTTCACCGACGAGCAGGCGCTGCATGAGATCCTCTGCATCCATCAGCCCCACTACATCAGCCCGGTGATGCTCAAGCATGTGAAGCACCCGCACATCTGCGGCGTCCTGAGCCAGATCACTGCCGCGCATGTGCCCTATTGGGACGGCAGCGTCAAGTGCATGCAGTCCATGCTCTTCGTGAAGCCGCCGAACTTCCAGGGACAGGCGTGGCATCAGGACGAGATCTATATCCCCACCCGCGACCGCTCCCTCATCGGCGCGTGGACCGCCATCGACGACGCGACCCAGGAGAACGGCTGCCTCTGGATCCTGCCCGGCTCGCACCGGATGGGCTACCTCTATCCCATGCACAACCACGGCAACCCGGACGAGTTCGACTTCGGCCAGGAGAGCTACGGCTTCGACGATTCGGGGGCGATCCCCGTGGAGGTGGAGGCGGGCACGGTGGTCTTCTTCAACGGCTATCTGCTCCACCGCTCCTTTAAGAACCGGAGCAACATCTACCGACGGGTGCTGGTGAACCACTACATGAACGCCTGGTCGCTGCTGCCCTGGAGCCTGAAGGAGGGGGAGCACGTCGCGATGGCGGATCGGCGCGGCATTGTGCCGGTCGCCGGGGTGGACCCCTACGCGTGGAAGGGCTACGATAAGACCTCCGACAACGTCTGGCTCCGCACCTGCAAGGCGACGGAGGAGCGCAAAGAGGCCCGCGAGGCGGCAGCGAAAGCGCCCGCCTGAACCGGTCAGTCCACGGGTACGGCGTAGAGCGTGCTGTTGTACAGGAACCCGGCCCGTTTGCCATCCTGCGCCCATCGGACATGGTCGATAGGATCGCCCTTGCTGGCGTCGCCATCCATATAGCCGATCTCATGGCGGTCCTTGCCGTCCAGGCGGCTGACCTGCAGGCTGACGACCGTGCGGGGCGTGAAGCGGCTCTTCAAGAAGGGAAAGATGCGCGTCAGGAATGCACCGAAATTAGGGGCGCGTGTGGCGGAGAAGACCCAGAGCAGGCGATCTCCCTGGGGCGAGAGCACCAGGTCGTGCAGTTCCATGTTAGCGGGCAGGGGGATCGTCACCTGGCTCTCCGGCGTGTTGTTGGGATAGAGGCCCACCGTGTTGATGGTGAGCGCCGTCGGCGGGGCGGGAGGGGGCGTGCCCGGCGGGGGAGGAGGATTCTGGCTCGTATCGGGGTGCGGGTTCACGTCGCTGGTAAACAGGCGATAGTCCGCCGTGATCCCAAGCAGCATCTGCGTGCCCTTCGGGAGGGGGACAGGAACGCCGCGCCCACCCGGTATATCCACGCTAAACAGGAGGGCCTTCTCCGGGGTCTCCTCGACGCGCCCTATCCAGCGACGGCTGTCCGGCAGCCAGGCCACCTCCGCCAGCGCCTGGGCGTTTCCCTGCTGGTCGGTGTGAACAGAATCCCAGCGAAAACTCCTCTCCCCCTCCCGCTCCTGGACCCGGATGCGAGCGGAATCCTCCATCGTAGCTTCCCATTTGCCGTCCGGAGAGACATTGAGTTCCAGCAGGGGCAGGTTGCCGGAGGTCGGAAGCTGTTTCGCCCGCTCCAGCAGCGTCGGGCGGTGCGTCACAAACAGGATCAGGGCCAGCGCCAGCAGTCCCGCCAGCAGCCCGCCCCATAGCCATCGCCCTCTCCCACTCCCCGTTTTCATCGCCTGTCTTTGCCTCCACCCTCCCTGAACTTGCTACCGCGTAATTCCCCAATTGCGGGGATATTCCCTGCTGGCCCCCACCCCGGCCCCCACCCCCGACCCCATCCCCCATAAATGGGAGAGGGGAGATTCCATTCTGACAGGCTTTACAATCTTGAGAGGTTGGGGCGGAAACGATTGCTTTCCATCATTTCGCCTCGTGTCAATTACTCGCTATCATCATAGAGTCCCCCCTCTCCCATTTATGGGGGATGGGGTCGGGGGTGGGGGCCACACCCTATCACGAAGCCGGACGACGCTTAAGGCGGTAAAGGGTTCACCATCGAAGAGGATCTGCTTCACTTTGCTGCCGCGCTGCTTCAGGTAGTCGGTGACGTTCATCCAGCGGATCTGGCCGTCCGAGGTGCGGATGACCAGCATGACGGGATAGGCGTGCGCCTGCCAGTATTCGGCGTGGCGCGGGTCCTTGATGCGGAAGATCTCCTGGCCGTCGGTTTTGCGCTCGTGGAGATACGAATCGCCGGACTTGAGTTGCAGATAGACCCGCTTTCCGCTGGCCTCGCCTTTGTCGTTCTTGAACTCGATCTCGCCGTCAATGCCCCAGTCGGAGTTGGGAATGGGGCGGAAGATCTGCCCGGCTTCGCCCGCAATGGCGAAGGCATGGCCGACCAGGATCAGTTCCCGGCTCTCGTTGTCTATGCTGGCAAGCGCCCTTGCCGCCATCTCCTGGGTGGTTTGTTGTACCTCCACAGAGGCGAACTTTGTCTGGATCAGATCGAGCAGCAGCACCTTCGCGCCGCAGTAGGCGCAGGGAATGTCCTTTTTCTTCTGCGCCAGCCGGAAGTTCACGGCATCCTGATCCTTGATGGGTTTTCCGCACCGTGGGCAGGAGTAGTGCCGCTGGAGTTCCAGATCCGGGTCCTTGGCCTTCAGGTGGTCATGGATATAGCGGAGGAACGTGGCCTTGAGGACCTCAGGGATAGCCGGTTCGCAATAGACGGTGATGTCCGCTGCCCCCTCGGCGCGCTTTATCATCTTGAGGCCCAGCCTCTGG
>DATGIG010000274.1:0-3080 GCA_035295825.1 Chthonomonadaceae bacterium | reverse complement strand
AGCCAACAAATTGACCGAAAAAAAGCATCGTGTCGCACTCCTGTGGCATGGCGACCGCGAGGCCCGCGAGACGGCCGATCTGAATACGAACCATCTTCGAGGCGCCGCTGCGTCTCTGCGCGCGGTTGGGGTAGAAGCGGAGCCGGCTGTCTACTGCGACGACTTCGCGGAAGAGGTGCGCGAGCAACTGTTGAGTGTGGATGGCGTTCTCGTCTGGGTAAACCCTATCGAGCATGGGCATGATAGGACCGTCCTTGACGCGCTGCTTCGGCAAGTCGCGGACGAAGGGGTCTTCGTCAGCGCGCATCCAGATGTTATCCTGAAGATGGGGACCAAGGAAGTCCTGTTTCAAGCGCGGGACATGAGCTGGGGCACGGACACGCATCTCTATACGACCCTAGAAGAGTTCCGCGAGCAGCTACCCCGGCGCCTGGAAGAGGGAAAGCCGCGCGTGCTGAAGCAGTACCGGGGCAACGGCGGCAATGGCGTCTGGAAAGTCGAGCGGCATCCTTCCGATCCGGCGCACGTGCGTGTCCGTCATGCGCTGCGCGGCAGCATCGAGCAGGACGTTCCGCTCGATGAGTTCCTTGTGCAATGTGAAGCCTATTTCGCGGGTTCCGGCCGCATCATAGACCAGGCTTACCAGGAACGCCTGACCGAGGGGATGGTCCGCTGTTATCTGGTCGGGAACGAGGTGGCGGGGTTCGGCCATCAGGCGATCAATGCGTTGTACCCTGCCCCTCCCGGCGGCACTCCCGCTGATGCTCCCCAGCCCGGTCCGCGGCTTTACTATCCACCCACGACACTCGACTATCAGGCCATTAAACAGAAGATGGAAGACGAGTGGCTGGATGCCCTCTGCCAGGCACTCGCAATCGAACCCCGCTCGCTCCCGCTCCTCTGGGATGCCGATCTCCTCTACGGCCCCAGGACTGCTTCCGGGGAGGATACCTACGTCCTGTGTGAAATCAACGTCAGCTCCGTGTATCCTTTCCCGGATTCGGCGCTTGAGCCTCTGGCGCGGGCGACGAAAGAAAGGCTGTCGGCTCGCCGTCTCTGATGAGGTTCCCATGCGAAGCCCTTACCTGCTCCTCTTGACCGCCTTGCTCCTAACGGCCAATCCCGGACAGCCGGGCGTTCTCCTGAGCGCCCGGCCGCCTGTGCTGAAGAAGGTCGCGGATATTCCCCTGCCCGGCGGCGCGACCCGATTCGATTACCAGAGCTTCGATCCGCAGACAGGCAGGCTCTATCTCTCTCACATGGGCGATGGGCGCCTGGTCGTCTTCGATACGAAAACTAATCAGGTGATTGCCAATCTGCCTGGTTTTCCCAGCATTACCGGTGTTCTTTTTGTGCCGGAGTTGAATCGGGTCTATGCTTCCGCCGCGGGCAGCCATGAGGTGGTCGCCGTGGACGCAGGCCACCTCAAAATCCTGGCCCGCATCTCCGGCGCGCGGTTTCCCGACGGCCTGGCTTACTCTCCGGACGAAGGCAAGGTCTTCGTTTCGGATGAGTCGGGAGGGGCGGACCTTGTGATAGATGCCCGCGCGAACAGGCGTCTGGACCGCATTCCGCTGGGTGGCGAAGCCGGTAACACGCATTACGATCCGGTTTCCCATCGCATCTTCGTGGCTGTGCAGACCCGAAACGAGATGGCGGCCATCGACCCGAAGACGGATCGTATTGTGGCCCGCTATCCGCTGCCGGGCAGCGACTTTCCACACGGTTTCACAATGGACTCCCTGCACCGGCTGATGTTCGTCTCCTGCGAAGGCAACGGCTACTTTCTCCGTCGGCAAGGACCCCGATGTTCTGGCGTTTGACCCGTCCTCGCAAAGGCTCTATGTCTCCTCCGAATCAGGCACTGTCTCGGTCTTTGAGGAGCAAGGCCCCACCCTGCTCCCCGTAGGAAACATTTTCGCGCCCAACGCGCACACCATCTCGGTCGATCCTCGAACGCACAAGGTCTTCCTGCCGCTCAAAAACGTAGGCGGCCGGCCGGTCTTGAGAATTATGGAACCGTCCCCATAAAGCAAACAGGGAGCCGTTGCCTTAAGGGGCAGTGGTCAATCCGGCGATGAGCACGTCTCCGCTGCCATCGCGGACCGGCGCGACCGTGCGCACGGACGCTCTGAGGGATCCGCCCACGTAGGTGCCCCATTCCAGGCCTGGATCCACGACCAGCCGGCGGGCAGGATCATGTCCGGGTGCAACGAAGCCGTACCGCCGCGCGTCGATCCTGCGGAAGCGGCA
Source organism: Chthonomonadaceae bacterium (assembly GCA_035295825.1). Taxonomy (GTDB): domain Bacteria; phylum Armatimonadota; class Chthonomonadetes; order Chthonomonadales; family Chthonomonadaceae; genus DATGIG01. The sequence goes on along the minus strand of DATGIG010000274.1, from coordinate 827 downwards.
GGCAAGCAGGCGAGTCTTTCTATTGGGCAGTTGCTCCCACGTTCTGGGCAGCGCCTGCCGCAACGTACCGGCAGCCGTTTCCAGCGCCAGAGAACCGTCGCGTTCGATTGTAATGTGTGAGGCGCCCTCTGCCCGAATGACGACTCGGGACAGGTCGGCATGGGGCGCCAGCAATAGAATTGGTATGGTTTCTTCCTGGCAGCATGGTTTCGCCGAGGTTGCCTCTGGAGATACCATGCTGCCATATCAGGGGGATCCTTGCACTCCACTATCAAAGTCTGGTGTCGCTTAATCACCACCTATTCGTGCCGCATCCGCGGCTTGTGCTAGACTGGTCATGTAGTCGAAGAACGCCTGCGATTTGTCTCGGAAGTGTCCCATTCGCCTTTATGCGCCGCCGCCTGTACGAACCTGCGCAGGTTCGTACAGGCGGCGACTCTGTAACGGCTCGCTCATCCACCCTCGTAAGCCATTTGACCGTGGATGTTCTAACCACTTTTGCCGTTGTCACACCCAAGCCGAGATTCGCCCCAGGGATTACAGGCCGCGTACGGCCGCGTCCGCTTCGCGGGCCAGGGTCGTCAGCATATCGAAGAAATCCGGCGACTGGCCGATGAACAGGCCATCCGCTGTCAGGCCTTTGACGGCGCCCATGGCGGTCACCAGATGCGGAGAGATCGGACGGATGACCGAGCAGGGCGGCAAGCTGGCGCTGATGAACGGGCACGGTTCCGGCATGATCAGGTTGGTCTGGAAGTCCTCCCCACCGAACGGCGGCGCGTTCAGGTTCGGGAACACCAGATTGGGATTGGTCGGGTCCGTCAGAG
>DATGIG010000273.1:0-2142 GCA_035295825.1 Chthonomonadaceae bacterium | reverse complement strand
ATCGTACTGATCTCCAATACCCAGGATAGGGTGGGGACCATGGCACGCTCCGTGCGGGACCTGGTTCTGCTCGACACCATCCTCTCCGATCAGGGATCGCATGTCCATGCCGTTCCGCTTCGGGGGCTACGCCTCGGGGTGGATCGCGCCAACTTCGTCAGTAATGTGGACCCGGCCGTCTCCACGCTTTTTGAAGCGGCGTTGGAGAAGCTGGAGCGGCACGGCGTCACCATCGTGGACGTCAGCGTGATGCAGCCGACGGATTTCGCCGCGACTATCGCCGCCCTGCGCTTCTCGGTCGGCTTCTACGAAGCGCCTATCAATCTGACCGATTACTTTCAGAACATGCAGCCGCCCCTGACCCTGTTGGATGTCGCCAACCAGATCGCCAGCCCGGATGTGCGCGGGATCTTCTTCAAGTTCTTTGTGCCGGGCGCGCCGCTGGCGGTCACGCCGCAGGCGTACCAGGCCGGCCTCGCCGCGCGCGATACCCTTCGGAATGCCTACGTGAACGTGATGCAAGCTGCCCGGATTGACGGCATGATCTTCCCGACGACCCTCCTTCCGGCCCGGCCCATCGGGCAGGATGTCACGGTGACACTCAACGGCCAGCAGTTTCCCACCACTCTGATCTACTCCCAGAATGTCGTGCCCGGCTCGTATGCCGGCCTGGCGGGGCTGAGCCTCCCCATCGGCCTTACGGACGACGGCCTGCCGGTCGGCCTGGAGTTGGACGGCCTGGAGGGGAGCGACGAGACCGTGCTGGGCATCGGCCTCTCGCTGGAGCAGGCATTCGGCCACCTGCCTGCGCCTACTCTGCCTTAGGCTCCTGGAATAGCGCGCCTCCCGCCGTGCCGAATTTACCTCGGGGCGGCGGGAGGCGCCCCGCGTCTTGTTGCTGTTCGGGGCAGAGCGGTTCCTCCTCTTCTATAGGGATTATGGATAACCTCATAACCCGGCTGTGTAATTTCCTATAGCGCCCCGATCTGTTCTTTGCTATGCTATTCGTATCGCAACAGCAACCCATCACTCCCTCTCCTGCTTCGCGTCATTCCGTTTTTTCTGCAGTTTCCATTCTTTAGGAGTTCGTTAGGAGTCGGTGATTATACTGGACTCATCCCACCGACCAGGAAGGAATCCTGAACCATGATCGCAACCAAGCCCTGTCTCGACACACTGGAAAGCCTCTCATTTTCGGACGCACCGTATGTCATGACCCCGTTGCCCGGTCCGAAGTCCTCTGAACTCCTGGCCCGGCAGAGCAGCCGCGAGTCCAACGCCCGCACCTATCCGCGTGGCCTGCCGATTGCTCCCGCCCAGGCGCGCGGCGCGACCCTCATGGATGTGGATGGCAACCTCTTTCTCGATTGCCTGGCGGGCGCGGGAACGCTGGGCGTCGGGCATAACAACCCGTATGTGCTGGACGCTGTGCGGCGCTTCCTGGACACCGACCACATCGTCTCCAGCCTCGACTTCCCCACCGAACCCAAAAACCGCTTTGTGGAGACCCTCTTCGACATCCTGCCGCAGGAGCTGCGCGAGCATGGCCGGATCCAGTTCTGCGGCCCCACCGGCTCCGATGCGGTGGATGCCGCCATCAAACTCGCCAAGACGGCGACCGGGCGGCATGAGGTGATCGCCTTTCAGGGGGCGTACCATGGCATGGGGCAGGGGCCGCTCGCCCTGATGGGCGCCACCGCGCCCAAGGAGAAGCTGGGGGCGCTGCTGCCCGGTGTGCACTTTATGCCCTATGCGAACTGCACTCGCTGCCCGCTGAAGCTCAAGCCGGGGATCTGCGGACACGCCTGCGCCCACATGCTGGGTTCGGCGCTGGAAGACGGCCATAGCGGTATCACCAAGCCGGCGGCCATCATCGTCGAGGCGATCCAGGGCGAGGGCGGTTCGATTGTGCCCCCGAAGGGCTGGCTGAAGACCATAGCGGGTTATGCCCGGAAGCACGACGTTCCGCTGATCTGCGATGAGATCCAGAGCGGGATGGGGCGCACGGGCAAGTGGTTCGCCTTCGAGCACGAGGGGATCGTCCCGGACATCCTGCTCCTGTCGAAGTCGCTGGGCGGGCTGGGCCTGCCCATCTCCGTGGTGATCTACCACGAGAAGCTGGACCAGTGGAGCCCCGGCGCT
>DATGIG010000272.1:0-9212 GCA_035295825.1 Chthonomonadaceae bacterium | reverse complement strand
GGCGGCGGTATCCAGAGTAGCAGAATATGTGGCAGCTCGCACTCCCCTGGAGGCGGGTTTGTGTGCGATCTGGAGCGGTTTGCTGGGTAGCAAGCAGGTGGGGATCCACGACAACTTCTTCGCGTTGGGCGGACACTCCCTATTGGCCATGCAGGTTATCGCGCGCATTCGTCTCACATTCCAGGTAGAAGTGCCTTATCAGGCCCTCTTTGAGACGCCTACAATCGCAGGGCTGGCGCAGAGGATTGCAGAGGCGCGCGACGAAACGGCCAACCCGATGCCGCCGCTGTTGCCGGCAGCTCGCATCCAGGCGTTGCCGATGTCGTTTGCGCAGCAGCGCTTGTGGTTTTTGGATCGGTATGAGCCGGGCAATACGACCTACAATATTCCCGTGGCCTTGCGCCTGACCGGTGCATTGGATATGGATGCCCTGCAACAGAGCCTCAACCTACTGGTGCAACGCCATGAAGCCTTACGGACGGTCTTTGCCGTCTCCGAGGGCGAACCCATCCAGATCATTCAGAAATTCGCGCCACAAGACCTGCCTCTGACGGATCTCTCTTCCATGGGGCTCGTCAAACGTCAGGAGGAGGCGCGCCGGCTGATACGCGCGGAAGCGCGCCGCTCCTTCGATCTGGAGCACGGCCCTCTCTTCCGCACTGCTCTGCTGCGGCTGGAAACAGAGCAGCACATCCTGCTGCTGACACTGCATCACATCGTCTCGGATGGCTGGTCGCAGGATGTGCTTACAAAAGAGTTGACTGCTGCCTACAACGCATTCTGCTCCGAGCTGCCCTCGCCTCTGCCGGATTTGCCGATCCAGTATGCCGATTATGCCGCCTGGCAGCGCAACTGGCTGGCAGGAGAGGAGTTGGAGCGTCTGAGCGCCTACTGGAAGGAACACCTTGCGGGCGCGCCTGCGCTGCTGGAACTGCCCACGGATCGTCCACGTCCGCCCTTACAGACCTTCGAGGGCGCTCTTACGCGCACGACTCTGCCGCCGGAGCTTTCTCAAGCCGTAAAGCAGTTGGGGCAGCGAGAAGGGAGCACTCTCTTCATGACGCTGCTCGCCGTCTTCAACATCTTGCTCGCGCGCTATAGTGGCCAGGAAGATATTGTCATCGGAACCCCCATCGCCAATCGTACTCAGACCGAAGTGGAGGGGCTGATCGGCTTCTTCGTCAATACCCTGGCGGTACGAACCCAGCTATCGGGCGACCCGAATTTTATCGAACTGCTGGGGCGGGTTCGGGAGGCAGCATTAGGCGCTTTTGCCCACCAGGATCTGCCGTTTGAGAAGCTGGTGGAGGAGTTGCAGCCGGAGCGCAGTCTCAGCCACTCACCGATTTTTCAGGTCGTGTTCGCGTTGCAGAACTTACCTCAGAGCCGATGGAAATTGGGGGCATTGCAGGTCGAGGAGATCCCGACAGCGGGTGCGACCGCGAAATTCGACCTCAGCCTCTTCGCCTCCGAAAGCACGGGGGGGCTGGAACTGGAACTGGAGTACAACACAGATCTGTTCGATGCAGATCGCATCGAGCGGATGCTCGGACACTTCCAGACACTCCTCCAAACCATCGTCGCCAATCCCAATGAGAAGGTCTCTCGCCTGCCCCTGCTGACGGAGGCAGAGCGCCAACAACTGTTGGTAGGGTGGAACCAGACCGCCGTAGACTATCCCAACTTCTGTATCCACCAACTCTTTCAGCAGCAGGCAGAGCGCACTCCCGAGGCCATCGCTGCCCAGTTTGAGCATCAGCAACTCACCTACCGGGAACTCAACCATCGGGCCAATCAACTCGCACATTTCCTGCACGAGCAAGGCATCGGGCCGGAACAGATGGTAGGGCTGTGTGTCGAACGCTCTTTAGACATGCTCGTCGGGATGCTGGGAATCCTCAAAGCCGGAGCCGCCTACCTGCCCCTCGATCCCAACTATCCCCAGGAGCGTCTCGCCTTCCTCCTGGAGGATACCCAGGCCCCGCTGCTGATTACCCAGAAGCCACTCCTGGACCACTTCCCGGACTATGAGGGCAAACGCTTCTGCCTGGATACGGATGGGAATACGATTTTCTCTTTCAGCCAGGAGGCACCCGTTTCCAATGTGACAGCCGACAACCTGGCATATCTGATCTACACCTCCGGTTCCACGGGACGTCCCAAGGGCGTCGCCATCGCGCACGCCTCCGCCACCCGCCTCCTGCAGTGGGCCGCCACTCGCTATTCACCGGAGGAACTCTCTGGAGTGCTCGCCTCCACTTCCCTCTGCTTCGATCTCTCCGTCTTCGAGATCTTCCTGCCCCTGAGTGTGGGAGGCAAGATCCTCCTGGCTCCGAATGCTCTGGCGCTGCCTCAGATGCCCGCTCGGGATCAGGTCACTCTCATCAACACCGTTCCTTCGGCGATTACCGAGTTGCTCAACCAGGGAGCCATTCCTTCCTCGGTGCGGACGGTGAACCTGGCAGGCGAGCCGCTCTCGACGGAGTTGGCGGATCGGTTGTATGCAGCAGGAGTGGGCAAAGTCTACGATCTGTACGGTCCCTCGGAGGACACCACCTACTCGACCTTCACGCTCCGGCATCCGCAGGGAGTAGCCACGATTGGCCGTCCGATCTCCAACACCCAGTTGTACCTGCTGGATGCTCGGATGCAGCCGGTTCCGGTAGGGGTGTCGGGCGAGATCTATCTGGGAGGGGAGGGTCTGGCTCGGGGGTATCTGAACCGAGCGGAGTTGACGAGCGAGCGCTTTGTGGCGGATCCGTTCGGGAAACCGGGAGGACGTCTCTACCGGACGGGCGACCTGGGCAAATACTTCCGAGATGGGAATGTCGCCTTCCTGGGTCGGATGGATCACCAGGTGAAGATCCGGGGCTTCCGCATTGAACTCGGAGAGATCGAGCGGCGTTTGCGGGAGCATGCTCAGGTTGCCGATGCGATTGTGCTGGCGCGTGAGGATGTGGCCGGGCACAAGCGGTTGGTCGCGTATGTGGTGTTGCGTGCGGGAGGGTTGGGGGTTGGGGAGTTGCGTGGGCATCTGGGGGTGACGCTTCCGGAGTACATGATCCCCTCGGCGTTTGTGTTTCTGGAGGCGATACCTCTCACACCCAATGGCAAGATCGACAGAAAGGCGCTCCCCGCGCCCGATGGCGCTCGACCGGTAGGCGAGCGAGAGTACCAGGCGCCGCGCACTTCAACGGAAGAGGCATTAGCGAAGATCTGGAGTGAGGTGCTGCGTCTGCCGAAGGTGGGCATCCATGACAACTTCTTCGAGTTAGGCGGCGATTCCATCCTCAGTATCCAGATCATCGCGCGCGCCAACCAGGCCGACCTCCATCTTACGCCGCGCCAGGTCTTTCAGCATCAGACCATCGCCGCCTTGGCTGCCGTGGCCGGAACCGGACCGCAGTTGCAGAGCGAGCAGGGCACGGCTTCTGGGCCTGTTCCGCTGACCCCCATCCAGCGCTGGTTCTTCGAGCAGGATCGGGTGGAAGCGTATCACTTCAACCAGGCGCGCCTGTTGGTATTGGATCGCTCGGTGTCGGCAGCGCAGGTGGAGCGGGCGGTATCCGCGCTGGTAGCGCACCATGATGCGCTGCGGTTGCGCTTTGTGCGTACAGAGGCCGGCTGGGAGCAGAACAACGCCGCTGAGGAGACCCATCCGGTCTTTACAATAAGAGACCTATCCGGCGTTGCCGAGGCGGAGCAGGGCGAGGCCATCACGCGAGCCTGTTCGGAACTGCAGGCGAGCCTGGATCTGGGCCAGGGGCCGCTGTTGCGCGCAGCGTACTTCGATCTTGGCCCGGAGCAGCCCGCGCGTCTGCTGCTGGCGCTCCACCACCTGTGCATGGATGGGGTGTCGTGGCGGGTGCTGCTGGAGGATCTGGGGCATATTCTGGAGCAGTTGGGGCGCGGTGAGACGATAGCGCTTCCCCCCAAAACGACGAGTTTCCAGCACTGGGCGCAGCGACTGGTGGAGTATGCCCACTCGGAAGCGCTCAAGAAGGAATTCGGCTACTGGGAATCGCTGAATGGCGATGGGGCAGATCTTCCAAGGGATGTGGCAGGCGGTTCCAATACAGTGGGTTCCCAGCGCGCCGTGCGTGTGGCGTTGGGAGCCAAAGAGACGCAGGCGCTGCTGCAGGAGGTGCCAGTCGTTTACCATACCCAGATCAACGATGTGCTGATGACCGCCCTGGCGCAGGCGTTTCGTACATGGACAGGAGAGCGCAGGCTGCTGGTGGACCTGGAAGGACATGGGCGTGAAGCGCTGTTCGAGGATGTGGATGTCTCCCGGACGGTGGGCTGGTTCACAAGCCTATATCCCGTGCTGTTGGAACTGCCGGCAAATGAGGATCTGGGCGAGGCATTGAAACGCGTGAAGGAGACGCTGCACAGCATCCCCACACATGGCGTGGGATATGGCTTGCTGCGCTACCTCGCTTCCGATCCGGACATAAAGCGGAACCTGGACGCTGTGCCGCAGCCCAGAGTAAGTTTCAACTACCATGGTCAACTCGACCAGGTAATCCAAGATTCGGGCGTCCTCTCGGCAGCGCGGGAGTCGGTCGGGCTGTCGTTCAGCCCAAATGCGGCGAGGAGCCACCTGCTGGAAGTCATCAGCCTGGTGCGGGACGACTGCCTTTATGTGACCTGGGTGTATAGCGAACAGGTGCATCACCAGGCGACCGTGGAGCGTCTGGCGGAGGATTACCTGGCCGCACTGCGCAGGCTGATCGCGCACTGCCAGTCCCCTGAAGCGGGCGGATACACCCCCTCCGACTTTCCGAAGGCGCGGGTCAGCCAGCAGGCGTTGGACCGCCTGATGACCAAAATTAACAAGAGATAATCCTCCTGAAACGAGGTTACTTTCAGGAAACATGAGAGAAGACCAGATCGAAGACGTCTATGCGCTGTCCCCGATGCAGGGGGGCATGCTCTTCCATACCCTCTACGCGGAGGAGACCAGCGCGTATTTGGACCAGCAGGTATTTGCCCTGCAGGGCATGCTGGATACGGACGCCTTCGAGGGAGCCTGGCGGTATCTGATCGAGCGGCATCCGGTGCTTCGTACCTCGTTCCACTGGGAGGGACTGGAAGAGCCCCTGCAGGTGGTGCATGGCAGTGTGGAGCTTCCGCTGGAGCATCGGAATGAGAGCCACCTGTCCGAGGGCGCGCAGCAGGCGCGGATCCAGGAGGTTCTGCACGCGCATCGCACACAGGGTATAGAGATCTCGCAAGCGCCTCTGATGCGCATGACGCTGATCCGCACCGGCCCGGCATCCTGGCACTTCGTCTGGACCGTACACCACCTCCTGTTGGACCGATGGTCGACTTCCCAACTGCTTAACGAATTGGGCGTCGCCTATGAGGCGCACCGCAGAGGGGAACGGATCGCATTGCCTCCGGTCCGACCGTTTGGGGATTACATCGGGTGGTTGCAAGCGCAGGATCCGGCGCGGGCAGAGGCTTACTGGCGGCGTACCCTGGCCGGCTTCACCCATCCGACCGCGCTGCCGGTGGACAGATCCCCCGGCGCTCAGCCGGGGCCGGACCTCCCCGTTCGGCTGCAGATACGGCTCTCGGAGGAGACGAGTGCGGCGCTTCAAGCCCTGGCGCGCCGCCACCGCCTGACCATCAACACTCTGGTTCAAGGCGTCTGGGCGCTGCTGCTCAGCCGTTACAGCGGGGAGGAGGATGTCCTCTTCGGCGCGACCGTCTCTGGACGCCCCGCTTCGCTCGCGGGTGTTGAGACGATGGTGGGCATGTTCATCAACAGCCTGCCCGTGCGTGTGCGCGTGCCCGGCTCTGCGTCGCTGGTGGAGTGGCTGCAGCAGTTGCAGGAGAGCATGCTGGAGTTGCGGGAGTATGAGTACAGCGCCCTCATCCAGGTCCAGGGCTGGAGCGACATACCGCGCGGCACTCCCCTCTTCGATAGCCTGGTGGTGGTACAGAATACCCCGACAGTTTCCTCCGTTCAGGAGCCGGGAGAAGATCCCGAACCGGGCGGCGCTCTGAAGGTCCGCTCGGTCGGGAGTGAATCCTCCGCAAATTTTCCCCTGATGCTGCTGGCAGTTCCTGGCCGACAACTCACCCTGGTGTTAAGCTACGATGTCAGCCGCTACGAGTGCGCGGATATGACGCGGATGCTCGGCCACCTGGAAGTGCTGCTGGAGGGCATCGCCTCCGATCCCGACCGGAAGATCGCCTCACTCCCCTTGCTGACCGAGGCGGAACGCCATCAGTGGCTGGAGGAGTTCAACGCCACCTCGGTAGCCTGGGATGAGGAGGTCTGCATTCCTACCTGGTTCGAGCGGCAGGTGGAGCGCACGCCGGAGGCGGTCGCCCTCCGCTTCCAGGACCAATACCTCACCTATCGCGAACTCAATCGGCAGGCCAATCAGTTGGCGCTTGCTCTTCGGAAGCGTGGAGTAGGCCCGGAGACGCTGGTGGGCGTGTATGTGGAGCGCTCCGTGGAGATGGTGGTGGGCGTACTGGGGGTGTGGAAGGCGGGCGGGGCGTATCTCCCCCTCGACCCCGAATACCCGCAGGAGCGCATCGCCTTCACTCTGGAAGATGCCAACGTCCACTTTGTGCTCACCCAACCGTCGCTCGCTCCGCGCCTGGAGGGGCAGGGGCTGAATGTGATCGTGCTGGAGCCGGAAGGTTTTGCCGATCAAGACAGGAGCAATCCTCTCCTCCTCACCACGCCCCGTAACCTGGCCTATGTGATCTACACCTCGGGCAGCACCGGCAGGCCCAAGGGGGTCCTGCTGGATCACCACGGCCTGTTCAACTATCTGCGCTGGGGCGTAGACGCCTATGCGGTGCAGGAGGGCGCGGGCGCGCCGGTGCATTCGCCGCTCGGTTTCGACCTCACCATCACCAGCCTGTATATGCCCCTCCTGACGGGGCGCACGGTCACCCTCCTGCCGGAAGATGGCGCCGTGGAGCAGTTGGGCGCGACGCTGGCGGCACGCCCCTCCTATAGCCTGGTGAAGCTGACGCCCGCCCATGTGGAGTTGCTCAGCCAGATGCTGCCGGCGGAGGTCGTCGGGGAGAGCGCCCGCACGCTGGTCATCGGTGGGGAGGCGCTGACGGCGGAACACCTCGCCTTCTGGCGCGCGAATGCTCCTCACGTTCGGTTAATCAATGAGTATGGCCCTACCGAGACGGTAGTGGGATGCTGCATTTATGAAGCGCCTCCCCACGTCGCGCTGAGCGGTGCGATCCCGATTGGCCGCCCCATCGCAAATACGCGTCTGTTTATCCTGAACCCTCAGATGCAGCCGGTTCCGGTGGGGGTGAGCGGGGAGCTGTACATCGGGGGCGCGGGATTGGCGCGGGGCTATCTGAACCGTGCGGAACTGACGGCGGAGAAGTTTGTACCGGACCCGTTCAGCAGCGAACCAGGAGCGCGCCTTTATCGGACCGGCGACCTGTGTCGTTTCCTGCCGGATGGAAATATCGCGTTTCAGGGGCGGATAGACCATCAGGTGAAGGTGCGCGGCTTCCGGATCGAGTTGGGAGAGATCGAGAGCGCCCTGCGCGAGTATCCCGCGATCTCGGAAGCGGTGGTGCTGGCGCGCGAGGATGTTGTTGGCGACAAGAGGCTGGTGGCGTATGTCGTTAGCAATAGCGAGAACGCGGTCAGTGTGAGTGCGTTGCGGGAGTATCTGAAGGCGCGGTTGCCGGAGTATATGGTCCCGTCGGCGTTTGTATTGCTGGAAGCGTTGCCGCTGAATGCCAATGGGAAGGTGGACCGCAAGGCGCTGCCCGCTCCGGAGATGGGGGCGGTGACGGAGCAGGAGTATGTCGCACCCCGGACGCCCATCGAAGCCGGAGTGGCGGAGGTCTGGAGCGAAGTGCTGCGGCTGGAGAGCGTGGGCGCACACGCCAACTTTTTCGAACTGGGAGGGCACTCCCTCCTGGCGACCCAGGTGATCTCCCGCCTGCGGAGCGCCTTTCAGGTTGAATTGCCGCTGCGCGCGCTCTTTGAAGCGCCCACCGTGGCGGAACTGGCGGCGCGGGTAGAGCAGGCGCGCGGGGAGGAGCGAATATCGGCGCCCCCATTGCTGCCCACCTCACGCTCCGGCCCGCTGCCGCTCTCGTTTTCGCAGCAGCGGCTCTGGTTTCTGGATCAGTACGAGCCGGGCAGTTCCGTATACAACATCCCCGGCGCCCTCCGCCTGCACGGCCCACTGAATGTGGCCGCCCTGGAGCACAGCCTGCAGGAGATCGTGAGGCGGCATGAGGCGCTCAGGACCACCTTTACGCAGCGGGAGGGAGTGGGATGCCAGGTGATCCAGCCTCCCGATGCCTTCACGCTGCCCATGACGGATCTGAGTGCCTGGGATGCCGAGGCGCGGGAGCGCGAGGCCCGGCGGCTTAGCGTGGAGGAGGCGGAGCGCCCGTTCGACCTGGAGCATGGCCCACTCTTCCGTGCGGCGCTGCTGCAGTTGACGCCGGAGGAGCATATCCTCCTGGTGACCATGCACCATATCGTCTCGGATGGGTGGTCGCAGGGCATCCTGGTGCGGGAGTTGACGACCTTCTATCGCGCCTTCGCCGCAGGGAGCTCATCGCCGCTGCCGGACCTGCCCATCCAGTATGCCGACTACGCGGCGTGGCAGCGCGGCTGGCTGGACGGGGAGGAACTAGAGCGGCAGGTGGCTTACTGGAGAGGGCATCTTGCCGAAGCGCCGTCGCTGCTGGAGTTGCCAACCGACCGGCCCAGACCCGCTCTGCAGACGTTTCGAGGCGAGATCGAGCGCTATGAACTCTCGCCGGAGTTGACGCAGGGGATCAAGGCACTCGGTCAGAACGAAGGCGCGACGCTCTTTATGACGCTGCTGGCGGCCTTCCAGACGCTGCTCTCGCGCTACAGCCACCAGGAAGACATCGTGGTGGGCACGCCCATCGCCAACCGGACGCGCGCCGAGGTAGAGGGCGTGATCGGCCTCTTCCTGAACACCCTGGCACTACGGGGCGACCTGTCGGGCGATCCCAGTTTTCGGGAGCTGCTGGGCCGGGTACGCGAGGCGGCGCTGGGCGCGTATGCCCACCAGGATCTGCCCTTCGAGAAGCTGGTCGAAGAGTTGCAGCCGGAGCGGACGCTCGGCTACTCGCCTATCTTCCAGATGATGTTCATCCTGCACAACATCGCGCCGGCGCTGGTCGCGCTGCCGGGGGTGAGTGCCGTCTCGCTGCCGGTC
>DATGIG010000271.1:0-5724 GCA_035295825.1 Chthonomonadaceae bacterium | reverse complement strand
AACTCGTTGCCGGTGTTGTACGGCGGATCAATATAGATCATCTTGACCTTGCCGTGATAGGACTTCTGCAGCAGCTTGAGGACTTCGAGATTGTCGCCTTCGAGGATGAGGTTTTCCGTGGTGTCGAAGGCGACCGACTCTTCCGGCGCGGGCTTGAGCGTGCCGACGCTCAAGGACTGGATGGCGCGGACCGCCTCCGACTTGCCCGCCCAGCTCAGCCCGTACCGCTCCCGGCCCGTATCCACCAGGCAGCCCAGCGCCTGCCGCAGCCGCTCGAAATCTATCTTGTCTTCGCAGCAGGCTTCGGGAAACAGTTCGCGCAGGGCGGCGATACGGTCGGCGATCACGTCCTGAGAAGTTAGGGGCAGGCGGCGCGCGTCGGTCATGCAGGTTCTCCTCCGGGCAAAGCGGCAAAGCGCCCAAAACGGTCAGAGAAAGCTTCGCCGCTCCGGTTCCTGAATCCTTCTCCCGGCCGAAAACCGGAAAAAGCTGACTCCGCAGGCTTGCAAAACGAACGCAAAGATCAAGACGATACGGGCAGATGAAGGGAAATTTTCACGTTGACTTTTCAATCCCTATAATATATAATGGGCGCTATGGTCGCTTGCTGTACTTGGTCCATATCCGATGGGGCGATCTCACCGGCTCTGGATAACCTCAGGCCGATAGAAAGGGCAAAGGACGTAGATGACCAATCTCAACAAACGTGAATTCCTCCGATTGCTGGGCACAGGCAGCCTTGCAGGGGCCTTGGGGAACCAGGAGACGATCCAGGGAGAAACGCCTCCCGTGATTACGGCCTCATTCGCGGTAGCGCAAACGATCAGCAGTATGCTGCACCTCCGGGTGCCCTCTGGGCCCGTCTTGGTGCTGGGATACTACGCGCCTGGTGATGGCGGCGGTGGGATTTTCGTGTGGAATTCCACTTCCATGGCGCCGCCTGATGGCGGCATGATATTCGTTTCGAATAATTCTCCTACGGGCCGGTGGCTGCGGGACGTGGACGAGGGGTACGTGTCAGTGAAGTGGTTTGGCGCGAAGGGAGATGGCGTATCCAACGACGGCCCGTTCATCCAGAATGCGATCAATTATGCCACTGGCTATCAGGATCCGACCACACATAGTCGCGAGCCAATAGCGGGCGTCTATCTGCCTGCAAGCTTCTACAACATCGCAGCCGCCGCGGGCTCACCGGGCCTGCTCATCCGCTCCGTCCAGGGTTTCCATCTGTTCGGAGATGGCACAGACATCTCCGTGCTCCAGGTAGGCTCCGGGCTGAATCTGGACAGCCTGATCGAGATAGATGGGTCTGCAAACGGGATCTACGAAAACTTCTCACTCACGAGTGCCTCCAACGGGTTTGCGGACAAGATGCTCTATCTGCACTGGAACCCGACGCTCGCGCATCGTTCCACCACGAACAATCGCTTCCAGAACGTCAATGTAGGCGGGGTCTATCGGACGGCCTTCGCCGTCGGCACGGACGACGGCTCGTTCCAGTGCGATGGAACCATCTTCGAGCAGTGTGTGGTGACCGGTTACTGGCCGGGCTCTGCCTCTGGCTTGTACGAGTATGGTTGGGAGATCGGAAGCGGCATAAACGGCAATAACTTGCATCACACACTGAGCGCTTCCTCCTGGGCAGGTGTCCAGACCGGGGTGTATATGAACGCCGCAGAGGCATCTATCTTTAACGCGCAACCTGGCGGGGCTCAAACGGACATCCTCATCAGCGGTCCCAGATCTCCGATTGTCATCGATAATCTTCGATCCGAAGCCTCTAACGTTCTGCTCGACCATGGTGGCGGACAGGCCGATGCCCATCTCTCCATGCGGGGCGTGCAGTGGAATGCGGAGAATCTCGCTTCGGACGGAAAATGGATCAAGTGGCATACGGCAGGGGTGCTCGTTCTGCAGGATGTCACGTGCTTGAATCCGCCGACCGGCGTCCAGCCGGTCATTGACATTGACGTTCCGGACAGTTCAGGCTATAGCAATGCGTCAGTCATCGCCCAGGGTGTTGCATCCAATAGCTCGGTGGATGCGGCGTTCCATCTGGGGCTGTACAACAACTATCTGACCATTATCAACTACCACCAACAAGACGTGAACGACATCCCCATAGCCGTTACGCCCTTACGGATACTGGGGCCGGGTATAAATTTCCACGTCCCGTAAGCGTACCGTAGCGCCACAAGACAGGCTGAAGTATCCCAGGAAGGCTTACCGGGGAGAGAGTAACAGAGCGATGTTCTTGCCGAGGTCGCAGCCGGTCGCGGCGACCTGGCCGCCGTTGTTGAGCGCCACCGGGGCGCCCAGGTTCCACTCTTTGATATGCATGGCCGGAAGACGCCGGCTCTCGTGGCCGCTCAACACCCAGAGAAAGCTCTGCTGGTCTTGCAGGGTCTCATTCTGAGCGGTCCCCACGACCTGGCCGGCATCATTGATCGCGTAGGCTGTGCTGTTGGCTACCCCTATGGGTCCGATGTCTTCTATCCGGCCTTGACGAAATCGGAAGGCATGCAGCTCCGCATCCCGCGTATCAGAAGCGCCGACCACCTCATTGGAGGCATTGATAGCATTGGCCTGGCTGTTCTCGCCTCCCAGGGTGCCCAGGTCCTGCATCCTGCCTTGCTCATAGTAAAAGGCATGTGTCTGTCCGCCGCTGACTTGGGAACGGCCTACAATGTGACCGTCCGGATTGATCGCGCAGGCGCAACTATGGCGGCCTCCCAACGTGCCCAGATCTACCATGCGGCCGTGATCCCACAAACAGGCGTGCATGTCCCCATTAGACAACTGGGAGCAGCCCACGACCTGGCCGGCGTCGTTGATGCCGTAAGCGACCGTCGTTTTGCCTCCCAGCGTGCCCAGCGCCTGCATCCTGCCCCGCTGCCAGAGGAAGGCAAGCTCCTGCCCCGTAGGTGTCCATGTGACGCCGACGACCTGGCCGCGGTCGTTCAGGGCATAGGCGCAGCTATGACTTCCTCCCAACATGCCGAGATCGGTCATCCGCCCGTCCTTCCAGAGGAAAGCGTAGGGACGCCCCTCCGGCGTTTCCGCCTCCCCGACGACCTGGCCGCGGTCGTTTAGGGCGTAAGCGGTGCAGTTCTCCGTCCCCGGCATTCCCAGCGGGGTCACATTATACGCCTTGCGAGGGAGCATGCGCAGCGACAGGGACAGCGCGACGCCCACGATCAAAATGCTGCACCAGGACAGGACCCGTGGTCTCATTCAAGTCTCCTTATGGCCGATGGCTCACGGTAAAGAAAACCGTGTTTTTGCGGAAACCGTTCACCGCAGCGAAGCCTGCCGATGAAGCGTAGATACAATTCGGCCGTGTTGTCATAGACAGTATCGCGGGCGACCATAGGCCGTAGCGTCGGCCAAAAAACAGGAAAAGCGTCGGCGGACAAGGAACTTTGAGCGCAGTCATTCGCCGATGCATACTGCAGGAGACATCATCCGTGCAGCCGATAGACCCTGAAGCCGCTATCTTACCTCTTAGCCTCCGCCTGCTGGGACCGTTCCAGGCCCTGCTCGATGGCCGGCCTTTCTCCTTACGCCACTCCCGCAAAGAGCAGTGGCTGCTGGCCCTCTTGACCTTGCGCCACAACCGGGACGTGGAGCGCGACTGGCTGGCGGGCACCCTCTGGCCGGAGAGCCAGAAAAGCCGCACGCTCTTGCGAGATACCCTCTCCGACCTTCGCCAGGCGCTGGGTTCCCAGGCCGGCCGTCTCTGCTCCCCGACCGCGCATACACTCTGCCTGGAACTGACAGGCGCGGACGTGGATGTCCTGGCTTTCGATGCCGCCATTGCCAGGGGCGACCAGGCATCGCTGGAAGAGGCGGTCGGGCTCTATCGAGGGCCTCTGCTGGAAGGCTGCACGGAGGAGTGGGCGCTCGCTGAGCGGGCGGCGCGGGAGCAGGCGTATGTGCAGGCGCTAGAACGGTTGGCGCAACAGGCTTTGTCTCAAGCGAATGCGGCCTCTGCGGTGGGGTATCTGCAGCGGGTGGTCCTTATGGACCCACTGCGGGAGAGCGCCCAGCGCGCTTTGATGCAGGCGCTGGCGGCAGCGGGCGATCATGCGGCGGCCGTGCTGGCGTATCGGGATCTGCGCCTTCTGCTGCGTCGGGAGCTGCATGCCGACCCGGACCCAGAAACGACGGCGCTCTTTCAACGCATTCGCCAGGAGGCGCGGCTTCGCGCGCACAGATCCCAGCTGGAAATGCCTTCTACCATTTCCTCTGCCTCCAGACAGGTTTCAGAAGAGTCCGCAACGCAGGCGCTCGCATCCGGCACGCCGGAGACCCGCCCGAACAATCTTCCCATCCCGGTGACCTCCTTCATCGGCCGGGAGGCGGAAAGGGAAACGATCCAACAATTGCTGTCTGCCTCCCGGCTGGTGACGCTGACCGGCGCGGGCGGCTGCGGCAAGACCCGGCTGGCCTTGCGGGTCGCCGCCGATGTGTTACAGAGCGATACGGCCTACCCGGACGGCGTGTGGCTAGGGGAGCTGGCTTCGCTCTCAGACGCTGCGCTGGCGCCCCAACGTGTTTCGGAGGCGTTGGGGCTTTCGGATAAGCCGGATCAATCCTTTCAAGAAACGCTGTTGGATCACTTGAAGCCCCGGCAGTTGCTGCTGCTGCTGGACAACTGTGAGCACCTGCTTTCGGCGTGCGCGCCGTTGGCCGGAGAGATTTTGCAGCATTGCGCCGGAGTGCGTATCCTGGCGACCAGCCGGCAGGCGCTGGGCATTCAGGGAGAGAGTTTGTACCAGGTGCCTTCCCTGCGGCAGCCCGATCCGCGTGATCTCCCCCAGGACAAGAAGGAGATTGTAGCGGCAGTGGCCGGCTACGATGCCGTGCGCCTGTTCGTGGAGCGGGCGAGCGCGCAGCGGTCCGACTTTGCGCTGACGGAGCAGAATGCAAGGGCTGTGGCGGAGGTGTGTCATCGTCTGGATGGCATCCCGCTGGCTATTGAGCTGGCGGCGGCGCGAATTGGCGCCCTCACCCCGGCACAGATCGCGGCACGTCTGGACGACCGTTTCGGGCTGCTGACCGGAGGCAGCCGCACGGCGCTGCCACGTCAGCAGACCCTCAAAGCCACCCTGGACTGGAGTTACCACCTGCTCAGCGACCCGGAGCGGATTCTGCTGCGGCGGTTGTGCGTCTTTTCAGGGGGCTGGACCCTCGAAGCCGCCGAACAGGTGTGCGCTGGGGACGGAATCGCCAGCGGGGAGGTACTGGACCTATTGAGCAGCCTGGTAGACAAGTCGCTGGTCGGATTCGAGGTCGGCATGCGCGGGGAAGGGCGTTATCATCTGCTGGAGACGCTCCGCCAATACAGCAGGGAGCGGCTGAAAGAGCGCCAGGAAGAAAAGGCGCTGCGGAACCGGCATCTGGAATTCTTCCTCGCGCTGGCCGAAGACGCGGAACGGCGCCATATAGAAGAGGATCTGGCGGGCTGGCTAGAGACCGAACACGACAATCTGCGGTTGGCCCTGGCATGGTGCAAGCAGGAGGGCGAGATAGAATACAGACTGCGGTTGAGCGGGTCCCTATGGTGGTTCTGGTGGATGCGGGGATATGCCGGCGAGGGCCGAGCCACCCTGACAGAGGCGTTGGCACACGCGGAGGCTTCCGGGCGAACAGGAGTACGCGCGAAAGCCCTGCGGGCGGCAGGCGTTTTAGCCGGAATCCAGGGCGATCATGAGGCTGCCA
>DATGIG010000270.1:0-14985 GCA_035295825.1 Chthonomonadaceae bacterium | reverse complement strand
GATGGCTTCCTCAACATTGCCATTGTCAAAGAGCGTGCGCGCCCGCTGGCAGCGTCTCTCCACCTCCTGCTGTACCATAGAGTAGGGTTTGTCAATGTCGGCTTGGTCGGACATGGGATCTCCTCCATCGAGGTAGATTACGGATGCGCCGGGTCTTCAACACCTTTTCCGAAATCCTTTACCGCTTTGAGGCTGTAGGGGGAGTTGTCCCGATTGACGATGTAAGCTTCATCGTCATTTTCAATCCCCTGCTCATTCAGCACGACTGCGATTAGCTGATCAGAAACGACCTGTTGCACCTCCGTAAAACCTACGATCAGCCAACCCTTGTCTATGTGCCGAATGATAATCAGACGGTCCTTCGGGCGGAGGCCGTCCACCCTCCCCTTGTTGATGAGGATCGTGGTATTGGTACGAGACATTATCAATGCAACGTGGGAAGGCATGCCGCTCGGTTGCTGATGGCGATGGTTGCTCAACTCGATATCTTCCATGGCTCGGTGCGGCACGAGGAACAGAACAGCCAAAAGTGCTAGCATCAGCAGTGTTCTCGTCATGTAAATCCCCCTTCCTTGAGGAAACCCGCGTCACGAATGGAAAGTTTGCCTGGTGGGTAGGCAGCAGCAGTCTCTAAATTATACCGAAAGGCATCAGTTGCCGTCAATTTGATGGCGGTGCAGCCGCGTTCACGCGGCTTTCTCCATGGATCAGACAGGTCGTTTACGGCCTGGGAAGAAGCGCAGAATCGAGATGCGTCCATCCTATATTTGGACGGAGGAACGCTTCTTGTAGAGATTGGGGTATGCTGTTTGGGGAGTTTTGCGTTAGCGGGCGTGGAGGCCGCACTCCGTTTTGGCGAAGGAGGCCCAGCGCCCGGCGCGTTCGTTCTCGCCGTGCGCCACCGCGAGGGTGCAGGGCCAGCAGCCGATGCTGGGATAGCCCTGATCGTGCAGGGGGTTGTAAGGAACGTCGTTGGCGAGGATGTAGTTCCAGACGTCGCGCTTGGTCCAGTTGGCGAGGGGGCTGATTTTGGCGAGGTGGAACTTTTTATCCCACTCCACGATCCTGGCCTGGGCGCGGTCGGGGGTCTGGTCACGGCGGATCGCGCTGATCCAGGCGTCGTAGCCGAACAGCGCCTGGCGGAGCGGGACGATCTTACGGAGGCGGCAGCACTCATCCGGGTTCTTACTGTAGAGTGGGCCGCCGTGCCGCGCCTCCAGTTCTGCGACCGTTTCGACAGGCCGGACGAATTCAACCGCGATCCCATACCGATCCCGAATGCGTTCGCGCAGCTCCAGCGTCTCGTGGAACTGATACCCGGTATTGAGATTGAAGACGCGGACTTTCCGGCCGCCGGGGATCTCGGAGAGCATCGCCAGCAGCGCGCACCCCTCCGCACCGAAGGCGGTCGCCATGGTCAGCGCGTGACCGTAGGTATCCACGGCCCAGCGCAGGATCGCCTGCGGAGTGCGTGTCTCCAGCGCGCTGCTGAAAGCGGAGAGGGTCTCTATTACGGGCGCTTCGTCTCGCGTTAAGATCGGCATTCGGTTCTCCCGCCGGGGATAAATCGGCGAATCTTGACTAAATCTATAAGATTATAGTACAATCCCGGCTTGTGTGTCAATACGCGCGAGAAGAGGGACCTGGTTCCCTTATTGCGCCAGAAAGAAAGGACAGCTCATGGGGCAGCATCAGGGGTTTATTCTGTGGTTTACGGGGCTTTCGGGGGCGGGCAAATCCACGCTCGCCGAGAAACTGGTTGCGGAGTTCCGCGACAAGGGCTACAAGGTCGAACTGCTGGACGGGGATGAGGTTCGCACCCATCTCTCGAAGGGCTTGGGGTTCTCGAAGGAGGATCGTGACACCAACATCCGGCGCATCGGCTGGGTGGCGCGGGTACTGGCTCGCAACGGCGTCATCGCCATTACGGCGGCGATCTCCCCCTACCGGGAGATCCGTGACGAGATCCGCAGCGACATCGAAAATGAGGGGCGGACCACGTTTGTGGAGGTATTCGCCTTCGCGCCGCTGGAGGCTCTGGTCGAGCGCGACGTGAAGGGGCTCTATAAGAAAGCGCTGGCGGGAGAGATCAAGAATTTCACCGGAGTATCCGATCCTTATGAAGCGCCGGAAACCCCCGAGATCACGGCGTATACCAGCACCGAAACGGTGGAAGAGTCCGCCGCACGCATCCTGAGCTACCTGACAGAGCAGGGATTGATCGGGCTAAGTTAACGCATTCGGAATGAACAGGAAGAACCATGCCAGAAACCGACCGTTCGATTGATCTGCACGCGCATACCACCGCCTCGGATGGCGACCACACGCCCACGCAACTGGTAGAGAAGGCCGCACAGATCGGCCTGACGGCGCTCGCCATCACCGACCACGACACTACCGCCGGCATTCCGGAGGCTCTGGAGGCGGGCCGGCGCATCGGCCTTGAGATCGTACCGGGCATCGAACTGAGCGTCGAATATGCGAACGGGCAGTGTCATATCCTCGGCCTCCTGATCGATCCGGAGAACCGGACGCTGCCGGAGCGCTTGCGGGAGATCCAGCACAACCGGGCGACCCGCAACGCGCGCATCGTAGAGCGGATGCGGACGGAGTATGGGCTCGATGTTACGCTGGACGAGATCAAAGAGGTAGCGGGCGGCAAGATCGTCGCCCGGCCTCACTTTGCCAAGGTGCTGCTGGCCAAGGGTTATGTCAGTACGATGCAGGAGGCCTTCGACGAGTATCTGGCGGAGGGAGCGAAAGCGTATGTCCCCAAGGACACCCTCTCTTCCGCCGAGGCGATCGCCCTGATCCACCGTGCGGGTGGCGTGGCGGTCCTGGCGCATCCGAACAACCTGAAGCGGGACGTCGAGGAGACCGAGGCGGAGATCCGGCGCATGCAGTCGGAGGGGTTGGACGGCATCGAGGCGCGCTACAGCAAGCACGCCCCCGAGGACAACACCCACTATCTGGCGCTGGCGGAGCGCCTGGGCCTGCTCACTTCGGGCGGTTCCGACTTCCATGGCCCGTCGGTCCGCCCGGAGGTCGCGTTAGGCCAGGTCGAAAATATCGGCCAGGAGGGGCCGCGCGTTCCCGCGCCGGTCGCCCTCCTGGCCGCTTTAAAAATCGCACAGCGCCCGCAGCCGCGATAAGCAGGGGGATCCCGACTATTCGGGGGATTCGACCAGTTTCTCTACAAAGCGCTCGAAGCTTGGGGCCAGAACCACAATCCGCTCGCTCTCATGCGCGTCCATATCTACCCAGATGACGGGCGGCTCTCCGTCCCGTGCGCATTCGCGGTAGTCCAGCATGATCGCTTTCTGCCCATCCGACCAGAGGACCACTCCCGGTCGGGGATAGTTCCACTCCTCGATAAGATAGTCGCTGCCATAGCGCGCATCGATGCCATACTCGCCGCCGATGCCGATGATGTCCTGCATCTGGATATAGGGGTCTGCCGTGCAGGTCGGCTGTTCGGTATAGAACGTATTGCACTTCAGCTTCCCGCCATTGCAGGTCCTGAGCATTTCCAGGTAGGCAAACGGCAATTGAACGCCCAGCACATCCTCCGCTGCGGCTATCCCCTCGGTCGTCAGCGCCGGGCACTCCGGGCTACTCGGATACTCGAATAGGTCGCGATAATTCGCCATCCTGATCCCCCTGTCCTTTAGAAACGTTCGTTTATTTTACCCCAAGACAGCCCTGCGAGAAGGATCAGGCATTTTCGACGACATACCAATCCGGGCAGGGCTTGCCCTTCTCGCCCAGGAAGAAACCGATCTCATCCTTAATCGGATCTATGACGATGGCGACCTGCCAGTCTTGCGCGAACACGCTCTCCTGCGTCTCACGGTCGATGGTGGAGAGAAAGACGCCGAGACCTGGGTGCGAATGGTAGGAGCCCAGCACGGTCCAGTCCGGGTTCATCTGCTGTAACTTGGGCGTGAGGTGCGTCCAGGTCGTGGAGGTGTATTCAAAGGAGATAGCGGTCCCCTCGCCGCCATCCGCCGGGAGCGCCTCCTCGATCACGACGAAATAGGCGTCGAGCGCCGCATCATAAAAGGCCTGTCCGAGCAGCAAGCCGCCCAGTTCGATGGTCAGGTCGCTCCGGAGATGCGCCTGCATCCGCTCGTGGGCAGAATGGCGCAGAAAGATCAGCGGCTGCCGGAGTTTGAATGCCGGGGTGGGGTCCAGCTTCAACGCCTGGGCGAACTTGCGAGCGTCTCCGGGCGCAGGGCGATAGACATCCTCACGCTCATCCCAGAGGATCTCCGTCTGTGGGTCGGGCGGAGGCGTAGCTTTATCGGCAGGGGGCGGGGCCCCTGCCTTACGAGTATCGCGCTGCTGCTGTTTGCGCAGCACGGAGGCTGCAAACTCCGCCTCTTCCGCCTCCACCAGCGGATCCGTGGTTTCCGCGATAGGCCTGGCTGACTTGAGGAGATTCCATGATAATACCAGGACCCCTGTGACCACCAGGACCCCAAGCACGAGAATCAGCAGCAAAATCAAGCGTTTTCCTCCGTGTCACGTCAATTCGACCCAGAGCACGGGTTTGTCCGGTTCGGCGGGCGAATCGGGAGGGGCGGAGGCGGCACGCGGGGCATCGGCCCGGAAGGAGCGGTCGTCCGTGGGAAACAGGATCATATTCTTGTGGACCCAGGCCATGGCGTCCTCATTGGCCGGGTCGCGGATATTCAAAATACGCCGGTCGAATTGCAGCAGCGCGCCCAGGCGCAACACCAGTTCATCCAGAAACTCCCCCGTATGCCAGTCCCCGATACAGACTTCGCGGTTCGGATAGACATGGGGGTTGAAGATCGGCGTCAGCACCTCGATGCGAGGCGGCGCGGAGGGAAGCGGGTACTTGGCGGGCAGATGGATCTTGACGCGATGCTGGTCGCGATAGACCGGTTTCCCATCCAGAATGCCCTCGATGCTGCGGCACTTGTAGAGGAGTACGTACTCATCCGGAGGCCGCCCGCGCGTGGCCTCGATGACCAGCGTCCCGCCGCTGCCGATCGCCAACTTCCGCACGTGTTCGTAGTCCGATTGCAGGCGCAGGTCACGGGCATTGGGCATGGCTAGATCGCTCCATGCATCGCGAACGGCTGCAGCATCAGCACATCGCCGTTGTGTACGTTGCCTACGGACAGTGTGTCGCTGGGCAGCAGTTGCCGGTTGAGCGTCATATTGAAGACGGTGTATTCTCTGTTCAATGTGAGGAACCAGCGCTTGGTGCTGGCCTTGATGATATCCGCGACGTGCAGGCTGCGCGGTATCGTGATCTGCGCCTTGCGGGTCCTATCCGCCGTTTGCAGGATGATCATGACCATATCACTGCTCATAGACTGCCTCCTCAAGTAACCTGCGGTTTAGAAAGTATACTCCCCTGTCAGTTGCACATAACGCCTTTCGGCGTCGCTTTTTATCGCCACGATTTGGTAGTCTGCCACCCCCAGCGCCGCCAGGGTTTTGTCGGCGAACTCCGAGCCGGCATCCAGCCAACGCAGCGTCTCCGGACGGCGCGTGGCCGTTCCGCACCGTGTACAGCGCGTCAGTTCCAGGCCGCACTTCTCTACCGGGCGAAAGATCGCCTCCCGCTCGTCGCACTCCAGGCAGTGCATCTCCGTCAGCAGCTCATAGCCCAGCTCGACGACGCCCTCGGGTTCGCCCAGATACTGCAGCAGGTCCACGACTGTCGCCCTTTGCGGCGCGAGCGACGCAATCTCGACAGGCTCCCAGACTTCGTGCGCCAGGCACTCCGGGTTGGCCGGTAGATCGTAGGCATAGCAGGCGTAGGGCTTTAAGGTCAGATAGAGTTTCTGGCTGAAAGCCAACCCCTCTTTTGGCGCCCCCTCCCCCGCATGCAGGAGCAGAAGCAACTCGTGGACCAGATAGCCCGCGACAATGGAGGCGACGGTGGCCGTCGTGGGCGCCGTGTCCTCAGGCAAGTCCGTCCGCAGGCCGCCGCAGGAGTAGCGCCGGTTGCGCCGCTCCCACATCATGGGCGACATCCCGCACTCAAAGCAGGCTCCTGAACCCGGCCCGAACAGAGAGACTTCGGCGATGGTATCTTCGATGCCCCCGTTCAACCAGGGCGCCCCCGCCCGGAGGCAGGCCCGGTTCAGCGCCAGCCGCGCATTCAGGCTGTCCAGCCCGCCGATGACTGCGTCCATCGCCCGATAGACGCCCAGCCCGACGTCGAACTCCAGGTCGCCCTCGATATAGCGGACGTCGCAATCCGGGTTGATCTGTCGGACGCGTTCGGCGGCGAGGCGTGCTTTGCTCTGACCGATATCGCCTGCCCGAAACAGCACGCTGCGCGTGAGGTTGGAGAGTTCGATGCGGTCGAAATCCACCACGAGAATGTGGCCGATGCCCAGCAGGGCCAGATTTTTGAGGACTTCGTTGCCGATGGCGCCCGCACCCGCCACCAGGACCTTCGCGTCCGCCAGCCGCTTCTGATCCCACCCCTCTATCAGTCGATGCCGTGCATAGCGGTCTTCCAATGTCGATTCCTCATACGCGACGGGCAGTCTAGCGGAGCGGCGCTATGGTATCGCGGGCGTGACAGGAGCAACAGCGGCCCTTATCCGCCTGCTGTAGAAATTCCCAGCCCTCCGGGCTATAGGAGGTATTGCACCGACGGCACTGGTAGATGGTACGGTCACCAGTGATCGGTTGGCGTGTGATCGGGCAGATACAATCGAGAGCGGGCGCCTCCGGCTGCGGCCCTCTGAGTGCGAGATAGGCCAGAAGCGCGGCCATGACATGGCGACAGCGCTTTCCTCCGGAAGGCAGCTTCGGATCTCTCTGCGTACCACGACAGTTGCAGTTGGCAAGGAGGCTCCCATTCTGCAGCGCAAGCTCCTGCCGGTAGGTGTCGCGCCCCTGTACCATCGCGCGGATCCGCAGGGAGGTTGCCTCCAGAAACCATACCTGGCGATGGCGCGGATACCAGTGGGCCTGTTCGAAGCAGAGCGCATCGCACTGCCGCTGGATCCACGCTTCGGTCATATCGTCGAATGAGGAGGGGGTTGTGGGCAGCGCGGAGGCGGGATCGAGCGGACGAAAAAGGATCGCATCCGAGGCCGAGGATTCGTCATCCTGCTCCACGGGGGGCTCTTCCTGCTGCCCGGTCAACCAGGTTCGCATCGGCTGCAGGAGTTGCTGCCAGAACGAGCCGTTTTCTTCCCTGGGTCTCTCCATTGCGCTTACTTGCTACTTCCCAAAATCGCCTGAACGTCTACAGTATATCGTCTCCGCGCTCTTCGGTGCGGACACGGATCGCGTCGTCCATGGGGAGGACGAAGATTTTGCCGTCGCCCGGTTCTCCGGTGCGCGCATGGCGCTCGATGGTGGTCATGATCTCCTCCACATCCTCGTCCCGCGCCACGATCTCCAGCTTGATCTTCATGGGCAAGTCGATGGCATAGTCCACGCCCCGAAAGCTCTCCCGATGCCCGCGCTGGCGTCCGCTGCCGCGCACATCGGAGACCGACATACCCGTGACACCGATCTCACCCAGGGCGATCTTGACCTCGTCGAGTTTCAATGGGCGGATGATGGCTTCGATCTTTTTCACGAGCTACCCCTCCCTCACAACGCGCACGGAGACATCCATCGAATGCGCGAAGGGGCCGCGATACACCCCGCGCAGCGGCGGCACATCGCCATAATCTCGCCCATAGTGCACTTTCACATAGTAATCGTTGGTGACCTGGTTGTTCGTCGGATCGAAGCCGCGCCACTCGCCGCTGGGAAGTAGGCACTCCACCCAGGCATGCATCGCGTCGCCGCCAACGAAAGCCTCCGGCGACACCTCCCCACTATTGGACTGCAGCGACCGGTCTATGGTTCCCGCGCCATCCCCCGCTTCCAGCGGAAGAATCTCCTGGCCCGATTCTTCGGTTGTAACCGTATTGTCGGTTCGCCGCTCCCCGGTATAGAGGTAGCCGCTGACATAGCGGGCCGGAATGCCCTGCCGCCGACAGATCGCCAGCATCAGGTGCGCGAAATCCTGGCAGACGCCGCTCTTATGCTCCAGGACATGCTGGATGGTGGAGTTCACATTGGTTGCGCCGGGGGTGTAGGAGAGCACACGGTAGAGGAGACGTGTGAGGGCGATCAGAAAGGAGGCGGTGCTTGCGCCTGTCTGCTTATGGGCCACTACGGCGATCCGGTCGGTCTCCGGGTGGAGATGGACGCGGTCGGTGGGAGCCAGGTACTCGTAGTAGCGCTGCCGCACGGCCTCCAGATTGTAGAACGCGCTGTCGTCGGTCGCCAGTTGGAGGCCCTGGAACGGGTCGCGCCGATGCGTTACCACCAGCGACTCCGCGTGGATGGTCAGTTCGGTATGCGGCGGACGCAGGTGAAAGTGATGCACCCGGCCGGTCGGCAGGTCGTAGGCGAAGACCCGCGTCGGCGGCGTGGTGCTGAGACGAAAGTCCAGGCAGGTCTGGTCCTCATCACTCAGCGGCATCAGGCGCGCTTCGTTGTGGCTCTCTTTTGCCGGTGTCGGATAGGTGTATCGCGTTCTATGATAAACACGCAGGCGCACGTTGGCAAATTCCTCATCATGCCCCCACCCCTACCCTCCCCCAATTCTGGGGGAGGGAGCCTTCAGCCGATGTCTCCCCCTCTCCTGTTATTGGGAGAGGGGGCAGGGGGTGAGGGCCTGCTTCAGTACGAAAGGTATGTCCGGGTGATGGCATGTCCCACGGCGGCGCAGCGCCGCTGAACGCCATCCAGAAACTCATGCAGGCCGTCCGCGATGATCTCTTCGGGCCGCGTATAGGTCAGGTCGGCGCGGAGGCGTCCGATCAGTCGCTCCGGCTCGTTGATGGCCTCGTCTCCCCGATTGCCGCTGATGCGGCGCAGGCAGCCCTCCACGCGTCCGATGCCATGCCGCACCGAGGCGGGAAACTGCGGGTTCAGCACGAGGAACTCCACGATCTGCGCCGGGCGGATGCCGTCGCGATGCGTTTTCCGATACATCTCAAAGGCGCTGACCGATTTCAGCACCGCGATCCAGCCATGCATGTCCAGCGGCCCGCCGACGCCGTAGGGGCCGGAGCCGTTCTCCGTGCCGGTTGGGCGGCTGTCCGCGGGCGCGTAGGCGGGCAGCAAGTCATGATACTTCACATCCAGCAGCCGCGCGGTCTGGCAGGCGCGCTCCAAAAAGCGCCCCGTATCCAGCCAGTCGCGGGTCTCGCCCATCAGCATCGTCCGGTTCAGGATGCCCTGAAACAGGTGCGAGGCATCTTTGACCATCTGGAAAAACTCGTGCGGCACGCCGGCCAGCACCCGCTCGGTATTCCACTCCTTGAGCTGCAGCCAGGAGACGTTCAGGGTCTCCCACATCTCGGAGGCCAGCAGTTCGCGAATGGAGCGGGCATTCTCCCGCGCGTACTTCCAGGTCGAGAGGATCGAGTTCGAGTTCTCCAGGTCGAACGCAAAGAAGTGCAGCACATCCCGGTCGTTCTCTGCGCCATAGCGCTTATAGAATGCATCCGCGCTCCCGGAGATCGCCAGCAGCGACTGCCAGCGCATCGGGCGGAGCTCGCTCTCCTCAAAACTACCCTGGCCTGCGGGCAGGGCCGATTCCAGCGCGGCGTGGTAGTGGACGTCCACCATGCGCGCCGTGGCCTCGGCGCGCTCGACATACCGCCCGATCCAATAACATGCATCCGCATCCCGGCACAACATTATTGGCTGCCCTCCTTGTTGCCTCTCCCCGATCCCTCCCCGGATGGGAAGAGAGCCTGAGAGATTGCCGGAAGCGATTGCGTCTGCGTCATCGTTCCGAGCGTCTGCGATTGGGTCATGCCGTTCTCACGGGCGAGCACCCAGGTGTCTTTGCTGCCGCCGCCCTGCGAGGAGTTGACGACATACGAGCCTTTGCGGAGCGCGACCCGCGTCAGGGCGCCGGGAATCAGCGTGATCTCATTTTTGCCATAAAGCACGTAGGGCCGCAGGTCAATATGCCTCCCCTCGAAATGATCTCCCATAAAAGCGGGGGATCTACTCAAAGAGACGAGCGGCTGTGCGATGTAGTTGCGCGGATTGGCCTTCACCTTTTCGCCGAACTCGGCGCACTCCGCCGCGGTGGCCTGCGGCCCCATCAGCATGCCATAGCCGCCGGATTCGTTGGCGGCCTTGACCACGAGCTTGTCCAGGTGCGCCAGGATATGCGACAGGTGCGCCGGGTTCCAGGCGAGGAACGTGTCCACGTTGGGCAGGATCGGCTTCTCGCTCAGATAGTACTCGATGATGAGGGGCACATACGCATAGATGACCTTGTCGTCGGCGACGCCGGTCCCGATGGAGTTGGCCAGGGAGACGTTGCCCGCGCGATAGGCATTGATCAGCCCCGGCGCGCCCAGCGCGGAATCGGGCCGGAAGGTGAGCGGATCGAGGAAGTCGTCATCCACCCGGCGGTAGATGACGTCCACCCGTTTCGGCCCGCGCGTCGTTTTCATATAGACGATGTTATCGTCCACAAAGAGGTCGCGCCCCTCGATCAGTTCGATGCCCAACTGCTGCGCCAGGAAAGCATGCTCGAAGTAGGCGCTGTTGAAGACGCCGGGGGTGAGGAGGGCGACCGTTGGCTCGCCTTCGCAGTTTTCCGGGGCCAGTTCGCGCAGGTTGTGCATGAGCTGGGTGGCGTAGTGGTCCACCGGGCGCACGGCGAGGTCGCGAAACATCTGGGGCATGACGCGGGTGAGGATGCTGCGGTTCTCCAATACATAGGAGACGCCGGAGGGGGTGCGCAGGTTGTCTTCGAGGACGCGGTAGGTCCCGTCGCCGTCTCGGATGAGGTCTGTGCCGCAGATATGGACGTAGATGCCGCCGGGCGGATCGGCCCCCTGGAATTCGCGCCGGAAGTTCGCCGCGCCGACCACCAACTCTCTTGGGACCACGCGGTCGTTGAGGATCTTCTGGTCGTGATAAATATCGTGCAGGAACAGGTTGAGGGCGGTCAGGCGCTGTTTGAGACCCCGCTCGATGTGGTCCCACTCGTCGGCGGGGATGATGCGGGGGATCAGGTCGAAGGGAAACGGCTTCTCGACGCCCTCTTCGTTGCCGTAGACAGCGAAGGTGATGCCCTGGTTGACCAGGGTCAGGTCGGCAAGCTGGCAGCGGCGGCGAAAGTCGTCGAGCGACATCCCGCCGAGCCGTTGGAACAGCTTGCGATAGTGCGGGCGCGGCTGACCGTCCGGCTGAAACATCTCATCATAGAAGCCTTCAGTCTGATAGGAATCGAAGAGTGACATAGAGCGAAACGCACCTCCTGCGGGCTGCGGCTCACTCGGGGAGACCGCGCGGATGCCAAATTGCGAGGGGCGACATTGCCGGGCCGCGGACGGGGGAGAGCGCGGCGGTTTAAACGCAGGGAACCCGAACGCGGGTCGTCAGAGCGCATTTGCTATTATAACCGGAGTCGGCGGAATTGTCAAAGTCGAGTGCCTCTCATCGCCTGGCGACGTTATGTGTTCGCTCATCTTCCTGTTCGCGCGATCTCTTCGAGGAGGTAGAGTTGTTCAAAGGCATCGCGCATTCCGCCTTCTTTGGATGGGCTTCCAGCCAATCGTGCAACGCTTGATTGGCAGCTCCAAAGCGTGCCATGAGTTCCTATGCTATAATATAACTATCGGAAGGACCATCCTTCGGGGATAGGAATGAGGAGTGAATGAAGGTATTAAGTCGGGATCTCAAGAAGCGTTGTCTCGTGCTAATTTTACAGGAAGAAGACCGCAAACGCATGCTTAGCGAACCGTTATGTGATCGTAAACTGCTCCGAGAACGCCTAAGCCGAACACGGAACGATTGGAAACTATTAGGTGGAAGTGATACCTTGCGAGAGGCCGGGCTTGGGGAATGGGCAAAGCGGGCTGAAACGGAAGAACGGCGCCTTCGGGCATTTCATGAAGCAGGACATGCAATTATAGCCTATGACTCTGGCCGGACAATAGATAAAATCGTTATCGCACCAGGAACTGGACTTGGCGGTAGGTGTAGTTATTCAAGCGGGGAATTGGATTGGGATACGTTTATGGACGTGAACAATCCTCAATATGTGGAAAAAGAAGTGCTTATTTGTTTTGCCGGTGAGGCAGCGGAAGCCTTATGCACAGGCGAGCTTAACTGGAGTAAGTCTTCCAGCGATTTCAATGATGCAAAGCAAAGACTGGAGAACTCGTATGTTAACCGTGGAAGCTCGGTCAAATATGAATTCCTCGAGGAAGATGAAACAGGAGAAGAGGACTGGTTACAACGCGTGCGTACTCTTCTGCGGGAGATCAAAAGGCTCCGTGGGATTGCATACCAAAACGTACTCCAAAGACGCACAGTAATTGAAGCTCTAGCTGAGAAACTCTGTGAATCTCAGCAGATGGAAAGGGAGGAATTTCAGCAGTTCATTCTTTCCTTCTCGACAGACTGATCGCCAGAAAGTAAAGCGCCATGCCCAAACAACTTTTGACACCAACAAATGAATTGCCAGGAGTACAATCACCACCTTCGGCTACTTCTGACGAAGTGGTAGCGGGTCGCTATCCGACAGCATTGCTTCAAGAGTACCATGCTTTGACGGATAAAAAATTTAAAAGTACTCTGACTGTAGCGGAGGCTGAACGCCTTCAAGCGATACGGAATGAGATCGCCGAACTGGATAAACAGAGGCCCCGACCTGATACGTGGGACAGGCAGGCCGAACAATTGCGCCAGGAACTGGCACAACTCCGCGCCGAAATAGAGGCTTTACCCGACGCCGATCCTACCTGAAAATGATCTTCTCTCGAAGCATCCCGAAGCGGAATTATAGAGACTATCGCCTGTACCGCCCCCTGCTGCGGCAGGATTTTCAGCATCGTTGTGCTTACTGCCTGATTCACGAATTCTTCGTGGGCGGTGAGGCAGGCTTTGAGATTGACCATCATCGTCCCCTTCATGGCCCCTACGCACGTCCTGACCTTGAAGCTGTATATACCAATCTCTATTGGTCGTGCAGCGAATGTAATGCCAATAAGGGCGATACATGGCCCAGTCCCGAAGAGTACGAAATGGGCGTGCGTTTCCTCGATCCCTGCCAACCGGATGATGACCACGATCTCCACTGGAAATTCCATCCGGACGGAACCCTTCAAGCCTTAACCCTGATTGGAGCGTACACAGAAGAGAAATTGCTGCTCTGGCGTCCTTTCTTACAGGAGCGCCGAGCACAGCAGTTTCGTGATCAGGAAGAGGCAGAAGAGCTCGAAGCCAGATTAAAACGGAAGCAAGTCAACCCCGGAAGACGTAGGGAACTGGAACAGCGGCTTGCTGAAATCAAGCGACGCCTGGAACCGCCCATTTTTGACCGCGCCCGATGGGGCGACCGCATACCACATGCTTGACCGCTTCTAACCCACCGTAAGCCACACGTGAGGCGAAGGGACAACCAGCCAAAACGAAAAGGCTCTATCCTGCCTGCCACTCTTTCGTTGCATCGCTTGTCTACCAGATGTTGCCGGAAACTAGGGCGATACACGATCTTGAAAAGGGTTTGCCAGCGGAGTATTGGCAGATGACAGAGGTAGATGATTTTCCGAGTTCCACTAGCGAGGGGCATAAAGGCAACGCCTACGGTCTGAGCGATCCGCATGCGATTCTACTTATGGAGGCCCTCGCTGCAGAGTGTGACTGCATGCTTGTGTGGTAACTGCCTTCCGAAGGCATTATTCGGCGCGGGCGAAGTCAATAAAGTTGCGCTCCAGATCGGTGTGGAAGCTTTCGATCCGGAAGAGATTGCAGAGGGACAAGAGGGAACATTTTATTTTTCTGTCCGTCTACTCACCGCAAACAGGCTGGGTGCTTTGCCAAAAGGAGAGTATCCGGATGTGCTAAAGACAAATGCAAAGTGAGACCAGGACGGAAAGTTCGCAATGCCAAGATATTACATACCCTTATGCTGGCTCTGGCTCCTCCTCTTCCTGCCGATAGGAGGAGCCGCCCTCGCCCAAGACCAGGCTCAACCCCTTCCGGACAAAAAGGACAAGGCGAAGCCCGCCGACGATCAGGACAAAGACAAAGAGCCCGCTCCAAAACCCCTGCCCCAGTTGTCGCCGGAGGCGCGTTACGATTATCAGGGAGAGGCGACGTTCATCCTGCAGAACCTGTTCCAGTTTCCCAGTCCTTACGCAGGCCCCAACAGTTTCCGGTCCCGCCAGGAGACCGAGCTATCGCATACCTACACCCTCTATCTCGGCGCACGGGTGGTCAACAATCTGGAAGTCTATGTCAATCCGGAGATCGCCTGGGGCAATGGAATCAGCGAAGGACAGGGACTGGCGGGCTATACCAATGGCGACCTGATCGGACAGCCGAGCCTGCGTCCGGAACCCTATCTGGCGCGCTACTTTGTGCGCTGGCGCATCCCCATGCGGCATATCGGCGCGCATGCCGGCGGAGAGCATATCCGCGAGGTACAGGCAGGCCGTTCGCCCAATGTGATCGCAGGCGATATCCCGGCGCATCGGTTGGTCGTCACGGTCGGCAAAATGAGCATCGCCGATATCTTTGACGTGAATTCCTACGCCAACAATCCCCGCACCCAATTCATGAACCATGCCTTCGGTAACAATCTGGCCTACGACTATGCCCAGGAGACACGCGGTTATGACCTGGGGGCAGCCGTGGTATGGGTCAATCCTACCTGGGCCGTCCGCTTCGGCACGTTCGCTATGCCGACCTCGGCAGGCGGCCCGGATTTAGCCTACGACTGGCAACACGATCATAGCGAACAGATCGAAGGCGAAATCCATCCCCAACTCCTGCGTTGGAAGAACGCTCCGCCGACCATCGTACGCCTGCTGGCCTTTCGCAATGTGGGCGACATGGGCCAATACCGCGACGCTCTGGCCGCGCAGCAGGCGGGATTACCTCCCGACATTACCACCGTCCAACGGCAGGGAGCGGTCAAATATGGCTTCGGCCTCAACTTTG
>DATGIG010000269.1:0-2432 GCA_035295825.1 Chthonomonadaceae bacterium | reverse complement strand
TCCCGGGCAACCGGCCGACGAACTCGATCCTGTTCCAGGAGCTGACGCCGCACACACTCGGGTCGCTGATCGCCCTCTACGAGCACAAGATCTTCACGCAGGGCATCATCTGGGACATCAATTCGTTCGACCAGTGGGGAGTAGAGTTGGGCAAGCAGCTTGCCAAGGCCATCCTGCCGGAGTTGGAGGGCGACGCGCCTGTCACCACGCACGACGCCTCCACCAACGGCCTGATCAACTACTACAAAACGCATCGCGCCTAACCCCTCACCTCCGAGAGGCCCCAAAACGATTTGGGGCCTCTCAACGCTCCTCGTCCTTGACGCCGATCTTGCCCTCCTCGGAGAGCGCGCGGACATTGGGGGCGTACATGGCGTAGCCATTGGTCGGGAGGATATGGAATTCGCCCGGCGCTTCGGCCCGCAGGCGGTAGGTGAGCGTGCGGTTGCCCTGCGGCAGGTGGGCGATAAAGAAAACGACCTTCTGGTCCCGCAACTCCATGTTGGACCAGAGACCCAATCCTGCTTTCTCCCCGCTGCGCACCTCCACGGGCTCGCACCCGGCGGGCTTGATATCCTCGAAGGCCAGGTAGTCGTAGTCGTTCTTCGCCTCCAGTTGCAGCTCCACTTCGATCAGGTCGCCACTCGTCACGGTCTCGCCCGGCTGGAGCGCCACCCGCTGGTAGCGCGGTCCGTCGTTGGCATCGCCCGGTTCCACCATCTCCCCATCCTGTGTCAGCAACGCATAGTTTCCGGTCAGGAAGGGATTGGGGCGCTTATCATCGGTGGAGCCGGTTCTGGCGGGCCAGACGCTGTCAGGGGAAGCAGTCGGAAGTAGCGGCGCGTCACCGCGATCTCGTTGCTGGAAGCGGGGATCATCTCCTCCTGGGTGAACGTGCGGGTATAGGCTCCGTAGTAGCAGGCGCCCTTGCCCTCTTTGGTGATCGTTAAGAGGTTCTCCCCGGATTGGAGCAGGGCGTCGGGGACCACAAAGCGGTTGTCGAAGAGCAGCGCGTTCTCCCGGTTCACTTTATAGGTGCGCCGAACCCGCCCGCCCAGATCTACCGTGAGGGTATAGTCCGGGGCCAACTCCTGCGTCGCTTTCAGGTAGTCCGAGATCGCCAGCACCGCCAGCGCGGTCTCGCGGGTCGTGGCCCAGTTGTCACCCGCCCGGTGGTTCACCAGCCACTTGACCAGCAGCGGCGGCATGCTGCTCTTCGGCGCAATGGCGAGGTAAGCCTGCAGGATCGTGGCGTTAGTCTCGACCGTATCGCCATACCAGCACCACCAGGTGCCGCCGCTCTCGCCCCAGTGCGCTGTGCCGTTCGCCTCATCCCGCTGGACCGTGTTCTCCAGGTTGTGGAGCAATATCTCCGCCTTCGCCCTCTCGCCCAGATCGTTCAGCGCCAGGGCCAGCAGCGCCTTTGCATAGGCGCTGAGGCGTTCGCGATGGTCGTAGAGATTGCCCGTTACTCGGTCACGGACGGCTTTCCGCCGCTCCGGAACGAGGGCCAGCACGCGCGCCTCCCAGGCCATGCGGTCCAGGTCGCCCTCCAGAAGCAATCGGCGCTGCAGGAAGTCGAGACCGTGCTGCAGGCGGTCGGGTTCTATCCCATGGCCGGCATCCTTTGCCAGTAGGAGGCCATAGAGGACATACGCGCTCATAAAGGCGTCGCTGTCATCGTCCTTCCACCAGCCCCAGCCGCCATCCGCATGCTGGAACTCGCGGATCCGCGCCAGCCCCGCGTCGGTCATCTTCCGGAGCTGTTTGCTGTCGAAGATAGGATCTTCCCAGCGGGGATTAGGCGGCGCTTCCGTTCCGGGTTTGCCGTTGGGATAGGTATAGGGGCTGTCGGCAAGGACCAGATTGCCGCGTCCCTCCTTCGCCTGCGCCGCCAGTGCGCGGGCGCGTTTGCGCAGGTCTTCCAGTTGGTAACCCTGCTCCTTCAGCGTTTTGGCGACCATGACGCTGGGCAGGAAGCGCGAGAGGGTCTGCTCGATACAGCCGTAAGGATAGGCGTTGAGATAAGGTAAAGCGTCCAGCATGACTGTGCCCAGCGAGGGATTGAGCTGCACCACCAGTTCCGAACTCCCCGGCTTTCTCGCCTCCGGCAGGGTGATCTTGACTTCGGCCTTACTCTCCGTTCTCAGGACGCCGCTCTGGGCCGTCGCCCGTTCGACGCCATGGATCAGGACCGGGAAGGTCATCTCGGCAGCGTCGGAGGCAGCCTGCGACTGCGCGGTCATGCGGATACGGATGCCGCCTTCATGACGTACCCTAACCTTCCAATCTATGCGTTGTTCGCCGTCTTTTGGAATGTCTACCCAGGTTTCGGGAGACGCGGGGATGAATCCCCGGTCTACGTTTGCAAAGTCCGCCTTCGCGGACTGGCCCCCACCCCAAACCCCTCCCCCATTCTGGGAGAGGGGCTT
>DATGIG010000268.1:0-2696 GCA_035295825.1 Chthonomonadaceae bacterium | reverse complement strand
CTCAACTCCTCTCCGAAAGTCCGAACGAAGCCCTCTGGAGGCTGTTTGTGCGGGATACCGGTATCGGCATTCCACCCGAACGGCGGAACGCCATTTTTGAGAGCTTCACCCAGGCAGACGGTTCGACGACGCGCCGTTTTGGAGGCACCGGGCTGGGATTGACCATCTGCCGGCAACTGGTCTCTCTTATGGGCGGACGGATCGAAGTGCAGAGCGAAGTGGGCTGTGGCAGCGAGTTTCTGGTCGAGATCCCTTTCCCGAAACAGCCGATGCTGAACACGACGCACTTACCTGCTCTGAACGTCGGTGCGGAGATGCGGGTTCTGGTGATAGATAACCATGCGGAGACGCGTAACGCGCTACAGGGGCTGTTAGCGGCCTGGAACTGTGATGTTGCTGTGGCAAGTTCCAGTGCGGAAGCGCTGGAGATGCTCGCGGAGAAATCGGGCCGCAACGCGCTGCCCCATCTGATCCTGCTCGATATAGCGTCGGCGGATCGAGGCGCCAAGGAGGTCGCGCAGCAGATCCGAGCACGGAAGCGCGCCGGAGTGCCCATCGCGCTGCTCTGCTCCGTAGGCGCGCATGACGTCGCCGAGGCGATGAACAATCCTTCCTTTGTCGCCTGTCTCTGCAAACCCGTCCGCCAGTCGGAATTGTGGAACTTGCTGAAGAGTGTGCGAGGGGAGCAGATATCGATTGCGCCGTTCTCGGGGGCGCAGGCGCGGATCGGCCAGGAAACGGAAACGAGCGACCCGACAGCATCCTGGACTGCCCTGCGGGTTCTGCTGGCCGAAGATGTAGCGGTAAACCAGATGGTAGCCCGCGAGTTGCTGAAACGCTGTGGCATCCTGCCCGAGGCGCTGATGGTCGTCGAGAACGGACGCGCCGCGCTCGCGGCGCTGGAGGCGGAGCCCTTCGATCTGATCCTGATGGATATCCAGATGCCGGAAATGGATGGCTGGGAAGCCACACGCGCCATCCGTGCGCGTGAACAACAGACCGGAAACCGGCGGGTTCCCATCATCGCGATGACGGCCCATACGGAGGTAGGAGATCGGGAAGCGTGTCTCGATGCGGGGATGGATGACTTTGTCAGCAAGCCGCTCAATACAAAGACCGTCGCCGACCTCATTGCCCGGTGGAGGCAAACCTGCCGGACGGGTAGCGTATTGTCGGATCGGCCGATCTCTCAATCCGAACCCGATCTTGGAGATTGTGCTCCGGGCTTCCAGCGAGAAGCACCGGTAATCAATCTTGACCGTCTGGCGGAGGTCACCTCCGACGACAGGCAGATGCAACGGGTGCTTCTGACCGAATTTCTAAGCAGCACTCCCAAGATGCTGATACGGTGCGAAAGCGCAGTGGAGGCTGGTGATGGCGCCGATATTCAGCATTGTGCGCATACATTGAAAGGCTGTAGCCGAACTCTCGGAGTGGATTGCCTCGCCGGGATATGTCAGGAACTGGAAAACCTGGGCAGGCAGTACCGCACTGGTCCGTGTAAAGCCATCATGGCGCGTTTGCGAGCAGAATGGACACGCGTCAATAACTATCTCCAGCATCTCCTCCAGGAAGAGATGGAGCAGGATGAGAAGAGGGCCGCATGAAAATATTAGTCGCAGCATCTTGCCCCTCTGCCTCTCGTATATGAAGATGGGCCTCGGCAGAATGCCGAGGCCTGGATGGTAGGGAACGCATGTGCTTACATGCGTTCTTGATGCCTAATTGAAGCCCTTCCCAGGATTCCCGGCGAGCGCCTGAGATCCCTTAGAATCGTTCGCTCCTTCGGAAAGCCCGTTGGGGAAGTCGATGTTATCTCCACTGGTGTTGAAGGAATCCAGCGTCGAAGCCAGGCTGTCCATTTTGGCGGTGTCGGTCCCATCCAATGCGGCGACCGCATCCGAGATCAACGTAGCCGAGTAGCCGGCGCTGGCGGTGGTGGTTCCGAGGTAATAGACGTTCGCCATGGCCGCGATGAGTTGATGGGCCAACTGGAGGCGAGATTGCCCCACGGATGTGGTGGATTTACCCGGAGATGTCCAGAAGATCGACTCGACCTCCGCTATCGAGGGCGAGGTCAGATCTTGCGTACCTCCGCCTTGTGCAGGCGTGCATGTCAGCGTACCGAGATTAATATCCGATAGTGCCAACTTCATGACAGGCAGGTGGGTTTTCCAGAATCCGAAGGTGCGGGTTGCGCCGGTGGCTGCCAACTCACCGAAGTTATATCCGGTTCCAACAGCGCCTGAATTGGCGACGATACTGGAGAATTGATCGTTCGTTGTTGTGCCGCCTAGAGTTCCGATCGTGTCCTTGCCGTCCGCGTAGCCAGCGGGTTGGGTCTCGGTGATCGTGTAGGTGCCGGGAGCCAGGTTTGCGAAGGAGTAACTGCCGTCAGAAGCGGTGGTTGTGGTCAGATTCACCGCATTGCCCTGGTTATCGGTGCCTGTGAGAGTGATCTTTACGTTGGCGATACCGGCTTCCGTGCTCTGCTTGACGCCATCGTTATTGGTGTCTACATAGACGTAGCCAGAGAGAGAGGCGGGCGGCACCCGCTCACCGAAGTTATTGTTGGTTCCGTTGACACCGGAGTTGAGGACGATATTGGTAAACTGATCGTTCCCCGTGGTACCGCCTGGGGTTCCGATCGTGTCCTTGCCGTCCGCATAGCCGGCGGGTTGGGTCTCGGTAATAGA
>DATGIG010000267.1:0-15606 GCA_035295825.1 Chthonomonadaceae bacterium | reverse complement strand
CCGATTCATGTGTTCAGTTTCCTCCTTTTTCGATGACACATTGTTTGCTTACGTCTTCCATACTCACACAAAAAGAGGCCAGAGTTCGTGCCTGAAAGTCGCAAACGGATCTCCCGTTTGCGACCCAGCAACGCTCTCTGGCCTCCCCTGCGACTCGTAGCGCCTGATATGGCGTTACTTTTCGCTAAGGCAACCCGCAATTAGCGATGGCTTTAAGATTTCACCCTGCAATACTCCCATGTATCCAGGCATCTGCGCTCACGAAGTAGCGTTGCGCGGCAGACAGCAACATAGGCTACTTCAAAGCAAAAAAGGCCAGATGCGGCGCAAAGAAAAGGATGATGGATCCCTTTTCTTATCGCTCACATCCGACCTCCCGTGTGACTTCTCACAATCTAGAGATTGCTACCTTTCACATTGGCCGCCGAAATCTTATGTTTTGACGAGCTATACTATCCATACACACGCAGTGACAGATAGAGGTTGTATACTTCTCCCTACAGAAACCCTGAAGGTTCCGGTTTATGAAGCGAAGCGCCCGCCCGAAGGCGTAGGATGCTAACCAGAAGCAGACGGCATGTAATTTACCATAAGGTCGGAAATCTGTCAAGTCCTGATAAATGATTTTGTACGGTTCATAGATTATTTTGTCTGGACTGTACACCGGAGGATTGATTAAAATTGCATCTGGAAATCATGAAATGATTAACTTGCTTCTGCATTCATTATTTTTTAGATCTTGACAGTCTCGCCAACAAGTTGTATACTACGCCTTAAGTTAGTAAAAAATAAGCAGCTCTGAGGCAGATTCTCGGTCGGAGAGGATGCCTCCAACAGGCTGATCTTTGGTCATTTCTCACAATTAGTTCCTGGTGGGCGAAGCAAGGAACCGCAATGAGCGGTTTTGTGCGTTAGTAGGCCAGCATCGTTTCAGAGATCCGCTTAACGCGGAGCTTGGGAAGATGCTGGCCTTGCTTTTTTATAGGCTTGTCCTGCGGTACAAGCGTCCATAGCAGCCGAACTCTTGTTGGAAAGGATGAGGATCACAATGTTAGATCTGAGGTAGTGCCATGAACATTTCTAATCTGTTACAATATGCGCTATTTTTGGTGATTGTCGCGCTGCTGGTCAAGCCGGCGGGAGGGTACATGGCGCGCGTCTTCCAGGGGGAACGCACTTTTTTGGATCCCGTACTTCGCCCTCTCGAACGCATGCTCTTTCGGCTCTATGGCATCAATCCAAAAGCGGAGATGGTCTGGAGCGAATACGCCATCGCATTTCTATCCTCCTGTCTCTGCGCCACCCTGCTCCTCTACGCGGTGCTCCGTCTGCAGAGCCTGTTGCCCTGGTTCTACCCCACCTACATGACGACGCCGATGACGCCGGACCTGGCCATGAACACGGCTTTCAGTTTCACCACGACGACGACCTGGCAGGCCTATGGCGGCGAGTCCACGATGAGCTATCTCAGTCAGACAGTTGGGCTGACCGCGCAGAGTTTCTTCGGCGGTGCGGCGGGCTTGGCCGTGGGAATGGCCTTTATCCGCGGACTGGCCCGTGAGAAGACCCCCAGGCTCGGCAACTACTGGGTGGACTTTACCCGCGCGATCCTGTATGTGCTGCTGCCGCTCGCCTTCCTCGGCGCTCTGATTCTGGTCTGGCAGGGCGTACCGTCGAACTTCCTGCCCTATACCGAGGTGACCACGCTGGAGGGGGCCAAGCAGGTGATTGCCCAGGGGCCGGTCGCGCCCCTGGAGATCATCAAGAACCTGGGCACGAACGGCGGCGGCTTTTTCAACGTGAACGGGGCGCATCCCTTTGCCAACCCGACACCGCTTACCAACTTTATCGGCATGCTTGCCATCTCCGTGCTTCCCGCCGCACTTACCTATACCTTCGGCACGATCACCCGTCGCACCCGTCAGGGCTGGCTGTTGTTCTGTGTGATGACCTTTCTGTTCGCCGTGGGGCTGGTATGCAACGACCATGCGGAGCAGGGGGGCAATCCTCTCGTCGCGAAATCCGGCAATGTAGCGGCGGTGGCCACAGCGGCCCAGCCTGGGGGCAATATGGAGGGCAAGGAGACGCGCTTCGGCATTGCTCAGACGGTCTTGACCGCCATCGCGACCTCCAACAGCTCCTGTGGCTCGACCAACTCGGCGCACGACAGCTTTACACCGCTCGGAGGGGCGGTTCCGCTGGTGAACATGCTGCTGGGGGAGATCATCTACGGCGGGCTGGGGTCGGGCCTGTACAGTATCCTGTTCATCGCGTTCGTCGGCCTCTTCCTGGCCGGCTTGATGATCGGTCGCACTCCGGAGTACCTGGGGAAAGAGCTGGGACCTTCCGAACTGAAGATGATCATGTTGTATGCCCTGATTGCGCCGCTCGGTATCCTGATCCTGACGTCCATCGCCGTTATCGCAAAGCCGGGGCTGGACGGGCTCACGACCAATACCGGCATCCATGGGTTCTCCGAGATCCTCTACGCCTATGCTTCCTGCATGACGAACAACGGCCAGGCCTTCGCCGGGTTGAGCGCCAACAGTCCGTTTTACAATATCACGACCGTGATTTCTCTCTTTATGGGGCGCTATTTTCTCGCCATTCTGGCGCTGGCGCTGGCGGGGCGCTTCGCCATGCAGGGACGCCGCCCCTTCTCTCAGGGGACGCTCCCCACGGACACCCTGCTCTTTGCCGTGATTATTGTCGGCGCGGCGCTGATCATCGGCGGCCTGAGTTACTTTCCTGCCCTGACATTAGGCCCTCTGGTGGAGCATTTCTATCTCTGGCGATAGAGCTTGTCTCAAACCGGGCTAAATCGGCGATTGTGTATGGGTGTACTCTATTCTACCAAGGGAGTACACCCCTTTTCTATGCTGTCAGGGCAGGAGGTTGCGCTCCCGCAGTTGGGCCTCCAGCGTTGCCGCGTCGGTATGGACGATGCCGTCCCACCCACAGGCCCGTGCACCCTCCACGTTTGCCGTCAGGTCGTCAATGAGCAAATGGGCGGCCGGCGGCAGACCTGTCAGGGCCTCCACCTTGCGGTAAATCGTGGCATCCGGCTTGAGCGCCTGCAGTTCGTGGGAAGTCAAGAGCCTCTCGAAGAAATCGAGGTGAGGAGCATAGTTGCCAAGAATCCAATCCCAGTGAATGGCATCCGTGTTGGATAACAGGAACTTATGGCGCACTCGCGCGCGGCGCAGGATCTCGACAGTCGCCGGATCTTCCTGGAAGATATCGGAATACTCTCGCGAAAAATCTGCATAAGAGAGATCCAGGTTTAACGTGGCCGATGCTTGCCGGAAGAACTCCTCGCGAGAGCAGCCGCCTATCCCGAACTCCAGGCGATCATGCACACTCTGGAGGATGAGGGTCGGCTCCTCCACCGCGTTGTCGGCGTCGAAAGCGCAAAGCCGCTGCAAAGCGTCGGCGCGACGAGCAAAAACGAGCGGGAGAATCACGTTTCCGAGGTCCGAGACAAGCACTTCAACAGGCATTTGAGAGGCTCCTTTCCGGCTGCAACCGACGCCTGAGGCGGCGCGTGATACCCATCATGCCTGCATTTTACCCTCAAACTTTCACGTTGACACAGAATCGGGTTCTTTTCGAGCCCCGGCAAAGCTCAAGCCGACCATGGTGATGTCATCGAACTGAGGGGCGTCCGCCGCGAATGCTTGCAGTGTGGACCGCACCTGGCGAATAACGGTCGTCACATCTGCGGTGACATCCTGCGAGACGCATGCGAGGAGTCGCTGGGTTCCAAAGAGCTGCCCTTCGCTGTTTTTGGCCTCCGTTACGCCGTCCGTATAGAGCAGGAGCCTATCCCCTTGCGCCAGCGTCAGCGAGGCGGACCGGTAGCGCGAGTTGGGCATGGGACCAACCGGGACGCCGGGGGGCAGCGCGAGATAGCGTATTCCGTCCGGAGTGCAGAGCAGGGGCGGGTTGTGGCCTGCGTTGGAGAAGGTCATCTCTCCGGTCTCGGTGTTCAACAGGGCGCAAAAGACGGTCGCGAACATCGCGTTGTCGTTATCCGGAGCCAGGGTCTTGTTGACCCGGTACAGAGCCTCCTCGGGGGAGTGACCGCTCAATCCTTCGGTCTTCAGGAGCGTCTTCACGACCATCATATAGAGAGCGGCGGGCGCGCCTTTGTCCGATACATCGCCGATGAGGAAAAAGAGGTGCGTATCGTCGACGAAAAAGAAGTCGTAGAAGTCGCCTCCCACCTCCTTGGCAGGATCCATCAGCGCAAACAGGTCGAACTCACAACGATGGGGAAACGCGGGAAACGTGCGCGGCAGCAGAGCGCGCTGGATCTGGCTGGCCATCTCCAGTTCACCCTGAATGCGCTCCTTGGCGGCCATCGTCTCCGCCAGGTCATGGGTGTAACGCTTCAGGCTGGAGGCCATCTGGTTGAAGGTATCGGCAAGGTCCTCGATCTCATCGTCCGTATGCATCTCGACCTGGTGGTCGAGGTCGCCGGTCGCCAGTACCCTGGCGCTCTGATCCAACGCCTGGATGGGGGCGACGATCCGGTCGGCGAGATGGGCCGCCTGGCGTAGCACCACGCCGGCTACGATCAGAAAGAGCACGAGCGAGAACAGCAGGATTTCGCCCTCATAGCGGGTCATGTCGCGATGAATGGCCTGGCGCAGGGTGAATAACATCCTGCTGGTGTCCTGCACCGGAGCCGTCACCGCATCCATCGGGTTGAACATCAGGACGGTCCAGCCCGTGCTATGGATCGGAGCATAGGCCAGGAGGGCCTGCTCCTCCTGGAGCATACCGGACCGACCGGCGCGGAGGTCGGCGGCAAGTTGGCGCGCCTGTTCCTGTGTATCCACCTGGGAGAAGTGGGACAGAGATACGTTATTGCGCTCTCCGGCGTCGGCGCCCGCATGGCCCTGAGCGATGACGCGCAGATCCTTGTTGATCAGAATGCCCTGACCGTGCTCCAACCGGCTTCCGATGACCTGTGTGCCCAACGCTTCGAGCGAGACGCAGGCGCTGACCACAGCGACGATCTGATGGTTGCTGTCCCATACGGGCGTGTAGTAGGAGACGGCAAGGCCGCCGGTCAGGGAGTTGATCGAAGGGGCCGACCAGTCCGGACGGCCCGAGGTGACAGCCTTTCGATACCACTCGGGGCTGCGCGGGTCGTAATCTCGCGGGAGGTCGTGCAGCTTTTCGGGCGAGGTAGGGAAGGGGGTCAGCGCGCCGAGGCCATAGTCGGTCCGGGACTCGCCCCGGTACGGGTCGTGCGCGCAGACGCCCTTGACGGTCGTGATCTCTACATATTCGATGCTGTTGTCGGCGGCCTGCGCCCAGTACAGAAAGGCGCGTATCCGGGCGCAACGCGCCGCATCGTCCTGTACGGCGGCACGGGAGACGCCCGGTGCATAGAGGAGAGGGTTCCTGGTGGCGGCGGGTCCGGCATCGCGGGCATCCGGGGCGGAGCGCCAGAGGAGTGTGGCATAGGTCGCCACCGCTTCGGCCCGTGCCTGGATGCGCTGTAGCCGCGCATCGCAGAGGGCCGCCTGGTCCTGCGCAATGTGCTGGAGCTCCCGCTCGGCCTCCGTTTTCAGCGTATTCTCGGAGGTCTCGACGGCTTTCTCGCCCAGAGCGATG
The DNA here is from genome assembly GCA_035295825.1 of Chthonomonadaceae bacterium. Classification (GTDB taxonomy): domain Bacteria; phylum Armatimonadota; class Chthonomonadetes; order Chthonomonadales; family Chthonomonadaceae; genus DATGIG01. Next base: position 9,978 of record DATGIG010000267.1, on the reverse strand, counting down.
TTCTGCCGGCGCGCTCCGTTCCCGAGGAACCAGATCGCGCCTACCGAGACGGCGGCGAAGCAGATCGAGGTTGCGAGCGCCACGCCGAGCAGGGCGCGCAGAATGCGCCGCCGTATCGACTGGTGATGCGGGGTAGCGTTCTCCATAGTGTCTATCTCTCCTCCGCCTCCGCAGCAGGTTCGCGTCGCACAACGAAGCGACTGAGGTTACGGCCAGCGCTACTCCGGTAGTCGAAGGAATCGACCCCCTGGAGGGTCAGGAAGATGCCCAGCCCCCCCACTCTCCGCTCCTCCACCGACTGGGAAGCCAGGCTCTCCGGATCGACGGGATGGGTGCGCGGATCGAAGGGGGGAGAGGTGTCTTCCAGAACGAGGGTCAGGGAATCCTCGGTAAGCTCCGCACGCAGGGTCAGGTCCCCGCTCTGCCCGGACCCGCCGTACCCGTAGTGGATCACGTTGGTGGCGATCTCATCCACCGCCAGGCGCAGGCGGTAGGCGCGCTTCCGGGGCAGGCCGGCGGCGGCGGCGGCCTGCAGGACGAACTGTCCGATAGGGCTCAACGCATCCACCGTCGCTGGTACGACCAGCGTATCCATAGGAGGGGAATTATCCATGGAGGGAATATCCATCAGGGAATAGGCTTGCTCACCAGGACGATGATCGAGCGCGGCCCCAGGAGCAGATGGCGCTGGTTCTCCAGGCGCGGCTCCTGTCCGAGCGGAAAGATATCGCTGGGGCAAGACATTCCCGTGTTGACCGCGACATGCCACTGCAGCCCTGCCGGCGGCTGGGGCGGTTCGACCTCCAGCGTCTCCCAGTAGTTGCTGATCGCCGCATAGATATAGTCGTCCTGTACCGTGCCGCCGCGCGCATGCTTGCCGCAGAGCAGGAAGGCCAGGATGCGGCTGGAATCCGACCAGTCGGCCTGCCAGGGCCGGACGCCGTGCCAGGAGATATCGGCATATCCGCTGCCCACGTAATCCTGGTTGCGGAAGTGCTCACGCTGGCGGAGAACCGGATGGGCATGGCGGAACGCGATCATATGCCGCACAAAGTGGACCAGGTCCGAATTCCGCTCCAACAGCATCCAATCCAACCAACTGATCTCGCTGTCATGGCAGTAGGCGTTGTTGTTGCCGTGCTGGGAGCGTCCCATCTCATCGCCCATCAGCGCCATCGGCACTCCCTGGCTCAGCATCAGCAGGGTCCAGGCATTTTTCACCTGGCGATGGCGCAGCGCGTTGATCCAGGGATCGTCCGTCGGCCCCTCCCAACCGCAGTTCCAACTGTAGTTCTCGTCGTTGCCATCCTGGTTGTTCCATCCGTTCGCCTCGTTGTGCTTGTAGTCATAGGAGAACAGATCGTAGAGCGTCAGCCCATCATGGCAGGCGACGAAATTGATGGAGGCGGCGGCGCCGCGTCCGTTCCAGCCGTAGAGATCGGGCGACCCCTGAATGCACTGGGAGAGGGCTCCCACCATTCCTGCCTCGCCTTTCAGGAAGCGGCGTACGTTGTCGCGGTACACGCCGTTCCACTCCGCCCAGCGGCCATAGGCAGGGAACGAGCCGACCTGATAGAGCCCGCCGGCATCCCAGGCTTCCGCGATCAGTTTGCATTTGCCGAGGACGGGGTCGTAGGCCAGCGATTCCAGCAGTGGCGGGTTCGCCATCGGAGCGCCCCAGGGGTCGCGGCCCAGGATCGCGGCCAGGTCGAAGCGAAAGCCGTCGATATGGTACTCCGCCGCCCAGTAGCGCAGGCAGTCCAGCACCATGTTGCGCACGACCGGGTTGTTGCAGTTCAGCGTGTTGCCGGTGCCGGAGAAGTTATGGTAGTAGCCTTCCGGGGTCAGCATATAGTAGGTGCGGTTGTCCAGACCGCGGAAGGAGAACGTCGGGCCGCGCTCATTGCCTTCGGCCGTATGATTGAAGACCACGTCGAGGAGCACCTCGATGCCATTCTTGTGCAGCTCCTTCACCAGGTTCTTAAGTTCATCCACCTGCATGCCGAAGCGTCCCGTGGCGGCGAAGCCCGCCTTGGGGGCGTAGAAGCCGACCGTGCTGTAGCCCCAGTAGTTGTAGAGCATCTCTCCGGTGGCCTCGCTCCGGCGACTGTCCTCGAACTCGTCGAACTCGTAGATCGGCATCAGCTCCACACAGTTGATGCCTAACTGCTTGAGATAGGGAATCTTCTCGCGCATCGCTGCGAAGGTGCCGGGATATTTCACTCCCGAGGAGGGATGCCGGGTGAAGCTGCGGACGCTCATCTCCTGAATGACCAGATCCTCGATGGGCAGCTCCAGGGGGCGGTCGCCCTCCCAGTCGAAGTCTTCAAAGACCAGGCGGCCACGATGCGGAAACACGTTGTTCCAATCGGGCGGCACGCCCCAGACATCGCGCCCGCCGATGGCCTTGGCGTAGGGGTCTAGCAGGATCTTGGAGCGGTCGTAGCGGTAGCCGCGTTCGGGATCGAAGGGGCCATCCATCCGGTAACCGTACTCGATATTCTCCACATCCAGGTTGAATATTACCATGCACCAGACGTGGCCGATGCGAAACGACTCCGGGAAGGGGATCTCGATCATTGGCTCCGGCGCATGCTTCTCGAAGAGAACCAGCGTACATGCCGTGGCATCGCGCGAAAAGATGGAGAAGTTGACGCCGCCCGGGACGAGGGTCGCGCCGAAGGGAAACGGTTTGCCGTGGCGAAGCTTATACTCCTGGAAACTGTCGGTGGGATAGTAGTCGATCCGCTGCTCACGCAGATCCACCTGTCCGGCGGTCTGGGGCCTCGGCTCAACGGCGGGCGGTCTGGAAATCTGCATGGGGTTGGAAACGGTTTTGCTCGTAGCGCGGCGTGGCATGTCTGTTGCTCCTATGCTAAAATTACGCCAGAAGGCCGGCTTCAACGGTGTCTACTGTGGTAAAGAAATCGAGGAAACCGGTCATCTCCATGGTATCCCGGATCTCCTCCGATAGCCCGGCCAGAAGCAGGTCGCTCTCGCGTGCCGCCGCTTGCCGGTAGGCCAGCAGCAGCATCCGCAGACCGGCGCTGGAGAGGTAGACGACGCTGCGCATATCCAGAATGACCTTATCGTGCTGCTGGATCACAGGCAGCAACTCGGCCTGCACCAACGGCGCGGTCTTCCCATCGATCTCTCCGGTGATGACAGCGATGGCCGACTGATCTCGCGATATAAATTCGATGTTAATGGCGATCTCCTACGGGAACTCCCATGGGGATGTCTTCCCTAACCGAACGGCAGATGGAACCAGGTGAAAAAGCCGTTGAGCATGAGCACGATGGCGATCACGCCCAGGCCGACCGCAAAGTATTGTGTCTTAACCGATTTCAGGATCACCGACGCGGATAGAAGCACGATGGTGATCTCAAACAGCGCATCGGCGAACTCGAAGCTGGGAAGTTGGGCTTCCGCATGATTGCGTTTCTCCTCCCACATTTTCGCCTCCCCCGCCAGGTCTTTCTTGCTCTTCCCGGCGCCATCCTCCTGGGCCTCCTCCTCATGGGAGGAGGAGGTAATCGAGGCGCTCTCCAAATGGGAGGGAGAAGAAGTCGAAGCGCCCTCCAAGGCCCGGATATTGTCCTGCGCCTTGCGTATATGTGTCTCAATGAGAGCCTTGTCGGCAGGGGTAAGATCCTTCCGGTTCATGGTCAACAGGACTTCATACTGATCCACGGCAAGCTCGTTGACCGTCTGGCGCAGGTCTTTTGTCTCGTAGAGGGAAGTGCTCCGCGAACTGTGGACATTCGCATCCAGGAGTTCTCGCCCCGTACCGGAGCTGTGCATCGAAGATATCGCCAGAAACATCGCGAATATGGCGATCAGGAGCGCTGTCCGGTTATTCTCGTGCTCTTCCGCCTTATGGATCGCTTCCGAGCGCTCGGTCGCCGCTACCGTTTTCTGCGCCATAGCGTATGCCTCCCTGTCTATATCTGAATGAGTTCTCCCATTCTCCATAATAATTGCCAGATTTACCCAAATGTTTACCTGGGGCGTCTTCCTTTTTCGGCGTAGCGTTCCTGCGCAAAGGGTTGAGACGCTCCCGTCGGAGAGATCTCTTGACAAGCGCAAGCCGCTCTATTATAATTTCGCATCCGCCCCTACGAGAGTGGAGTTCCCGCCGCCGCTGCCGGAGCAGAAACCAGAGGCGCCTCTCTTCCTGCGTGGAGGGAGGCTGAGAGCAAGGGAGAGGATAGCGACCATGCTGTTTCCGAAAAATCGGATGCGATTTACCACCAGCTATCAGGGCAAGACCGAACCGGAGGGCTGGATCGTATTGGACCTGACCGGAGTAGAGTTGGAGGGTGTGAACAGACTCTATCTCTCGATGGAAGATATACAGAAGCTCAAGCAGGGGGGCGATACCGCCTCTGACAGGCTGAAGCAGGCGCGTTCGCTCCTGGGCGGACCCGATGACGAATAGAGCCAATCTATGCGTGTATTGCCCGTCTGTTTATCGGGCGCTGCCGGATAACGCTATGCGCTCTAGCCGGCAGGGGAGGAAGCAAATGCGGAAAATTCACTCTGTTTTCGAGAAATAGCACTATCCGGAAGAAACACCCAAAAAATTAGCAAAAATAACGATGTAACCCACTTGACAGATTACGCGAAGTTCGCTATACTGCACATGGCATTCTATGCCTGCATTTGGCATTGCATGCAAGGAAGCTGATTCACGCGATAGTCCCCATTCGCGTCTCGCTCCTTCCAACCTTCAACCGTTTGCATTCGCGCGTGTCGGCGCGAAAAGTGTGTTCTGCACGGATGTAGAACGCGCTGTTGCAGCGTGAGGGATGGACACCATTCACCCATCTGCGACAATTCAGGTCTGACGTATGCAGTCTTGCCTGAACTATGTTCGCATGATATCTTTTCACTCTCAAAACGGCATAGCTACAGCCGGGCATAACAGGCAACCGGCTTCCTACAGGCTGCGAATTCGCAGGGCTGCAAGGAATGAGAAAAATCTGTGCACCGCTGCCTTGAGCGTTTCGGCTTGAGGACAGGCGGGCAATAGGTTTTCCAATGTGTGCAGGGCAACGCAAGAGTATATCTCCCCCGAGATTTTTGCGGCATGGTCTGTAAGATTGCCTCTGCTGGCGCCGTTTTAGAATTGAGAGCCGATCCGCCACCGATTTCCTATCGCGGCATCGGCATCAGGGGACTACAACGATGCCTATCTCCAAAAATTTATGTCGGTTCGATACGGAAACACAGGATCAGGATCCGCAGGCCAAAAGAATGGGGCGTCGGCAGGCGGAGGAAAGAACTCAGAGGGGAGTAGCCCCACAACCAATGCAGCATGTTCCCCGCTGCTCGCGCAGACGGCGGTTTCAGAACGTGAGAGTGTCCTGCGCCAGCCGCGTGCGCCGGCAGCATGTACGGGTTTTTCGCAGTCTGCCTCTGGCGGAGGGCATGCTCTGCCCGCAAGTGCAGCCGGTTTTTTGCGGCTCCGTCTGGAATGCGGAGATGGCCCGCATGGCCCAGGAAGTGACGGAGGCATTGGATCGGATGTGCGTGAGTGAGTATCTCGACGGCGTGCGGCAGGTCGTGCCCGGTTTTCAGGGAGCCGAGGTACTGCCTCCGATTTGCGTGGCGGAAACGGAGGTGCCGGAGGGTTTCACGGATGCCATCGTCTGGCAGACGCTCACCGAAGGGCTGGAGGCAGGGAAGCTGCCCGCAGATAACCGGACGCTCTATGTCCTGTTCGCGCCGCCGGGAACGGCTGCCGCCGGAGACTGCGCGTCGGGGCGCGATATTCTGCTGTGGCATGAGATGCCACTCCGCTACGCCTGGATCACAGGCGCCATAACGGCGCTGGAACAGCGTTCGCTCCGGGATGCCTATACGACCCACGCATCACGGGAGTTGGTCGAACTCTGCGCCGACCCGGAAGGGCGGGGAGGGGTTCCTGTCCCCGATGTCGCCGATCTCAATGATTTGAACACGCAGGAGGATCTCGGCCTCTGCATGGATGCGTACATGCACCTCGACGGCTTCCTCGTCCACACCTACTGGTCGGAAAGCCCAGGAGATCGGAATGCCTGCGGAGACGCTCTTAAGGAGGATTGGGATTTTGCGGAGGCATCTCAGTGTAGAGGTTCCTAACGATTATCTCAAAAGGAGGAAGCGACTGTACAGAGACATGAGATTGCGGGCATATGGGGCGCGCGTATTGGGGTGGATAGGGATGGTTGCGTTCCTCTGCCTGAATCCTCGGATAGGCGCCGCGCAGACCAAGATACCGGTAAAACATCCCATCCGGTTGGATATGTCGTTCGGCGTAGACGAACCGGGAACCCTGGTCCATCAGGATATTCCTCAGATGCTCGCCCTGCTCAAACTGGAGGTCGGTCAGGAAACAGACATCGTCGGCCCTATCGGCAACGATCCCCTGGTAGCGGGAGACCCGAGGTATCCTCTCTATCAGTGGTTACTCGATAATAAGGCCTACACCGTGACCGGCCTGCATAAGTTGGTCGTGAAAATCGACGCGACGGGGCTGTTATCCTGCACTCTCGGCGGGATCAGCAATTCCATCCCCATTGACAGGATCGTCGTCGTTCCATTCACCGACTTGCCAAATGATTTGCCCCCGGAGATCGCAGCGCGCATACCGGATGCGGTCGCAAAGATCCTGGGAGGCAGCCCAAGCGCCACGTCGCGGCTGGCAAACTTCGAACAACTTGCCCAGATGCGTAGCGCTCTGCGCGATGAGTCCATGACGTGGGAGCAACCCCTGGCGCGATTGGAATATCTCTACAATCGAGATACCAGGGTATTGACCCTGAGGGCCGGCGTCCTCCACTCCGTTTCGGCCTTCATGGTCTATCACTATGCGGCGACGGATAAGGGGCCGAATAGGGGGGAGCGGAGAGGCCGCCTCGAAGCCTATCTGCAAAGTAAGATCCACAACAAGCCCCTGGAGCGCCAGGATCTGCTGCATGAAGTTCCCCGCTGGATCGGGGAGTTTTACGCCGCCAGCGGGTTTCCCCACGCCACCGTGAACGGCATCCAATATGAGGAGAACAAAGCCGACCTGTATGGTCTGGTACGCCTGGATATTACGGAGGGCGCTTATAACGACTTTTCTCTGCAGTTAGGTGTCAAAACAGACGTTCCTTCCGGTAGGCTCACGGGCACGGCAGCTCTGAAATACGATGACTTCCTCCGTAGCGGCCTGGCGCTCTCGGCGTCGGGAAGCACGGGAGGGCAGGAGACGGGAAGCCTGCTGCTCGACGCTCCTGTGGGGCTGCTCTATCGCCGGGAGTGGCAGTTGGTTGGCGAAGACACCCACCTTCCGCAAGTCAAGGTAGCGACGGGGAACTATACGGAACACCGCACGTTCCTTGCGTGGTCCCAACCTCTTACTAGGGCCGCACCGACCGGCTTCAGGGCGCGGTTCGGAGAGTACGACCTCTCTCCCGAGGGCGGGGGCGCGGCACTGCGTTCGACGGTAGGCGTTATCGGGTATAGTTGGAGGCAGGATACACACGGTTACTGGACGGAACCACCCAACCCCGCCGACTTGCTCGGAAAGAGTGCGGTGGGGCCGGTCTGGTCGAGCCACTGGCCGCTCCAACTGGACCTGGACGTCGGGTCCAATTTCTTCGGCGAGACCAGCTACTTCCTTCATGCCGCCGCAGAGGTGCGTACCCATGTGGCGCTCGCGCCCCGCTGGCTGGCAGCTATGCGCCTGGGAGCCGCGTGGTCGAGCCGAGCCACGCCTATTCTGGAGCAGCCATCCATCGGAGGAGACGCTCCGCCCGGCCTCTTGCGGGCGTACAATCCCGACTTTTACCGGGGACACCAGGCGGCCTCCAGCACCCTGGAGTTGCGCTACTTCGCCTCCAAGAGCATCGCATTGGCATTGGGTGGCGATTTCGGCGCGGCAGATGGCGGTGCGGCTCCCTCCCATGGCGTTAAGGCGGATGTCGCTGTCGGCGCCTACTTTCTCAAACTGCCCAATGTCGGCTCCCTGGCTCTCTTCTGGGCGCAAGGCGACCGCAGCAATCGCTGGAGCATTGGATTGACCTCCGGATTCTAAAACCGGCATCGCACGATATCATGATTATGATATAGGAGACACACCATGGCCTTTTCCTTGGATCCAAGACCCATCCTGCTCAACGGTGTCGACGTTACCGCCGACACCGGACAGGCAGTAGTTGATGACAGCGGGGATGTCTATCTTCCCGAAGCGCTGGTCCTGAAAACAGGGGCGTTCATCAATAACGGCGCGAGCATCACCATTGACCGCCTTCCTATGGTGAGCGTCGTGAAGAGCGGCGATACGACGCAGGTGGTGCGGGTTCCCGGCTCGCCCGCGTTCGATACCGGAGTTCGGTCCACGCCGATCAGTCAGACCGATGCGAATGGAAACGAATTGGCGCTGACCGCACAGGTGACGGATGGGCAGTTGACCAACCTGAGCGGTACGCTTACGTTCACGGACAAGAACGTAACGGCGAATGTCACGTTCACCTTTGCGGACGGCGTCCTCAAGCCTTCCGGAACGATCTCCTTCGCTTCGGGCGACTTTACCATCAAGATCACGGCGAATGACGGCGCCTACTCCGGGGATCTGGAGTACAACGCACCAGGCGTCAATGTTTCTCTCACGGTCGCGGCCGGTAATGACCAGCCCACGACCCTGGGCTTGAGCGTAACGGTCCACTTCTGATGTAGGGGGATGATGTACATGCCTCGATTACGCTATTTGGGGTACAGGTCCGGCTCCTGTTGGGCTGTTCCTGCAATGGTCGCGATGCTGTTTGCTTGTCCTCTGTTCGCCCAAGATGCACCCATGCCTCTCGCTCAGGGGGCGACAAGCACCCCGATAGATTACTCGCACTGGGTGTCGGATTCGGTCACGCTCTACTATTTTGACGACATCCCGCGGTTGATGCAGGTCCTCAGTCCCAATACCAGGACGGTAGGCGGCCAGACGGGGTTGAAAGAGGATGCGGAGGCCAAGCAGACGGCGTTGTTGCAGGCGACACAGGACCTGGCGACGAAGAGGCAGGCCGTGAACGACGCCAGGACCGAATTGGCGACCAAGCGCGCGATGCTGGAAAACGCTGTCAAAGTGGATACCGATGCCCTGAACAAGGCGAACGCCAAGGCGGGGATGACGAGCACAAACGTGCTGAAACTTACGGAGCAGCAGACCCTGGCGCAAAACGATGTGGACAAGGCGCAGAGTGATGTGGATCAAGCCCAGAAGGATGACGACCAGGCGAAGATGGATCTCGCTGCGGATATGAACAATAAGGATAAAATAGCGACCCTATCGAAGGCAGATTCCACCCTCAAAACCTACAAAACGACTCTTACCAAATCGAAGGATCGTCTCGCCACCATCAATGCGAAGCTGGCTACCGCCAAGGCCGAGGATAACACGGCTCAGGCCGACAAAACCGACGCGAAGGCGAAACTGGATGCGGATCAGAACGAGCAAACGGGCCTCGCCGCGAAGGTAAAGCAGGCGGAGGATGCGCTCAAAACCGCGTCATCCGATGTCAATGGGGCGATGACCGCCTCCATTCTCGCCGCCGAAGCCGCCAATCTGGCGTTCGCCCACGCCCGCGACAATGCGCCGTTCCTGGCCTCCTATCCCGATCCGAATGCCGGACAGCACGATGATCCGGTCCATCGCGTACTCCTCACCGGCTTCTCCGACAGTAAGGCGATTTTCATCCGAGGAAATCAGGAGGATGTAGATCGCGTACGCGAACTCATCATGAAGTTCGACCGACCGCAAGCCCAGGCGGTGATGACGCTCTGGACCCTGGAGGTGAGCAGCGATGGCACGGCCAAGGGAGCGCAACGGACTACTGAGGCGCTGAAAATCATCGAACAGGAGCTGACGGTAGCCCGGGTCCAGAGCGATGCGGCGCTGAGCCTGCTGCGCGACTGCATCAATACGGCGGTGAAGCAGGCGTTGGCGGACTATGCAAA
>DATGIG010000266.1:0-6851 GCA_035295825.1 Chthonomonadaceae bacterium | reverse complement strand
TCTTGGCGATCTCGTAGGCGTTCAGGTCGATATGGATGGTCTTGGAGCCGGGCGCGAAGACATCGCCCAGTTCCGGAAAGACCTCCGGCACAATGTAAGTCCCACAGACCAGGTTCACATCGCCCTTCGCCAGGATCGGCTTGCTGTGGTGCCCGAACATATGCCCGGTCGCGCCCTGATAGAGCGGGTGGGCGTAACTGATGTTCACCTCGCCCGAATCGGCATCCCAAACCTCCGCGCCCAACAACTCCGCCACCCGGGTGAGTTCGTCCTGAGCGTCGGAGTAGGCCACGCCGTCGCCCACATAGAGGATAGGCGTCTGAGCATTCGCCAGCCACTGCGCCGCCTGTTGGATGAGCGTGGGTGCAGGCGTAACGCGGGTAGAAGGCAGCGAGGTGGGACGCACCGGCTCGACCACGGGCACATCCAGCATATCCAGCGGCAGGCAGACATAGACCGGCCCCATCGGAGGTGTGGCGGCGATCTTAATCGCTCGCCGCAACACCCGCAGCAGCGACGAGGGGTCCAGCACCGTGGTGGCCCACTTGGTGACCGGTTCGGCCATCGCCACCAGATCCCCCGCCATCTGTGCGTCCATCCCCAGGTACTTGACGCCCGCATCTCCGCCGATCACCACCAGCGGCGAATGCCCACGCTTGGCCTGATACAGCGCGCCGATGGCATTGCCCAGCCCCGGCGTACTATGGATCTGCACCAGGGTGGGCTTCTTGGTGGCCCGTGCGTAGCCGTCCGCCGTCATCACGGCGACGGTCTCCTGCAGCGTCAGAATGTACTTGAACTGCGGGTAGTCGGCCAGAGCGTCCAGAAACCCCTCTTCGACCGTACCGGGGTTGCCGAACATGTGGTCCATGCCATCGGCAAGGAACTGCTCCAGTATCTTATAGCGCCCTGTTTCACCAGGCATGCGTTACTCCCATGTCGTTTTACCAACCCCAGCGCTTCAGGCCGCTCTCCAGCACTTCGACCATCTTCTGGCCGGTGAGGTAGGAGTCGGGGGTCGAGCGACCGGTGATGAACGGGAAGTCCACGATGACGGAGGTCTCATGCCCGAAGTTGCCGATGTAGGCCCCATCCGGCCCGGTCGCGTCGCGGAGGATATACTCCAGCGGATACGGCGGCGGCCCCATGTTGAAGTCGGTGCCCATAAAGCCCGTTCCTGCCTTGTAGTCGTACTCCTTGCAGTGGCCGGTGACACGCTTGCCGGCGATGATGCTCTTGCGGTCTTCCCAACTGCGGGCGAAGGCGAGGCAGGCGACGCCGTAGCACTCCGCGCCGACCGGCTTGCCGGCCTTGACAAAGCCGAGGATCAGATCGTGGACACGCTGGTTGTTCGCCAGGTCTACAATCGGGCCGCTGCCGCCAACGATGCAGACCGCATCGTACTTTCCGAGGAATTCCTTGAGGGCGGCATCCTGCTTATTATTGTAGGCTTCCAGTTTGCGAAGGTAGTCGTCATCGCTGACGTAGGGCCGCTCCGGCAGCAGTGCGGAGAGATTGATCGGGTTGTCCAGACGCGGGTTGCTCTTATCGTCAATGGCGCGCACTTTCGCGGCGACTGCCTCGGTCGTCACGGAGCGTCCCAGAGGGGGGTCGAAATAGTTGGCGTCCATGCTCGGCGGCAGCGCGACAGGCCGCTTTCCGGTGGGGGTTGCAAAGTCCACTTTGTAGCCGGCGGCGTCGAATGTCTCCAACGGGCCGATCAGCTCTTCGCCCCAGAAACCCCATTCCGAGAGGATGATCAGGATATGCTTCATGCTAGAGATGCCTCCTTGGTAGATTGCTGCGCCCTCTGCGTCCCTCTCAACCCGTTGCTTTTCTTACTCCTCCGTACCGCCAAAACGGCAGAGGGCAGACAGGACGCAAAGACCCGTTTCCTACTCCCGAAACGAGCCATAGGTCGACACGTCTGTTAGGACGCTTTCCGTCCGCTTCGCGTTGCACACCTGGCAGACCGGGGATTTTCCATCCCCGGTCTCAAAATTCGGGCGGACTTACGTCGGATTGTCTAACCAACGCACACTGAGCCTGCACTTGCAGGGATCACTGAGTGCTGGCGGTCTGTGTCTTCTCTCGGGTGAAGGCGACCGTGTCGCCCGTCTTTAAGGCGTACTTGGCGGCATCTCTCACCACGATTTGCCCCGCCTTCACATCGCCGACGATTTCGATTTCGGTCTCGGTCTTGTAGTTGGTTTCGACCTGGACCTGGTGTTCACTGACCACGCCGCCCTCCTTACCGCCGGAGCCTGGCCTGGGATCAACGACATAGACATTCGCCGTGGTCTTACCGCCCACATCGGCAACCGTGTTTTTCAGCGCATCCTTGGGAACGACAATGGCGTTCGGATGGGTATCCAGCGTCACCAGGCCGCGCCCGAACATCTGGGGTCGCACGCTATCTCCCGGATTGAGCAGCTTGATATGCGCGGTAAAGCTGCGGGCCGTGGACGAAGCCACCGGATAGATTCTGGCGACCCGCCCCTTGAGAGTCCTGCCGGGCAGGGCGTCCACCGTGACATCTACCGATTGGCCCGGTTTCACCTGGACGAACTGGCTCTCGGAGAGCTGGCCGTCGAAGTAGACCGAATCGGTATCTACGATCCGCATGATGTCCTTGGCGCTGGCGAGCTGCATTCCCGGTTCGACTTTGCGCTCCGCGACATAGCCATTGATCGGAGAGCGAATGATGGAATCATCCAGGGCCTGCTTCGTCTGGTCGATCTGCGCCTGCGCCAGCTTGATGCCCTCCTCTGCGCCCACCTTACCGGCAACCGCATTGTCTATATCGTTCTGACGCAGAGTAGTCTGGACCTGCTTGGTGCTTAGTGCCGAATCGTAGGTGGCGCGCGCCTGCCGAACGGCGGCCTCCGCCTTATCCCGATCCTCCTGCCGCGATCCGTTTTCGATCAGGCGCAGCGCCTGCGCGGTCACCTCGGCGCGGGCTTTGGTGGCGTTCAGGCGCGTCTCTGCGGCCTGCACTCGGTTCGCGGCGGATTTTTCCGCAATCTCCTTTTGCAGGTACTGCTGGTCGGAGATGGCCCCCTGCTTATGCAGCGTCGTGTTGCGCTGGAACTCATCCTGCGCCCACTGCAGGTCCAACTGGGCGGATTTCAGATCCTGATCCGCGCTATCCTGATCCCGCTGCGCCGCTTCCAGGCTCTTACGCGCCTGGACCCGCTCCTCCGGGCGGGCGCCGGTATCCACGGCCTGGCGTGCGGCCTGGGCGGAATCCAGCCCCGCCTTCGCCTGCGTGACCGCAAAAGTATCCAGCGCTGCCGACAGCGTCTGGTTCTGCTTGGCGCTCCGGAGCGTCGCCACCGCCTGATCCAGTCGGGACACGGCGGACGCCAGGTTGGACTCCTGCTGCCGCAACTGGATCTTGAGGTCGGCGGTATCCATCACGGCGACGATCTGGTTCAGGCTCACCCGGTCGCCTTCGCGCATGCGGACCTCCGCGACTTTGCCCGCACTTTTGGTCCCGACAATCACATCCTTCTCAGCGGTCAGCGCACCGGTAATGCTGGTGCCGGCGCTCACCGCGCGCGTTGCTGCGGGGGTGACTTCCACAGTGGTCTCGGTGGCGTTGGCAGCCGTCCCGCTGCTCTTGCCGCCGGTATCGCCGCCCTTCTCCTCGGGCGCGCCGCCGCGACAGCCGGCCAGCCCGGCAGCACCGAGGGCCAGGGCCAGCAGGCACAGTGTCCAACGGCCTCCGCGCGAAAGCGCCCCGGAGCGGGGCGGCTTCGATATTATGGAAAGGTTTCTCCTCGAATCTGGATCTATCATTTTGGAACTCCGGTTGCTGGGTTGCCCAGGGTTTTGGGCGGCGGCGGGGCCGGATAGCCCTCAAACTCAGGCCGCTTGCCTCCATTGAAGACGAAAGCGTAGCGTCCTATCGCCTTATCGAGTTGAGAGCGCCCGCTGTTATAGTTGTAGAGCGCATTCACATAGTTGCTCTCCGCCTGTGTCAGGCGGTTCTGAGCATCACTGAGCTCCAATAGGGGCGAGACGCCGGCCTGCGCCGTTACCCCTGCATTATACCGGATACGGGCCAGATTGAAGGCGATACGCTCCGTCTCCACCTCCTGCTTTGCCGCCACCATATTATACTCCGCCACCTGCAGCGACTGGTAGGCGATGAGGACCTCATTGGTCACGCTATCTACGTTCTGGCGCCGATTGGTCTCCGCCGTGGCGATATCGGCGCGCGCCTGGGTCTCCCGGGCGCGGCCCACTCCCTGGTCGAAGAGAGGAACACTCAAGGAGACGACAGCGCTGCTCAGGGTCGTTCGGGGCGAAAACCCGGTGGCATCCGGCAGATACTGGCTGGAAATAGAGACGGCCAGGCTCGGCAGTTGGCTGCGCCGGGCGATGAGTAGCCCCTTGCGCGCCGCTGCGATCCCCGCATCCCCCTCCAGGATCTCCGGGCGCGTGGACAGCGCCTCCTTCAGCAGCCCGTCATAGCCGGGCAGCGGCGGCAGCGGATCGGTCACGGTGATCGTCGTGGTGAGCGGAGGCTGCGTGGTATCCGGCTGTGGGGCCGGGCCGGGGTTGACCTGCTCCTTGGGCAGTTGCGGGTTCTCGGCGGGGGGCGTCATGCCCGTCGGAAGTTCGACCGCGCCCTCGCTGGTAATCTTGAGCGGCGTGTTGATGTTCAAGCCTATCGTGAGCTTCAGCGCCGTCAGGCTCGTGCTGAGCGTGAACTGCGCGTTCTGGACCTGCTGCTGCGCGTTAAAGACGTCGGCGGTCGCCCTCTGAACATCGAAGGGCGCGACGACCCCGGCATTCAGGCGGCGGCGGGCGTCGTCCAGGCGCAGTTGCGTATCGGCCAGCGCCTCCTGCGCGACATCCAGCAGCTTCTGGTTCCGCAGCGCCTGGTAGAAGGCGGACTTCACATCGTACACGATCTGATTGCGGGTCCGATTGACGTCCAGGCGGGCCACCACCTCATTTAGCTTGGACTGGTCGAGAGAGGCCTTCAGGATACCGGAGATGTCGATGGGCAGGCTCGCCGATAGGCCAATCTGGCGTTGATCGGGATTGGTGATGACGATGGTCTGATTGCCAAAAGTGATGGATTGCCCCTGATCGAGCCGGGTATAGGTAAAGGTCAGGCCGAGGCTGGGATTGAAGGCGGCGCGCGATTCGGCAGTGCGCCCCTGCGCCTTGAGCAGCGCCTCCTCCGCCAACGCCAGGGAGCGATTGGTATAGAGTGCGATGGCGACGGCGCCCTGGAGGGTCAATGGCTGGAGTTCGGTATGCCCTGCAACATCGCGCAGGTTGGGAGAAACGGTTGCCGGTTTGTTCGGAGGCGGCGGCTCCTGGGACGGTTTCGGTAGGGGCGCTTGCAATCCGGTCGGAGGCGGTTCGGTCGGCGGAGCCGTACCGGGAGGGGTCTGTCCCCGTGCGATCTCACCTCCGAACCCCAATGCGCCGAAAACCAGCGCCAACGCCAGGGCTTGTCGCGCGCTCTGCTTTGCGCCCGATCCGGAAAACATAGGGGGCGCAGAACGAAGGGTATGTTGTACCATAGGGCGACTGGCTACTCCTATCCTGAAATTCTGAATGCGCCGCACGCCATGCGGAGCGAGGGAAGAGCCATAAAAAAACTTTACGGTACCGAAATATCGGGTCGGGAGGCTCCACACCCTCCCTTACTACGTACCTACCCGATAGAATGGTTGCACGTCTTTTTGGTCGCAAGCCGAAAAATCAGGTCGGGATGGCCCCGATCTGGCGCATCAGGCTGAGCATGTCCGTCTGGTACCAGCTTACGGCGATTTTGCCGTCCACGATCTTCAGAATGGCCATTTCCGTGAACTCCACCCACTTGCCGGAGGCGGGAATGCCCATAAAATCGCCCTTGTGCGTCCCCTTCTGGATGAGTCGCCCCGCCACCTCGTCGCCGCTCGCGACGATCTGGTCTATGGTGATCTGCAGGTCGGGGAACGCTGCCAGGAACACCTGCGCGAAGAATTTGACCCCATCGGGGCCGGGAGGCAGTCCCGGAACGCTGGGGCTATAGGTATCTGCAGAGAAGAATTCCGCTGCGGTGTCCAGCTTCTTCTGGTTCCAAAACTCTTCGATCATGCGGCGAAAAAGCGCTTTATTCGCTTCGGTTGACATAAAACTCTCCCTTGTGATAAGCCCTGACGGACAGGCGGAGACGGACCGCGTCACGGCGCGGACGCTTACGGACCCGGCGAGGGAATCGCGCCCATCGTCTGCATCATGCCCAGCATGTCCAGCTCGCCCCAGCCTTCGACGACCTTGCCGTCTTCCAGCCGGTCGATGCCAATGGAGGTGCAGGTGATCTGCTTGCCGGAGGCGGGGATCCCGTAAAACTCACCCAGATGCGTGCCTCGCCAGGTCATGCGGATCACCACCTTGTCGCCCTCGGCGAATATATCGTCAATGGTCATGACGCCGTCGGGCATGGCCCTGCGCCATATCCGCACCAACTCTTTTGCGCCATCCGGGCCGGACGCGATGACCTGCCCGCCCGCGCCGTGCACTTTGAAGCCGGGGGCGATCATCTGATCGGCGACATCCACGTTGCCCTTGGTCCAACCCTCTTCCAACCAGAGGCGGATCGCCGCGATATTGGTCTCTTCGACAGACATACGGATCTCCTTCAGGATGCCACGGGGATGAATCCCCGTTCTGAAAGGCGAAACCCGCCTTCGCGGGTTCGCCTTCATCCCAGGGCGCAGCAAGCGCCTTGATGGGCGCAGCAAGCAGCGCCCCTACTTCTGTTGCTCTGCGGCGGCAGCCATCTGCGCAATGGCGGAGCGCATGATATCGTTGGACTTCTCGATGACCGCCGTATGCTCCGG
>DATGIG010000265.1:0-15745 GCA_035295825.1 Chthonomonadaceae bacterium | reverse complement strand
AAGGGAACCTTCCTGATGTGCCAGGCCGTCGTGCCGATAATGAAACAACGGCAATCCGGGCGCATTCTGAATGCCGCCTCCTTCGCGGCCATTGTTCCGTCGGTGGGCAGCGGGGCTTATGCGGTATCGAAGGTGGGGGTGGTCTCCTTAACGCGGGTTCTGGCCGGGGAGCTGGGGCCATGGAACATTACGGTCAACTGCTATGCGCCCGGTATGGTCCCGACGCAGATGAACCACTTCGCCGAGGCGCCGCCCGCCCAGCAACAGCGCCTGCTGGACACGCTGACCCTGCGGCGCTGGGGCGAGACACAGGACGTGGCCCGCCTGATCTGCTTCCTGGCCTCCGACCTGGCAAGCTACATCACCGGAGCGCTGATAGACATCAGCGGCGGCAAACTGGCCACTCAGATCCCACGGGTCGCTTACGAATGGGCGGCCCAGGAAGGCAAATACGAATTCGAATAATCGGTGCATCCGCCTCTCCGGCAAATATCTGATACCCAGGGGCGATGGCTGCGTCAAACCGTATCATACGCGGAAATGCGAAAGATTCGCGAATTTGGCGTCATTTCGGGAGGAGATGACGTAATAAATCTGGAAGAAGTCCTTCAACGTCACACCCGGCGCCCCTCCTGGGGGCATATAGGAAATTAGTCCGATGAAATTTTCCCTCTTGAAATTTATGCTGCCTCTGGCCTGTGCGATCCTTCTGGCGGGTTGCGCGTCGCACGTCCGCCCGCTGCAAGCCTCAGCAGGAGCCGCCTTCGCCGACCTGAACGCCCCTCCCGAACCCGGTCAGGGCAAAGGCAAGAGCAAACCTGCCAGCGCCGAGGATGACGCGAATATCGCCCGGATCACTGCACTGCTCCTGGATCAGCGCAACTATGTCCGGCTGCCGAACCATGAAGAGATCTCTTCCAAGCTGCTGGATAGTTTCCTCGATGCCCTGGACCCGATGCACATCTACTTCCTGCAATCCGATCTGAAAGAGTTCGAGCCCTGGCGCACCACGCTGGAAGACATGCTGCTGAAGAGCGGGGACATCACGCCTGCGGAAAAGATCCTGGATCGCTTTCGGGAGCGCTTGGATCAGCAATCGGCCTATGCCGATGCCCAACTGAAGACGGAAAAATTTGCTTTCGATTCCAACGACGTCTTTGTCTTCGACCGCAAAAAACTGCCTCGCCCGAAGGACATGGACGAGGCGAAGAGCCTGTGGCGCGAACTGCTCCGCTACGAATACCTCCAGGAGAAGTTGAGCAAGCAGAAGCCGGACGAGATCATCAAGACCCTGAACCGCCGCTACACACGGACGACGCGCCGGTGGCACGATTACGACAACGACGACCTGCTCCAGCTCTATCTGATTACCCTGTCGCATGTCTATGATCCCCACTCCGACTACTATGGCAAAGCGGCGCAGGAAGACTTCGACATCAACTATATGCGTCTGTCGCTCGTCGGGATCGGCGCGAGCCTGGTATCCGAAGACGGCTACTGCAAGGTCTCCGACCTGCTCGCCGGCGGCCCCGCCATCAAGAGCGGCAAACTGAAAGTGGGCGACCGCATCGTGGCCGTGGCGCAGGGCGACAAAGAGCCTGTGGACGTTGTGGACATGAAACTGACCCAGATCGTGGAGATGATCCGCGGGGAGAAGGGAACCACGGTTCGCCTTACGGTCGTTCCCGCCGAGTCCTCCGATACCTCCACCCGCAAGGTCATTGCGCTGGTGCGCGATCAGGTCAAACTGGAGGAGCAGGAGGCCAAGGCGCGGCTGATCGAAACGCATACCCCGGACGGGAAGACCGTACGCCTCGGTGTCATCGAACTGCCCTCCTTCTATGCCAACCTGGACGATCCCTCGAAGCAGGGCAAAAGCACGACCCACGACATCGCCAAGCTGCTGACGAAACTGAAAGCCGAGAATATCAACGGCCTGATCCTCGACCTGCGTAACAACGGCGGCGGCCTGCTCAAAGAAGCCGTTCGCCTGACCGGCCTCTTTATCAAGAAAGGCCCGGTCGTGCAGGTACGGAACATCTCCGGGCACATCGATGTGCTGGAGGACACCGATCCCTCCACGGCCTACGATGGCCCGATGATCGTCATGACCAACCGCCTGAGCGCATCGGCCTCCGAAATTCTGGCGGGCGCCCTGCAGGACTATGGCAGAGCCGTCATCGTCGGCGACTCCTCTACCTTCGGCAAAGGCACGGTGCAGGCGCAGTACCCGCTGGATGAGTTCCTGCAGCAACTGCACATGAAGACCGAGATCGATCCGGGCACACTGCACCTGACCATCCAGCAGTTCTTCCGCCCCGGCGGCTCCTCCACTCAGCTCAAGGGCGTCGTACCGGACATCGTCCTGCCCTCGTTGACCAACTACCTGGACTACAGCGAGAAGATGATGGACAATCCGCTGCCCTGGGATTCGATCCCTGCGTCGTCGTTCGACAAAGTCGGGCGGGTACAGCCCTTCGTTGCCACGTTGAAGCAGCTCTCCGACGCCCGTATCGCCTCCGATAAGGATTTCATCTACCTGAATGAGGAAATCGAGCGGCTCAAGAAGCTGAAAGAGGAGAAGAGCGTCTCGTTGAACGAAGCGCAGCGGATGAAGGAGAAGCAGGAGACTGAGGCGCGGCTGGAAGCCCGCAAGAAGGATCTGGCCTCCCGCCCTGCGTCGAAGGATAAAGTCTATCTTCTGACCCTCGCCCTGGCGGATCAGCCCGGCCTGCCCGCGCCGCTGAAGGGAGATACCCCGGATAAGCCCAATTCGCGACGCAATGTCTCTCCGGATGACGATCCCACGGCACAGAATGATACCAAGGTGACCGGCCCCGACATTCTGCTCAACGAAACGGAGCATATCCTGGTGGACCTGGTCAACCTGTCCAAATCGGGCAGCGCGGTGCATTGACCCCAGGCGAGCGAGCATCAGGAGACAGAGATGATGGCGGTGGTGACGACGTCACCACCGCTTCACATCACGGCATTCAAGCCCTTCCAGTGAGGCGTCCTGTCGCGCTCCGGCAACAGCATGAGGAATCCTCGAAGTACGTTCCCTGTGACAGCGATCGATTCGTGATCGCTATCCTCCGATCTTGAGACGAGAACCAGACTGTGGCTGACAGCCTTGCGGTCACGCTTCTCCTCATTCAAGATCAGATTGCCGGTCACGGCACAACGCTCGACAAACAGCACCAGCGCAACGGGCAGCTCAACACTCTGGCTTTGCATCGTGTTGGCGCCGAGGACCAACATGCTGTTGACATCCTCTGCATCCTCCGAAACCAGGAGGGCGGGGCCGGACTCCTGTTCCGGCAGCACGAGGTCGATCTGATTGCCGGAGCAGTGGAGATTCAGGTGCATCTCCCTCTGTCGCGTTTCGTGTTTCACCTCTTCGCGTTCAAAGGCGAAGAGGCTCCTTTGCAACGCCCTGAAGCGAGGGTCTCCGTGTTGGGTCGTGACGGCGTCTCGCTGAGGTCTTACAGCCTCCTCCGGCGTCCGTGGAATGGCCGGCCTGCCGAATCTCCCGAAGAGTCTTGCGAACCTTTGACTATCGCGTTCGATCTCGTGGACGAATCCGGCAACGCCGGTTTCGGACGCCCGTGCGTGCATTCGCTCTGCGCCCTCTTCCACGTGCGCCTGCCGCACATGTGCCATAGACAGCCCGTCACAGATCTGCGGCAGGGGATAGCTGCGTGCGAGAACACTCGCGTATAGGTACACAAGACTGTTCACAAACGCATGAATGACCCTGTTCAGTCGATCATCCGTCTCCTGCTCCTGGGGATCGGTCCTACGCGAGTCCTCATCGACGAACTCATGGAACGGAAGCGAGCGCAACGAGAAGAGCCAGAAACCTGAGAAGCCCTTCCGTACGGTGTTGCCGGTAATCCGCACGGTTCCGGCATCCGAGTAGATCAAGGCGGCGCTCGTTATTCCCTCGAACCAGTTCTCTTGAAACGATGCATCCTGAAGGAGAGGTCGAACAAAATTGCCTGCCGGAATCGAGTCCTTCGAGAGCTTAAAGGCGCCCTCGGCCTGGAACTGAGTTGCGGGAGCTAACAGGTAGCCCACCAGCAGACGCAACAAGCCACTGTCTTCTGCCTGTTCCTCCCGTACAAACCGGCACCTCTCCACGCGTGCGCCCCGACACTCACTGCCGGCAAAAACACCCACACCGAAGACATCGGAGCCGGCCGTGACCGAGTAGCGGAATTGGCACTCCTGAATCGTCAGGTTGGCGCAATGGATCGGTCGGACGCCGATCGAGGTCCGAAGGTCTCTCGACAGCGGCCCCCCGGCCAAAGACATGGCGTGTGGGCTGACTCCGGCCCACATGCCGCCGGCGGCCTCGAAGTCCACCTGTGGAAGCTCAAAGCAGAGATATCGCAGCGTCACATTGTCCGCTTGACAGAGGACGATCAGGCCGTCGAGAAAATGGGCTTCAGCGCCTTTTTCTGCCTGGAGAATCACCTGATGGGGACAGCCTTCCAGCGTCATATTCGACTGCGCCGATCTCAACACCAGAGGCCGGGGCAGCTTGTAGGTACCCGGCATCAGGCTAATCGTCACCGGCGCCCTGTCCTGATACCCATCCACATAGCTCTGCAGCGATCTCTCGGGCGTCACATCCTCCGGGCGCAATGTCAGGGTGGCGCATCCGCTCGCCTGCTGTTGTGTTACGGTGTCAAGGGGCTGAAACCGTTTGCGACAGTCCTGATGCAGTGACGCCTGACGTTGGTGGTTCCAGTGAATGATGGCGAGCGGAGCAATCCAACGGCGTGGACCCTCCGGCGCCTGAAAGCTCTTCAGGTACCGCTCCGGATAGACCGTATGAGGCGTGTTCTGCCGGACCGCAATCTGCCAGTAGTCGCCCGTATGGAACGCTTCTCCATTCAGCGTCACCGTCAGGCCCGTGCTGCCAAGCGCCACAGCCTGTTTCGGCGTAAACGCGATCTCCTCATTCCATACCCGTAAATAGAGAGGCAGCGCCTGTTCGGCATCCTGGCCTGGAGCAGCCAGGTAGTTCGCCGGTATTTCCTCCTTCAGGACGACGGTTCTCGCTCCCGGATCATAGGCGGCGGCCAGTGTCGTGACGAGGCCGGTTGGAGACGCGATATACGCTTCGTTCGGCAAACGGGCCGTTGAGAGCAGCACCTCGACAGCCTGATCGACACTCGGCCAATGCTCGGTGTCTACCGGCGACGTTTGCAGCGTGAGCGTCTTCTTATCTTTGCCGACAGTCACCTGGTAGAGGGAAGACGCATTATCGTAGCCCCACACAATCTTGCGGTTAGCCGAAATCTGCACACGGAGCAACTGGTTGTTCCCGCCGACGTAGCCGCCCGCAGCCGCCGGGCTGTTGGGAGCGTCGCTCTGTTGCGTGCTCTGGAAACCGACTTTCAATGTCCCCTGAGACGTGAGTTGCATCGTGTGCACGTCCAGGCTCTGTCCCTGTTTATGCCATGCCTGTTTAATTGCTGCCAGAGCGTCTTCGCAGGTATTTTCCGAGGTTTCGACGCGTACGATGTGTTGGATCAGCCGAAGGCGTTGGGTGGTGTCCGGGCCGCCAAGAGCCACCTCCATGAGGTCTGGGTCTTCAACGGCGCTGATCTCCTGCTCATGCACATGCAGGTAGACAAACTCTCTGGTATTTGCTTTGCTCACGATCGGCGGCGCATTGAGCCAGTCCGGCTGTTTGCTGTAGGGGATCGCGCAGGGAAGAGAGACGCGCACACCGCCCACATACATGGTGCCGGGCTGAACGCTGAAATCGGACTCCTGCTGCGGATCGGACACGTCCACCAGATAGCCCTGTCGATCCGGTGTGGCGGCGCCGCCGATGGTATGGAGCGTAGATTGGCGAGCCTCTTCGTAGAGAATCGCCTGGTGTTCATTCCAATCGGCCTCCAGCGAGACGCGGCCCTGTTGCGCGACCACACCGCGATACTGCTGACGGCTATCGAATGTATTGCGTGCTCTATCGCTGCCCATACTCTCTTCCTTCCTCTTTTCGGCGGACGAAAACATTTCGTCCGCCGAAAACATTTCGGACGTTGATCCCCGTCTCGGTGGCGGCTGCGCCGCCAGGCGACTCTACGTGAGAACGGCTCTCAGGTAACATAGTGGAATAGCGGTGTGAGACCGACCGGCATATACTCCGCAAACTTGAGCTGCAGGCTGCGCTCTTTGATGGATGTCTGCTCGCGCGCGTAAGCACCCATTTCCGAACCGTCCTCGCCACCGTTGGCGATCGCCGCGCTGACACCGAGCTGAAGCTGCGCGAAGGCCGGATCACCGAACGTACGTGATGTGAAGAGGGTCGAACGCGGCGGCATTGCGATACTCTCATACGGTCCGGGCAGCACGCTTCCCTTAGCCCAGGCCGTATAACGCACGCAACCGCTCTGCACATCCTGCACATGAACGATTTCGTCCAGAATGCAGTTGCCGGCATTCAGGCGTGGGACGTCCACGCGCCCCAGCACGGTGCAGCGATCCAGCGTGACGCTGCCGCTGCCCAGGTGAATCGCTTGCGCCATCGCGTCGCATTCCAGCGCCTGCAGGATACTGTCCGATGCGGTCAGGAGCTCCACTGCGCCTGCCTCCCGTGTCTGGATCGGCCCCACGATACATCGGTCGAGCGTCAGTTGGCGCACCGTTCCCTCGATCCATAGATGACATGGCAGCAGATCTCGGTCATCTGCCGCGCGCGCAAAGCCGCCGTGCGCCTCATCGCAACTGCCGGGATCGAGCGTGCAGCATCGGAGGGTGACGCTATCGAAGTCGCCGCGCAGAATGAGATCCCCGCCGCTTACAAATAGGCCGTCGAGGAGGAGGCTGCTGCTCGCGTTCTGTCCCGAAAAGATCCAGCGTTCCGGTTCCGGTTCACGTTTCCTCAGTCGGATCACGGGACGATGCTGGTTTGCGGCGCCGAGCGTTACCTGTTGAATCGCACTCAGATCGCGGATGACTTCGTACGTCAGAAAGTCGTTGATAGCGATCGTTCCCGTTCCGGCGCCCGTCTCTTCCAGCGCTCGCAGAGCCTGATCCAGCGCGTCTCCTCCCCCGGTGACCGCCGTTGTCGAGCCCGTCGCCGCAAGAGCCGAGACTCCGGCAATCCGCCGATCATACGCCCCTGCGCCGATCTCAGAGACCGCTCCGTAACAGTAGGTAACCCGGAGATCGCTGCCATGGGCCGAATCTCGATGTCGCACCCGGCCTCGTTCCGGGTCTACGATCCACTCTGCCGTCTTCTCGCTCGCCTCCGCGCTGATCTGATCCGACGGGATCAGTGCATAGGCGTGAGGATGTTGATGGCGATGGTAGACGCCGAGCGCGTTCGGCGTGAGCGTTCCGTTGGTGGCATCCTCGACCGCATAGAGGTTGGAAAGCTCGACATTCAGCAAGCCCCGGCTGATTGGGCCGGGCAACTGCCACGCCTTCGGCGAGACCCAGGCGTTTCCAAAAGAGCGGGCCGTTATGGCGAAGAGGGGAACATCGCGACCTGTGGGATCGAACGTATACTCACCAGGATGTCCGGCAACACGCACCGGCGTGGTCTTGCCGACCGGTACGCTCTGCAGTCGCCAGAGAAAGATGTCGAGGGCAGAGAGTGTGTGTCCTGCGTCCGGTCCGGAACCCGCGCTTGTGTCGGCAGAATAGAAGAACTCATCGAACGGGGAACGTGTCCGGGAAGCGCCATAGGCGTTTCGGAGATCGGCCCATCCGCCGACGCCGGTTCCCGTCAGGCGACCTGTCAGTCCCTGCACGATTTGCAGCTTCCGCGCCATGCCAGGGTCCGGCGCGGACGCGGGCCATCCGATCGCCGGGTCCAGAAGATGCCGTGTCCGGGCAAGACGACGGAACGACTCGACCACGTAGGCCTGCCAGCCTGCGACCGAGACGGCAAGCTGTTCGAGCATTCCAACAGCCCCCTTGCGCCGACGGTAGTCGATGGTATTGGCGACTTCCAGCCGCTGCTCCCGGACGTCCAGACTCTCCGCCAGGTTGACCTGCAACAGTTGGGCAATATAGGGGATGACCCAGTCGTCGCAGGTTTCGATGGACTGGTCTTCCCAGAGCCGGTCGATGCTGCGACGCAGAATCGCGGCCTGCACGCCGATCCGATTGACAAGTTCGCGCAGGGGCCCATGTTGGCCGTCAAGCGTCGTGTCGGCGGCGCGATACAGCGAGGGCAGCAGGGTCCATAGCTTCTCCGCGTAGTAGGCTTCGTACTGGTCCTGGTCATCAGACATTGACAGAAATCTCCAGTTGGTTCGCTGGGAGCACGAAATAGTTGCCCTCTCCGGGATCGTGGCGCTGCATGGCCCCGGATGCCGGCGGTACGCCGGTGACAGCGAGGTTAACAATCGCCTGGACGCCGGGAACGCGCGCTATGGCGGCATAGATCCGGCTCTCATAGAGCGGCGCGCCGACAGGGGCCGCCCCGCCCTGGAACAGGCCGGTCTGCGGATCGAGGAGGGCCGACTGAATGCCTGCGCTGATCGGAGCGGACGAGACGCCGGTCGCAGCCTGCACGGTGACGCTCACGCCGATGGAAATCGGTGTCGCCGATGTGATGATCAGCGGCGTATTGGGATCGGCGGCGCCGTTCAGGGCCTTCGATGCGGCCTGGACGGCGTTGCTGTCATCGCCGACATAGACTTTGATCGCCTGCCGATGCGACGCACTGTCCCAGGTCGAGTAGGCCTGCGCGCGCGCGACGCCCGGAGCCTGAGCAGCCAGAGTCGTGAAGTCGTCGAGCGAGACGGCACGGCCAAAGGCCAGCATCGAGTTCGCCGCAAAGGTGCTGATCTGCTGCGGCGGGTCGGGATCGATTCCGCCTGTCATCGGCACGGGATTGACGATGGCTTTGAGATTGGGCTGCGGTTGCAGGATGGTTGTAAGCGTCGTCGGCGCCGGCGTCTTGGCGCCGCTCCCGTAGCGATAGTTCGCGACCACATTGTTGGAGGCCGTGGTCAAGCGCGCTCCATGAACCCCGTCTCCAAAAACGACGTGCGTCTTACCGGAGACATCCTGCTGTGTGATAAAGACGCGGGCCGTCGGCGCTTGATTCACGAAACTGTCCACTTCGTTCCACTGCAATCCATCCACGCTGACACGAAGTGTGCTCTTGTATCCGACAGCCGACGAAGGGTCGTGCAGATAGGTGAGCGGCGCGTTTTGGAGCGTGAAATCCTGTCCCGACTGGCTCGCATCGCCGCTGCCAAGGATCTCGTTGGTGACGGTCTTGCCTCGCGAAACCTGCAGCATATTGAAAATGACGTTCAGAGGCGGCACGAGCGCCGGAAACGGCGCCTCGATGGTCATCTGTGTGGGGGCGCCGAGGGCGACAACGCCGTTCGTCAGGACGCCGTTTCCCTGGGAGTCCTGGATCAGCACCGGAGATTTGCCGATGGGGAACTCGGTCGATCCGGTTGCGAGCAAGACAAGATCCGGTTGTGTATTGTCCACAACGGTGACGGGTTCGGGGATCAGTTCTCCCACATCGTCCCACCCGACGCGTAGCACCGCCGTGTGAACCAAGTTGCTGAAAGTCACCCGGGGGGTGGTGGGAAACGCGGGCTCGAACGTAAGCGACGTGTGCGGAATGGGAAGAGCGGGCGGGGGCGTCGTAAGGGGTGTGTTCACATACCAGATCCGTTCGGTGTACTCCGTGACGGTCACCAATTGCTGCAGCAAGGCGTCCTCCGGCAGGGTTGGATCGAGGTTTTCGAACAGGATCGGATCGCCCACCGCAATGTCGCGTGAGATCGATTCCAGATCGACGGTGCTGCCGACAACACCGGGCGGCGCGGACGCAACCACGCCCTGGACGCGTTGCACGGTCGCCCCCGAGTATGCGTAGGTCTCTGATGATGATGAGGTATCCAACGTCGTATATTGCCAGACGTGGGCCGATCGCGCGCTTTTCAACAG
The DNA here is from genome assembly GCA_035295825.1 of Chthonomonadaceae bacterium. Classification (GTDB taxonomy): domain Bacteria; phylum Armatimonadota; class Chthonomonadetes; order Chthonomonadales; family Chthonomonadaceae; genus DATGIG01. Next base: position 5,797 of record DATGIG010000265.1, on the reverse strand, counting down.
GCGATAATCTTTTGCCTGTGCATCGGATGGAGGCGTGGAAGCACTCTGCGGAGGCTGAGCGTTCGGCGGAGGCGTTACGTACGGTTTGGTAGTGAAAGCGATCCACAACCGCGTATTCATTTTCCCCTGCGGGTCTTTCTCGGGCTGGATGTCGCACACCGTCACGAGCGTATAAAAGGGTAAAGTGTTCTGGGTTCCGGACCAACCCTTTGTCAGCAGCAGGAGTTCGTCGCCTATCTTTGCTTTGGTTACCACGCCGCTAAGCAAGAGCGAGGGACTGCCGTTCGCGTCCGTTGTGACGAGGGCCGTGGCCTGTGGCTTGGCGACGACGACCGGAATCGGCGTGATGGTGATCTCGTTTTCGAGTTCGAATATCTGCGGCTGCTGGCCGGGGCCGGGTTTGTCCTGTATCTGGAAACCGGTCGGCAGCGTGTACGGCAGCGTCGTTCGGGCCAACGCGCCCAGCGTTCCGCCGGCGGCGATGCCGGGCCGGGGGCGATAGCCGACATTGCCGATCAGCCGGTTGACGATCGCGGCGTTCGCCGTCGGGGCGGCGGAGCTTGAACCGGCGCTGCTTGCGGCAGCGGCGGCCGCCGTGATCGCGGCGGCGGTTGCTGTCGACAGGTAGGAGGCGTTGGCGATGCGCTCGTTGTAGAAAGTGAGGATGTCGCAGAGATAGGCCCACCACTCGATCATCTGGACCGCCAGGTCCCCGTTGACTCCCGGAACCCACTCCGTCAGTTCCGTCTCTCCGGGCAGCGCAAGCAAGAGGGCCTCGCGAAACGTCGTGTAGTCGCCTACCCGATAGGCGATAGCATCCAGACCCGGCGGGTTGGTGATGACCGCGGGGTGAATGGACGTATCGCAGGGACAAACAGAACTGTCGCTCACGGACTATCCTCCAGTTGCACCCGCGCCGAACTGAGTTGCAGACTCTGTTGTTTGCCGATCTGTATCGTCTGCGGCAACTCCGCGAACCCGTTGGTGATGCCCTGGAGTCGATACTTGACAGATAGGACATTCATGACTCCGGGAACCACCTGCACGACCGCAAGCAGCGCCGCACGTTGCAAAGGCGTGCCGAAGAAGTTGCCTGGGGCAAGGAAGCTGTTGACGGCGTCCGCAATCGCCTTCTGTGTGGCCACATGCGCCGCTCCGGGGCTGGCCTGCGCGGTGATTACGAGATCCATCGCGACGGTTTGAGGCTCCAGTTCTATCGACTCGTACCCGGCCAGACGATAGCGGTTCAGCAGGTCGATCAGTTGCAGCCGATCATAGGGAGACGCCGGCTTTTTTACCGGTTGAGCCGATGTGAACACGGTGAGCCAGCTTCCTGTCCACTGAATAGTGGCCGTTGCGTAGCCTACGCCGGACAGCGTCTCTGCCGCCGCCTCATAGTCTTCCGGCGTTACAGCCCGCAACAACGGTCTGGTGCGGTACGCCTGCGGCGCGAGGAGGCGGATGCTGGCTGCGGACTCCGGGTCGGCGCCGCCGCTCGCCTGGAAAGGGTTGGTCACGGCCTGGATCTGAACGGCGGCTGCCGAGGCATTCTGCCGATCCCAGGCGTTGATGGCGTCCGGTGCGACGTTGCCCGCCGATCCGCCTCCCACACGATAGTTGACCGTGAATACCGTTCCGGACGCGGGTATCGACCCGAAGACGTCGTCCCCGAAGCGGAGGGTGTCTCCCGTGTCGCTATCGTAGTCCGGCAGGCTTACCGGTGTTTCGCCGCTCGTCGTGATGTTCCGGAAGAGCGCTGCGTCCAGAGTGAAGGCCGATGCGAACTCAGGAGCGTCCAGAAGTCGTTGATACCATGTCCAGGTCTCTGCGCCGCTCAGAGGCGACACGGCGGTCAACTGGATCTCCGGCAACGGCTGCGCCGTCGGGTTGCTCTGCGCCAGCCACACCAGCGGCCGGTTTTGAAGCGAATAGAGGTACTGGCTTGTGTGGTTCGGGCCGGTGCGCCAGATGGCGACGGGCATATCAGGCGAACTCGCAGGAGGAGTGTCGATGGCAAAGACGTCGGTACCGCTCTGCCCCTCCGTAGCTGGGACCAGATTTCCGATGACGAGCGTCCGGGTCAGGTCGCAGGCTTGCGTCAGCGCATCCGCCGCAATCCAGGTGATCTGCGTGATTGCCATGTTGTAGAGCGGGTCTGTGGTCTCCCTCCCGATGGCGACCAGGTGCACCAGTTGGCGCTGCGGCAGGTCCGCAGGCGACGCGGCGCTCGTTTCGATAAGGAGGGGCTGACCGGCCGTAAATCCGAACCCCGTGCCTTCGACCCACATCTGCGTTGAACCCACCGGCAGGCAGGCATCGCTCTGATCGATGAAATAGGGCTGAATCCGCCCTCGGCTCCAGTTGGCCCGGACCGGATAGAGGCTCTTATCGGCGAGCCCGGTTCCGGTGGCGAAGAAGATTTGCGGCCCGTTCGGGCTCTGCGTATAGACTTCCAATCCCGCCGGGATCGTTCCATTCTGCAGCACATCGAACTGGAGCTGGACCGAAGCGGCGAGGTTGGGCGCAGGCTCATAGTCCAGCAGGCGGGCCAGGCGAATCAACGAGCGCCGCTGCGTCGCCGTCGCAAGATGGGCCTCGGCGGCCACGCGGTCTTGCATATAGCTTAGATCGTCGGCCAGTCCGCAGAGCGCCTCCATAAACATCATCCCGAAATCGGGCTCGTCGCGCTCCTGCCATTCCGGGTACGTCAGAGCGGAGAAGTCGAGAAGCGCCTGGCGGAAACTGAGGAAATCTTTGGCGAGATAGTCGATGCGCGGCATCACGGCGCGTGAAGGCGGGCAGACTGTCGGCGGCGTGGCACAGTCCACATCCACCGGCGAACCGGCGGTAAACGAGAAGGACGCCCGATCGAAGAAGGGATCCAGGCTCGGACTTGTGATCGCCAGCGTATACGTCGCGGAATCTCCTGGCGGCGTGACGCGTAACCGGAGCGTCAGTTGTCCGCTGACATGTTCCCATGTCGGATTTTCGACCGCGAGCGTGTCAGAGGTTCCTGCGCGCGTGATCGTCACCTCTGGGATCGGATCCCGCAGATCGGGCTCCGGGGCGTTGATGAAGTAGACGTAGAGGATCGCATGGCGATCCGCTGCGGCCCCGGATTCGTGGACACGGACGAAATCGATTCCGTTGAGCTTCGTCTGGTTGCGCAGAGCCTGGCGTCTGTCTTTGGTTACTGGTGTCATGGTCATATGAGTTGGACCTGCGTACTGGCGCTTGTCTGCGTTTCGATTAACGTGTAGTTGATCTGAATGAGCAGGACCGCCTGTACATCGAGATCCGGCTGCGTCGGGTCGGGCTGAGGCGTCAGAACCTGGACCTTAATGTTGGAAATCTGATCGCCCAGCCACTGCTGTAACTGCTGTGAGACGAGAAGTTGGGCCGTGGCCTGCAAGGCCATGGAGTTCGGCGCGAAGACCATCCGTCGCAGTCCGCAGCCGAACGTAGGCATATCGATGCGCTCACCAGGATCGGTGAGAAGCAACTGCCGGATCATCTGGTCCACGTGAGTCGGATAGCTTGTCTGCGCGGCCTGGTTGGATGCGGCATCGATACGGAATGGAAAGTTATAATCGTCTCGCAGCATAGTATTCCCTTCTCACGATCCGGACCGTAATGGCGTCTCTCTCCTGCTTATCTGTGCAGCGCCAACGCAATGCTCGTCTCCGCTCACCAGGCTCCGGGGGTTCCGTGACACGACCCGTATCGGTTGATAAACCACCCTGTCAGACTACAGACCGGGTTCGGGATCGCCGTCACAGCCATCCAGTCCACATAGGGAGCCGGTCCCGACGGACAGCAACAACTCCGATAGGCATCTACATGATCCTGGTAGATTTGCGGAGTAAGAACCGTTTGAACGAAGAGGTCGTATGGCGTTGGACTGGTCGGCAATGCCATCGAGGAGGCTTTCAGTCCAGCCGCCGTAGCCTTCAACGCTGTAGGGTAGGCTGCCAATCGGTCCTGAAGGAATTTGCGTACACAGCTTGCGGTCGGGTCGTTTGGCGTGACCATACAGGCGCAGGTCGCGTTGACAATATAGGCGGCCGGGAGCCACCACGCATTCGCCGCATAAGCCGAGCAGTCCGAACTAGGGATTCCTGCAGCGGGCGTACAGGCGCCGGCAGCAGAAGTGGCGCCGGCACTCTCTGTAGGCGCCGGCGCCGTTTCGGCGCTCGGCTGGCCAGCAGCAGGCGGAGCCACGTTGGCGGTGCTGGTATCGGGCGGCGTGACATTGGCTGCGCCGGTATCCAGGGCGTCCTGGCGCGATAGCTGTGGTCCAAACGCCTGCACCGGCGTGATCTGCTCTCCCTGCGTGAGGGCTGACGCTGTCGCCTCCGCTTCCTGTTCGGCCCGATCACTTCGGTTCGATACTTCCAGTCTGCTCGGTATCACAGGACTTCCGGCATCTTGTTGAACGGTATGAGTCAACTCATGCGCCAGGATTTTTCGCCCATCTTGCGTGGTGGGAGCATACTTTCCTGTCCCGAATACGATATTCTGTCCGACGGTGTAGGCCAGCGCATCGACTGCCTGTGCCGACTCCGCCGCTCTGGAATCCGTGTGCACCCGCACATCGCTGAAATCATGCCCAAAACGCGACTCCATGAAGGTGCGTGTTCCGGCATCCAGCGGACTACCGGACGACTTCAGCACATCGTGGACAACGGGCGGCGCAGACGCAGGCTTCGCAGTGTTGACAGGCGCGGCAGCACCGGCTGCTTTGCGCTGCATTGCCGTTTCACGTTTCGCTGCGCACTCCGGACACTCGGCATCCGCAGACAGTCCAGCTCCGCCTCCGCAGGCGCACTGACGCTGCAGCACTCCCACGGACTGACTGGGACGGAGCGGCACGGAGAGGCGGCGGTTCGGCATCTGCAGGAGCGCCTGATTGCTCATACCGACCGGCAGGCCGGCGTGGCCTCTGTTACGCGTTGTCGGTCCCTGGGCATCAAGATGCTGCGAGCGACCATGCGGCGCCTCATGACTCCTCCCGCGAGGTCTGACGGCTATATTATTATCGTGAGCGGGCGCGTGCAGCATCGTGCTTCCTTCCAACCTCCTGTGACATACTGAAGAATCCGGCCAACATCGATTCCGTCCTTCTGTTGCATTACTTCATGATCTGAATAAAAACTAGGCCGCTAACATCGACAGAGTTTGCTCCGCCCCGGTTCCACGTCGGACCAGCTCCTGCCTGGGCTCCGATGGCAAGAAAATCTGTCGGCGCCCATTGTAGCTGAGTGCCGGCACTCAAACCCAACTGCGCTACGCCAGTTGCGAGATTGGCTCCTCCAGTCAGTTGTAACCAAAAACTCAATTGCAAGTTTGCTGGTAACGCGAATACGTACGAGGGCTGGATGCCACCCAAAAGGGTCCACTGTTTGCTTGTCAGGCTGTACTGCCCCTGAATCAGAATCTGACCTTCGGGACCACTCTTCTTGTCAGCGTGGAACTGTCTGGTATAGGCTCCTACGGCTTGAAAAAGCCACTCATGAAGTGCGTCGTTGGGACCGGCTGGCGTTGTATAGATATGTTGGGTTCCAGCCATGGCGGCTTGAGCACTGAACTGATTTGACGCTGATGCAGGTGGCGCCGGTGTCGGTGCAGGCGTTGGCGTCGGTGCTGGCGATGGCGTCGGTGAAGGCGCTGGTGCAGGCGTCGGTGCCGGTGTCGGTGCCGGTGCTGGTGCTGGTGCTGGTGCTGGTGCTGGCGATGGTGCTGGTGCCGGCGGCCCTGATTGTCCACCAACATCGATTGCCACAGCGCGCATCGCGGG
>DATGIG010000264.1:0-6686 GCA_035295825.1 Chthonomonadaceae bacterium | reverse complement strand
GCCATCCAGATAGAATTTGACCTCTCCTTCGCCCCACCACCCACTCGACAGGGCTGTCCAGGCGAGATAGGTCCCCACGTAGACCCCGCTTCCCCGGATACCATCTACGATCACATGCTCCGGATATTCGCGCCGCGTCACGCTGCGCCGCCATTGAGCGTGGAAATAGGCAGCCTCGTCAGGAATGGGATGGAGCTTATACAGGATCCGATAGGCGACGATCCGGGCTTCCTCCCCGGCTTGGTTTTCCAGAGTGATGCGGGCGCGCTTGCGGAACGGCATCTGCCAGTAGCCGTTGCAGCCGCGGTGCGGCGCGACCACCACAGGAAGGGAATTGACGAGATGGGGAGCCGCGTCGTGGCCCATCGCGAAGAAATCGCCGAGCGGGGACTCGACGGAGGGGGTCGCCTCGTCGTCCCAATAACAGCGGAGCACGAGCGCCCGATATTCCGCAACGTTGCTGGTCAGGAACACCTCATTGATGCAGCCCGGTCCCTCGATATCAGCCAGGGTCACAGTCTCCCCCGCCGCCACCGAGATGAACGGCCGGACCTTCCAGCCGCGTCCGAGTTCGAGGGCGGGACCGCTATGGCGTAAATAGGGGTTGTTCGGATCGGGATCCCACCGGCACCCACCTCCCTTTTCGCCCGTTGGGTTCTCGGCGGATATCTGCCGGGTCGTCACGCCGCTCTGATACGGCAAGCCGCTTAAAATCTCAGGAACCATCTGCGGTCTCTCCTCTCTGTCGGGCTATTCCGTTTTCCTCGGCAGGATTTTACCAGCCCGTGGCCCTACGTTTCCACTGGGTCAGGGGAGTAAGCAGAGGCTAAAGTGACGTTTCATTACAAGAAGGCTCCTTCCCCATAGTCGGAGCCTTCGTGATTCAGTACGCTTAGTCATTTACTGCCATCAGAACGGGCAAGGCCGCGAGCTGCAGGATAACCGAGAAGGCGATGAGTCCAGGAATGGATCGGTCATAGAGCAGACCCATCGCCGCGCTGCCCAGAAACCAGGCGATCCCAAAGCCGGTATCGAAGAGGCCGAAGGCTGTACTGCGCTTTTCCTTTGGGACGACTGCTGTCAGAATCGCTTTCAGGAGCGAATCCTGGACGCCCATGCCGATCCCCCAGAGCATCATTCCGATCAGAGCCAGCACAAGCCCACCCAGGAAGACCAGGGGTGCAAATAGGGCAGAAAGGAAAAAAGCCACCAGCACCGCGGATCGCCCCATCCTATCGAAGAGACGGCCAAAAATGAGGGAAGCCACAGCGCCCCAGGCCATCGCCACGGCATAGAAAACTGGAATGAGATCGCGAGGAACACTGCCAGCCTTCTGAAAGTGGAAGGCGATCAGCGAAAAGTCCGCAAAGCCGGCCGCGATCAGCGCTCCGGCTCCCAGGTAGAGCCAATAGGCTCTGGAAAAGCCTCTGGTCTCGATGCTCTGGGCTGGCTTCTCTTCCAGCTCGTGCGGGTGAGGATAGAATAACCGGGCGAGGGTCAGCGTACTGAGGCACAACAATGCAGAAACCAGCAGGATGGCAAAGGCGTGACGGTACCCGCCCTTCAGATATAAGACGAGCGCAACGATCAGCGGGCCGACCGTTGCGCCCCCTTGATCCATAGCCTCGTTCAAGCCGAACACCCACCCGCTGCCCAGGCTCTTGCCTGTATAAGAGATCATGGCCTCGACCGCAGGACGCCGGATAGCGCGCCCGGTGCGCTCGGCAACGATCAAGGCAGCAGCCACAGGCCAGTTTCCGGCCAGCGCCAATGCCGGTACGGCCAGCATATTGATGAGGTAGCCGGTGAAGGTGACGACCCAGTAGCGATGCGTCTTATCGGCCAGATACCCGGAAACAGACCGCAGGCCATAGCCCACCATCTCGCCAAAGCCGGCCACAAAGCCGATGATGGTCGCGCTGGCTCCCAGCGAACCCAGGAAAGGCCCGGTAATGCTCCTGGCCCCTTCATAGGTCAGGTCGGCAAAGAGATTGACGACACCGATGATAAGCACGAACCGGAACGCGGTCCTCGCGATAGATGTGTTCATAAGGGGATGGAAAAGGCATCTCCCCCGCGCGTAGGACCGGCGCAGGGGCGATTCGCTCTCCGAGAAGGTTGAGAAGGCAGGCTGAGGCCGGACACGCCGGCCTTTAGAGCACGGGTCAATTCGTGTATTCTGTAGTGGGCACGATCTTGTAGCCACTGCGGAGCACGGCTTGCTTGGAGCGTAAGGTCTGCGGTTTGTACGTGTGGGGGACGATCACGTAGTTGTTGCGCCAGATCGGACTATAGCCCTTGTCGCCTGGTTTGGTGTCGTAGATCGGGTACTGCCCCTTCACCTTCTCCGGTTTGCCCTTGTCGCCGTGCAGGGAGTAGACTAGATTGTACTCATCGGCCACGACCGCCTTCTTGGGGTCAATGGCTACCGGGCCTTCCGGGATCGACCAGACCACCTGGCCGTCGGCCCAGCGGGGATGGACTTTCTGCCGGTACGGGTTGTTGTAGGCCAAACCTCCGGCATGGACCGGCGTGGTCACATCGGCTGGAGGCGGCAGCCGTTTAGCTCCCTGCCGGCTGTCGTGAGCCGTGGTCTTGCCCTGACCTCCTGCGACCGCTGCCCATGTTGCGAGGATAAGCAGCATCGCCACGAGTGCTGTCTTCGTCCAGGAACGCATCTCACTTCTCCTTCTGACGGCTCGTTCTTCATGGTCGGTATCGTAGATCAATATCGGCCTGCGATTTCAGGCTTCATACGGTTTCATAACTTCCATTGTTCCCATCGGAGTCAAAGAAGGAATTGCGTCGTTGCCTGGTGAAAGAAAGGCTATCACCTTAATAGGTGAACTCATCCCATAGAAGCAGACGATAGAGTGGGGAACGGCGCCTTTTCCAATAGAGAGGATAACCTTCCGCTCGCATTATCGTCAACCGATATTGATGCCCGATTTCTTCCGCGATATCTTTCTGGCTTTCGTTCGCATTCACCTACTCTACCATGCGGCTGAAGGGCCGATCTATGGCCTGGAGATGATCGAGGAGCTGGCGCGGCACGGCTACACGCTCAGTCCGGGCACACTCTATCCCATTCTTCAGAATCTAGAGTCAGGCGGGTATCTGATCAGCTACAAGCAAGTCATTAACGGCAAAGTCCGCAAATATTATCGCATCACCGATCTCGGCCGATCGACCTTGAAGCAGCTGCGCGTGCAAATTCGGGAGCTGGTGGATGAAGTGCTTGGGCCGGAGGGCTCACCGGTTCCAGCACGTCTAACAGAAGGGGACGAAATCGAATGAGGCCAGCAGCCACATCCCTGCGGATGTACGGGCCGGCGGGTGGGTCATCCTGCCACGACAGGCGGATAGCGGCATGGGAACTATCTTGCCGCTCTTTCCGGTACCTTCTGCCAACGGCGCTCTGCGCTCTGGTCTCAGGCACCGGGTTCTTGCCGGTCTCAGCCCAGGAGTCGGCGCAGAAATTGACCCTGGAGCAGGCCTTTCAGATCGCTTTGAAGCAGCATCCCTCCCTGAAACGTGTCGAGGCTCAGGTCGGCGCTGCGGACGCCCGCGTCCGGGAGGCGCAGGCTGGCTGGATGCCCACCCTCGTTTTACAGGGAACCGCGACGGATGGGCCGTCCGGGGCGCCTGCGTTCGGACCTATCGGCATCCCTGCCAACTATGGTGCGCCGCCTTTGAGCGTAGAGGGGTTGGCGGGCGACCCCTTGAAGAAGCAGTTCGGAGGTGGCCTGACCGTAACGCAGACCCTGTTCGACTTCGGGCGCACCGAGCACCTGGTTGCGGCGCGCACAGAACTGCTGCGCGCGGCGGAAGAGGATGCCGAAACGCAGAAAGCGCTCGTGCTGCTGCTGGTGCAGCAAGCCTACCTGAACGTGCTGCGTGCGCAGCAACTGGCGGAGGTTCAGCAGGAAAACGTGCGACGGCGCGAAACGACGGTGAGCCAGGCCCAGCTGCTCGTCGCGGGTCAGTTGAAGCCGGGGGTAGACCTGCAGTTGGCGCAAGCGGATGCCGCCGATGCCAATGTGGGGCTGATCGCCGCGCAAAACGAGGTGAGCTACGCCTATGCCGACTTGAATAACGCGATGGGCGCCACCTCCCTGACGACCTACCAACTGGAGCCGGTAGCCTCCGTCATGCTCGCCCAGACCACGCCCCCAGGCACCTTCGAGGACGCCATCCAGCGGGCGCGCGCCCGGCGCCCGGAGCTGAAGAGCGCGGTCCTGCAGCGCGAAGCCGCAGATCAATCCGTCCGGGGCGTGCGCAGTGAGCTGCTGCCGCGCTTCGATGCCATTGCCAGTGTCGGCGTCGTCAACCCCAGCAGCCTCATCAAGAACAGTAAAAATTACGCCGTCGGGCTTGCGGTCTCGATTCCGCTCTACACGGGCGGCATCGTGGAAGGCCGCATCGCCGAGGAGCAAAAGAAGCGGGATGCTATCCTCGCCCAGGAGCAGGAGGTCTTCGAAGCCATCAAGCTGCAGGTATCGCGCGCCTGGCTGGACGTGCAAACCAACGAGGCGCAGGTCAAAGCTGCGCAAGCGCAGGCTACCTACGCAGATTCGTCGCTGCAGTTGGCGAGCGAGCGCTATCGCCTGCAACTGAATACGTTGGTGGAGCTCACGGAGGCAGAGGCCCTGGCAGTCCGCGCGCGCGCGCAACTGGTAAACGCGCAGTATGGGCTGGACGTAGCCCGCGCCACGTTGGACTGGGCGATCGGGGAGACGTACCAGAAATATGCGCGTCCGGCAGGGACCCGGATGGGAGGCAAAGCATGAATCTCGTGATCGCCGCGCTGCGACGGCCCATTACCGTCCTCGTCGTCCTGGTCGCCGTCGTCCTGGGTGCGATGTTCGCCGTGAATAGCATGCCTCGTGATATCTTTCCCGATCTGGGCGTTCCCGTCATTTATGTGGCGCAGCCCTATGGCGGCGTAGACCCGGCGCAGATGGAAGGATTTATCACCTACTACTATGAATACCACTTCCTCTACATCACAGGCATCGAACACGTCGAATCGAAATCCATCCAGGGCAACGCGCTCATCAAGCTGCAGTTCCATCCCGGCACGAATATGGCGCAGGCGATGGCGGAGACCGTCTCTTACGCAAACCGGGCGCGGGCGTTCATGCCACCTGGCACCGTGCCGCCGTTCGTGACCCGCTTCGACGCCGGCAGCGTTCCGGTCGGCACACTGGTCTTTTCCAGCGTCACGCGCACGGTCGGAGAGATACAGGATGCCGCGCTCAATCGCGTCCGTCCGCTGTTTGCGACGCTGCCGGGCGTGTCCGCGCCTCCTCCTTTTGGCGGCAGCGCGCGCAGTATCGTCATCCACGCCGACCCGGACCGGCTGCGCGCCTATAATATGTCCCCGGATGAGGTCGTGGCGGCGATTGCCGCCACCAATACGATCAGCCCTTCGGGGAACGTGCGCATCGGCAACCTGATGCCGATCGTGCCCACGAACGCGACGGTCAGCAGCATCAAAGACCTGGAAGACGTGCCTATACGCACCGGCTCCGCGCAGACCGTGTTCGTGCGCGACATCGGCACGGTAGAGGACAGCACCGATATTGTGACCGAGTACGCGCTGGTCAATGGACGCCGCACGGTCTACATTCCGGTGACCAAGCGCGCAGACGCTTCGACCCTGTCGGTCGTGAATCTGGTCAAACAGAATCTCCCGAAATTCCAGGCGGCGCTGCCGGATGGGGTAACGGTCAGTTACCAGTTCGACCAGTCCCCCTACGTCACCGGTGCCATCGGCAATCTATTGACCGAAGGCGCGCTCGGCGCGATCCTGACCGGCCTTATGGTGCTGCTATTCCTGCGCGATTGGCGCAGCGCGCTGATCGTCGTGCTCAATATCCCACTCGCGCTGCTGGCGGCGCTGCTGGCTTTGTGGCTGACCGGGCAGACGGTCAACATCATGACTCTGGGCGGGTTAGCGTTGGCGGTGGGCATCCTCGTAGATCAGGCGACGGTGACGATCGAGAACATCCACACGCACCTGGCACGTGGCAAGACGCTGGCGCGCTCCGCCCTGGACGCCACCGGGGAAACCTCGCTGCCTATTTTCCTGGCGATGCTTTGCGTCCTGGCGGTCTTCACGCCGGCTTTCTTTATGACCGGAGCGGCGCGCTCGCTCTTTCTGCCGCTCTCGCTTGCCGTCGCCTTCTCGATGGTCGCCTCCTATCTGCTCTCCAGCACCCTCGTGCCGATTCTGACGGTATGGATTATGAAGCCTCACGCGCAAGGCAGCGGAGCCGCCACAGAGAACGCGTTCGCCGGGTGGCAGCAGCGATTCGGCCAGACGCTGCAAAGAACAATCCGTTTTCGTGGCGCGATCATCGCCGGGTACCTGGCGATGACCGGGCTCATCGTGCTGCTTGTCGGCGCCCGGCTGGGAACGGAGATATTCCCGAAGGTGGACGCCGGGCAGTTTCAGTTGCGGCTGCGCGCCCCCACCGGGACCCGCATCGAACGTACGGAAGCGATCACGCTGCAGACGCTGGAAGCCATCAAAGATGAAGTCGGTCCGGGCAACGTGGCTATGTCGCTGGCCTTTATCGGCGTGCAGGCGCCCAGTTATCCCATCAATACCATCTATCTCTGGACGAGCGGACCGGAGGAGGCGATCCTGCAAGTGCAGTTGAAACCGGGCACGCGCATTC
>DATGIG010000263.1:0-12668 GCA_035295825.1 Chthonomonadaceae bacterium | reverse complement strand
CTTCGTGCGCCGTACGGGTCTTCGCGCCGCCTGTCTGCGCCTTGAGGTCGGACATTGCCTGTCGGGAGCCGGAGGGTGGGGCGTTCCGCAGCGTGTGTTGCGCTTGCCCGGCGTCACCGGACCCCTTGGCAGGATCCTGCGCATGCACAATACCCCAGGGGATCGTGACCGCAACCCCGACCAGGCACACCACCATAAGCGCGCGGCCTTGCAGCCGGCGAGGCGAACCCTGAACCTGTTGTAACATCGAAAGCCTCCTTTGTAGGATACGAAAGTGAGATGAGACGCCTGGCGTGCACAGAGACAGCCAGGAAGCGTGCCGTACACCCAATTTCAGCAGCAGACGCCCGTAGAGATCGGAACGGGCGTGAAGGGCGCAGATGGTCTGCTCATCGCATGCGGCTTCCCGTGCCAGGGCGACCTCGCGGCAGGCCAGCCAGGCCAGCGGATAGAAGCAGAAGAAAATCTGCGTCAGGTGCGGCAGAAACCCCAGCCAGGCATCGCCGCGTCGAATGTGCGCGAATTCGTGGGCCAGAACCAACTGCAATTCCGAGGGAGTGCAGGATACCAGCGTCTGCTGCGAGAGCAGCACTGCCGGACGCCAGCCCCCCAGCGTCAAGACGCCTATGTCCGCCTGCGTCATGAGAATACGAGGCGCGGCGCGAAGGCCCATCGCGACCGCCGTCTCCTGCGCCAGCGAGAGCAGCGCCGGGTCCGAGAGCGGGACCGCCTGCCGCACCAGCCGTCGCAGTCGCCGTAACGAGAGCATGGAGAACCCTGCCAGAGCGCCCACCCCGATCAGCCAGCCGCCCATCAGCCACCCCGCGCCCGATAAGCGTGGCGGCGCGCTCTCCGCCCCTCTCTCCGTCGTTACGGTGAAGGTATCTCCCAGGTCCGGCGTAGGAAGGGAGGGGGAGATGGGATGGATTGCAGGAGGGAGTACCACTGCAGTATGGGCTTGTACGGCAGATGGCGCGGGCGGCAAGAGCGGCAGGGTTAGAGAGACCGGGCACAACCCGACCAGCAGTTTGAAACAGACCATCCACCACAGGCCATAGCGGAGGGTGGAAGGCATACGCGGCCAGCGCTGACAGACGCACCAGAGGATCAGCGCCAACACCCCGCCCTGCCAGCAGGTGCGCCACATGGCCTCGCCCCAGTGCAGCGCGCTCTCATTCCAGCGGATGATCCAGGTTGCGCCGTGCATGCCTTGCCTCCTTGTCCGGCGATTGTAGCTTTTCGACCATGCGCTCCAGTTCCCTCAACTCCGCGGCGGAGAGCCGGTTCTGTTGGGAGAAGTAGTTGACAAAAGGCGTCAGAGAGCCGGCCAGCGTCTGCTCGACAAACTGCCGCACCAACCCGGTCATCAACTCCTGGGGAGCGACGGTCGTGGTATAACGAAACACCCCCTCCTGCCGGCCGCGGATCAGATACCCCTTCTTGCGCAGGCGCTCCATGACGGTCTCCACCGTGCTGCGCGCCAGCCCGCTCGGTTCACCGAAGCCTGCAGCCACTTCCCCCACCGTCACGGGAGCCTGCTCAGTGATATAGCGCAGCAACGCCAACTCCTGATCCCCCAACGAGGGTTTTGGCATGAGCTTCCTCCTTTCCTGATGTCTCTACAACTGTAGGTACCGCTATTGTACAGCATCCCTACAATTGTAGTCAAGAGGAAAAAGGGAAAACTTGCTGCGAAAGGGGTAAATTCCTCGTTTCGGTTCGTGCTATACTAGCGGATGAGAAGGGGATCCGTGTCTCGCCCCTGCGGATGGTTCCGATCTGCCTGTAGAGCGAAAGGGCAAACCCATGGTGATGGCGCTTATTGGAGTGCTGGCGATGCTGGCCAGTGATCTGCCGGTCGGATCGGCCCCGCAGCCGGTCGCTCTGCCCCACTTTCCCGACCGGCTGCATGCCTTTGTCTGGCGGAATTGGCCGCTGGTTCCTACGGCGCGCATGGCTCAGGTGGTCGGCGCGAGGCCGGAGGATATTCTGCGGCTGGGCAAAGCCATGGGCCTGCCCGATCCGCAGCCCATCTCGCCCGACCAGCAGCACCGCTCCGCCCTCACCGTCATACGGCGCAACTGGCATCTGCTCCCCTACGAACAACTGCTGCAGTTGCTCGACTGGACCCCGGATCAGCTCGCCTACACCTTACGTGAGGACGATTTTCTCTACATCAAACTGGGCAGCCTCAAGCCGCAGTGTGCGCCGGTCCGCTATGCGCCGCCCGACCCGGCCACGCGGCAGCGGGAAGGGGAGATCGCGCGCATCGTCCATCAGGAGTTTCCCCAGGGGCTTCCGGAGACGACGTCCCCGCTGTTCGCATTCGTCCGGCAACTGGAGCAGCGCGAGGGCAGGCCTGTTAGACCTACCGGGGACGCGCAGTTCTCGCCCCGCTTCTGCTACTCCTATTTTGCGCTCTATGGCGACCCACTGCTGGACAAGCAGGCCGATCCCTATCCGGAGGGCTATCTGGAGCGGCTGGAGGCCGCCGGGGTGGATGGCGTCTGGCTCCAGGCCGTACTCTATAAGCTGGCTCCGTTTCCGGGCGACCCCCACCTGAGCGAACACTACCAGGAGCGCTTGAAAAACCTGCGGGCGCTGACAGCGCGGGCGAAGCGGCATGGCATCGGCATCTACCTCTACCTGAATGAGCCTCGGGCTATGCCGCTGGCGTTCTATGCCGCCCATCCCGCCTGGAAGGGCGTGGTGGAGGGCGATCATGCCGCGCTCTGCACCAGCCATCCCGAAGTCCAGAAGTACCTCACCGATTCCATCGCCTCCCTCTGCCGCGCCGTGCCGGACCTGGCGGGCTTCTTTACCATTACGGCCTCCGAGAACCTGACCAACTGCTGGTCGCATGGCGGCGGCGCCAACTGCCCGCGCTGCGGCAAACGCAGCGCCGCCGAGGTGATCGCCGAAGTCAATGCTCTGATCCATGCGGGCATTCGGCAGGCGCAGAGCAGGGCGCGGCTGATCGCCTGGGACTGGGGCTGGCCCGACAACGCCGCCGAGGACATCATCAAGCGCCTGCCCACCGATGTCTCTCTCATGAGCGTGAGCGAGTGGAACCTGCCCATCCGCCGTGGCGGCGTGGAGCATGTTGTGGGCGAGTATTCCGTCTCCGCCATCGGCCCCGGCCCCCGTGCCCGGCAGCATTGGGAGTGGGCGCGCCAACGCGGCCTCAAGACCCTCGCCAAGATCCAGGCCGCCAACTCCTGGGAGCTCTCGGCGGTGCCCTATATTCCCGCCCTGGCAAATGTCGCGCAGCACGCCGCCAATCTCAAGGAGGCTCACCTGGACGGCCTGATGCTCGGCTGGACCCTGGGCGGCTACCCCTCACCGAACCTCGAAGTGGTTGCCGAGGTGAGCCAGGGCGCGACGCCGGAAGGCGCTATGCTGACCGTCGCGAAGCGGCGCTATGGCGCGGAGGCGGCGCCCGCCGTCGTCAAAGCCTGGCGCGCCTTCAGCGCCGCCTTTCAGGAGTTTCCCTTCGACATCGGCCTGGTCTACACCGCGCCCATGCAGTATGGCCCCTCCAACCTGCTCTGGGGCGAGCCGACGGGCTACCGGGCCATCATGATCGGCTTCCCCTACGATGACCTGGACACCTGGCGCGCCGTGTACCCGCCGGAGGTCTTTATCGGGCAGTTCGAGAAAGTGGCGGACGGGTTTGAGGCCGCCCTGCGCGATCTGGAGGCCACCCTCCCGGCGGCCTCCGGTACGGCCAAACAGAGGGAGAGTCTCCTTGCGGAGCGCCGTGTGGCGGAGGCCGCAGCGATCCATTTTCGCAGCACGGCCCATCAGGCCCGCTTTGTGCTCCTCCGGCGCGCGCTGGAAGCCGCCAAAACGCCGGAAGAGGCGCGCCCGATCCTTGCGGAACTGGAGCAGATCCTGAGCGCGGAGATCGCGCTGGCCCATCGCCTCTATACGCTCCAATCCCAGGATTCGCGGCTCGGCTTTGAGGCGTCGAACCAGTACTACTATGTTCCGGTGGATCTCCTGGAGAAGATCCTGAACTGCGTGGACCTGCGGGATCGCTGGCTTCCTGCCCAGCGTGCTCGTCATGGCCTGTAACCCGTTTGGGCGTGTTTGGAGTATACTGAATCGCAGGCAGTAGCCCACTTTTTGTGTCGGATCAGGAGCCACCATGCGGTCGGAGGAACGTTCGCCAAACGCCCGGCGTTACTGGGCGGTCCTGCTCTTTGTTGTGCTGGGGACCCTGATCGGGGTCTGGCACAACAACCGCAATGACCGGGGAGCGCAGGACTATGTGGAGGGAGGCGTGCGCGGCGTGGTCGCGCCGCCTGCCAACGCATTAGGCAGAGTCTCTCACTGGTTCGGCGCGCAGACGTACTGGCTCTTCCACGGCCACGCCGTTGCGGAGGAGAACCAGAAGCTAAAGGAGCGGGTGGCGGAGTTGGAGGGCGAGAATGCCGCCCTGCGGGAGATGCAGATCAACTATGATCGCCTGCGCGATGATCTGAGCTTTGTCCGGCAGGATGGCGCGCCTAAGATCGCCGCGGACGTGATCACCCGCCGCGCCGACCCCAAGTTCGATACCCTGCTTATCTCGCGGGGTAGCCGGGACGGCGTCAAGCCCAACAGCGTCGTCGTCACCCGCAACGGGCTGGTGGGGCGCGTCTTCGAGGTCACTCCCGGCACCGCCTCCGTGCTGATGCTGACGGACCAGAAATCGGGAGTGGGCGCGCGGGTACAGCGCCCCGAGTCGCGGGCCGTCGGCGTCTGCGAGGGCGATAACTCTGCGGTGCTGATGCTCCTGGGCCTCTCCGGAGAGGCCGACATCAAAAAGGACGACATCATCGTCACCTCCGGCCTGGGAGGCATCTATCCGAAGGGCCTGGTGATCGGTACCGTGCTGGAGGTGAAGGAGGACGAGGGGAACGTCGGCAAGGTCGTGCGCGTCAAGCCCCGTGTGGATTTCGATCATCTCGAAGAGGTCTACGTCCTTCCATGAACCCCACGCTCCGCCGCCGCTTGATCTGTGCGCTGGCTCTTTTTCTGGCGGCGCTGGTCCAGAGCGCCTGGGCAGACGCAATGCGGTTCCATGGCGCCAAGCCCGACTTCCTGGTGCTGGTGGCGCTGCTGGGGGCCATGTTTTGCGAGGCGAACGAGAGCGCGGCGCTGGGCTTCTTTGCGGGCTTGCTCATGGCCTGCCTCGCCGCCCCGCCCACCAGCGGCTTCGGCAGCCTCATCGTCAGCCGGACCCTGGTCGCCTTCGGCGTTGGGTGGCTGGAGGAGCGTATCTTTCGCGACAACGCCCTGATCGCCGTCATCGTCGCCGCCTGCGGCACCGCGCTGGCGGAGGGGCTGTTCTTTGTCTTCACCCCTCAGCACCACATCGGGCACTGGCTCCGGGGCGTCGGTTTGACTACCCTCTACAACGCCCTCCTCGCCCTGCCCCTCTATCTCCTGATCCGGCGCTGCCTCGGCCCACGGCCCCGCCCGGACGAGTTTTAATTCGATAGGACATCGATCGGCAAATAGAAAGAGGTGACTGCGATGATTCTCGTGATGGGAGCAAGCGGCAACATCGGCAAAGAGCTGGTGAAGGAGTTGAAGGCGCGCGGTGCGGAGTTTAAGGCGGGCTACCGCTCCGCCGAACAGGTGGCGGAGGCGAAGCAGAACGGGATTTCAGCAGTTAGGCTGGATTATATGCAGCCGGATACGCTGGAAGCCGCGCTGGAGGGCATCGCAAAGGTCTTTCTCGTCTCTCCTCCCACGCCGCACCTGGGGGAGGGAGAGATCAACGTCATTGCGATGGCACAGCAGATGGAGGTGCAGCACATCGTCTATCTCTCCGTCTGGCGGGCCGAGGACGGCTTTATTTTTGGACGCCCTCACTACGAGAGCGAACAGCACCTTCGCAAATCCGGGCTGGAGTATACCTTCCTGCGCCCCAACGGCTTTATGCAAAACATGCTCGGCAATGCGGCGACCATGAAGGCGCAGGGCGCATTCTATATGCCTGCCGGAGAGGCGCGTGTGAGTGAGATAGATGTGCGCGATATCGCGCGCGTGGCCGCTGTCACGCTGACCTCAGAGGGGCATGAGAAACAGACTTATGCCCTGAGCGGGCCGGAAGCTCTCACGGAAGCTGAGAAGGCGCAGCGGCTCTCCGAGGCGCTGCACAGGCCGATCTCTTACATCCCGATACCGGAGGAGCAGTGGAAGGCGGCGCTGCTGGGGGCGGGCGTTCCGGAGTGGAACGTCGACGGTCTGATCGACCTGCATCGCTTTTATCAGACGGGGAACTTCGAGGAGGTCACGCCCTGGGTCGAGACGCTGACAGGAAAGGCCCCGACCTCCTACCGCCAATTCGTGCAGGACTACGCCGGGGCCTTCCAATAACGGCATGGGAGCCAATTCAAGCGTTTGCCGTCAGGCGTTCTCTCTTCGCATTGGCGCCGAGAACCTTTGTCATGTACACACAGGCGTACTCCGCGCCATGGACCGGATGTACCCGTTGTTCATGCGCCGTGAAGCCATTGAATGTATAAAACGCAACGGCGTTCAACGACGCTTCCATCTCCAGTTCGGTCAAGCCCGCCTGGCATGCGGCTTCCTCCAGGGCTTGCAGCAGCCGGCTGCCTACTCCATGCCTTCCGTACGTCGGATGCACATAGACGGCCTCTATCGAGCCAGTGCCCATATCCAGGTGCGCAAAGCCCATCAGGACGCCGTCGGCATCTTCGGCCACATAGACTAACTGACCATCGTAAGATTTTGCATAGGCTTGGGGTGTTACCAGTTTCTCCCAGGCTGCGATCTGAGCCGGAGTATAGTGGCTCCTGGCGAATGTTCGAACGGCCTGTATATAAATCTGCCAGAGCGTTTCTGCATCCTGGGGTTGAGCGCGACGAATATTCACGGTGTTTTCCCCTCTTCTTCTTAGGCGTTATCCCAAAGTCTCCTCGCTTTATCGTAGACAATGGCTGCACTGATAAATACCAGAGGAGCGAAGGCGGTCTTCACCGTGAATTTCGATACGCGCTCAGGGATGGATTGGAGATCCATGGCAGGCGATGTTGTGCCGGGCGCAGACGCCGGAGAGCACGTTCCACAATTAGGATCACAAGAGAGGATTTGGCAGGGAGAAACGCGAATAAAGCCTCGATAATCGCGATCTGCACAGCAAGCTCACTTGTGGCTTCTGTTGTCCTATTGACGCGGTACAAAGGCACGCTACGGATAAAGGTTACAAATAATCCTATGTCATCGAAGATCGTAGAGATTACCGCTTGTATTCTGGCCCGCAACGAGGAAAAGCGGATTGAAGACGCGCTGAAGTCCCTGCAAGGTTGGACGGATCAGATCATCGTTATTGATAACGAAAGTGAAGACGAGACGGTGTCGATTGCTCGGAGCTATGGCGCTCAGATATTGACAGCACCGTGTTCCGCGAATTTTGATGCTGCCCGTAACCAGGCAATCGAAGCGGCTAAGGGAGCCTGGATTTTCTATCTGGATGCCGATGAGCGTGTTCCCGCCAGACTTGGAGAGGCTTTACTCAGGTTAATCCGAACAAAAGGAAGTGAATTTGCCGCGCTAAGTATCCCTTTTAAGCACTTTTTCTGCGGGAAGTGGATAGAACATAGCGGCTGGTGGCCCGGTTACACACGGCCTCAACTGCTGAAAAAGGGAGCGTTTCGGTATAATAACCGTCTCCATTCCGGCATCGAAGTTCAGGGGCCAACCCTTTTTTTCCCGGCGGATGATCCTCAACTCGCAATCCTTCACTACTCTTATAATGATCTCAATCACTATCTCACAAAACTCAATAACTATACGGATGGAGAGGCGGAAAACTTAAGAGAGGACAGCCAGAGCCATACCTGGCAAGCCCAACTGGCGCATTTTGTTCAGGACTGGCAACTCTACTATGAGCGTGGACGCGCGGACCTGGACGGCATGCATGGCTTTGTGCTTGCCTTTATGTCCGGGTTTTACCGCTTCGCCTCTCGTGCTAAGCTCTGGGATCTGCGCCGCAAGCAGGGGGAGCTTATCGGACAAGATGCCGTTCCTGCATCTTTGCGCGAGATGCTCGAGTTTATGGCGCAGGTGACACAAGAAGGAGCTAGTCGCTGGCTGACGCCATCTCACCAGAGCCATCCGTCGCAGAGAGCCTACATTCCGGCCGAATGGCTGGCACCTGAGGTAGGTGTCTTCCCTGACAGACCGGAATCGTATCCCCGTACGACCGCTAAGATCACAGCCTGTATCCTTGCACGTAACGAAGCGAACCGTATCGAGAAAGCGCTGAAATCCCTGCAGGGATGGACGCACCAGATCATTGTTATAGATAATGAGAGCGAAGATGCCACGGTAGAGATCGCGCGCCCCTATGCCGACCTCCTGTTGACGGCGCCGAGAGCCCAGAATTTCGATGCCGCCCGGAATGTCGCCCTCGATCATGCGACGGGCGATTGGATCTTTTTTCTGGATGCCGACGAAAGGGTTCCACCCCAGCTTGCGCGTGCGCTGCTCCGCCTGGTGGAGGAGCGCGGGGAGCAGTTCGAAGGCGTCTACCTCCCCTCTCGTAACTATGTGTGCGGCAAATGGCTTCAAAGCCCTGTCTGGTGGCCCGGCTATAGCCGCCCCTACCTGCTGAAAAAAGGCCGCTTTCGTTATGGAGAGAGGCTGCATTCGGGCGTCCAGGTACAGGGACAAGCGCTCTACTTTCCGGCGGACGATCCCGACATGGCGGTCGTTCATGAATCGGTCGCCGACATCGCATTCTATATCGCCAAGCTCAACAACTATACGGATGCGGAAGCGGAGAACCTGTATGCGGCTGGTTGCAGCGATTCTTGGCAGGCGATGCTGGCCGACTTTACCCACGATTGGCAGGTTCATTATGATGAGCTTTCCGCCCATCAAGATGGGATGCGGGGCTTTATCTTTGCCTTTCTGTGCTCGTTTTATCGCTTCGCCTCCCGTGCCAAGCTCTGGGATCTGCGCCGCAAGCAGGGGGAGACGACCGGGCTTGAGCCTGTTCCTGCTTCTTTGCGCGAGATGATCGAGTTTATGGCGCAGGTGACACAAGAAGGGGCGGATCGATGGCTTCGACCGCCTCCGGCTCTCCCTAAAGGGCCGGTACCGCTGATCTGGGCAGCGCCTCTGTACGACCCCAGTGGTTACGCAGACGAAGCGCGTAACTTTGTCCTGGCTCTTGCGGAGGCGGGAGAGCCTTTCGCGGTCGCACCTGTGATCTGGAACGCGGAGGCGGCGGTCCTACCCGACGAGACACGCCGCCTGCTGGAGACCCACACGGTACCTCGGGATACGGCTGCAATCATCTTTGTCTCCCAATCCACCCCGCCGCTTAACCGCCCGTCTCCCTCCGCCCTGGTCAGCGTCGCACGCACCATGTTCGAGACGGATGGGCTCCTGCCGGGCTGGGAGCAGATCCTCAATGAGATGGATCGGATCTGGGTTCCTTCCGAGTTCAATCGCGAAAGTTTTGCGAGCGCAGGGGTCGATCCCAGAAAGATCGCCGTCATTCCTGGTTGTATCGATGCCACTCCTTTTGCGGAACCGGTAGACCCTTGGCCTGTGCCGGGCGGTGAGGACTTCAAATTCCTCGCCGTCTTCGACTGGACACGGCATAAAGGGTGGGATGTACTGCTCGAAGCCTTTGCACGCGAATTCGGCGACACATCTCAGGTCGGCCTGGTGCTGAAAGTATGGAGCAGCAACAACTATACGCTTGAGGACATGTATGCTCAGGCGGACGCACACCTCCAACGCCATCTGCAAAAGACTTTGAAGGATTTTCCCAATATCCATCTCTGGCAGGAGCGCATCCCCAGCCAGGACATGCCGCGGCTCTATAAAGCAGTCAACGCGTTTGTATTGGCGACCCGTGGGGAGGGCTGGTGCCGCCCCCTGATGGAAGCGATGGCTACAGGATTGCCGACTATCGCAACGGCCTGGAGCGGACTGGTAGCCTTCCATAATGCACGCGTGGGCTACCCGGTGAAATATACGCTGGTTCCTGTCTCCCAGGAGGGGATGCGGGAGATTCCGATCTATAGCGGTCAGCGGTGGGCGGAGCCTGACATCGTCAGTCTGCAGCAGCGGCTGCGACAGGTCGTGCAGAACCCCGAAGCCGCCCAGAAGAAGGGCGAGACGGCCCAGAAGAGCATCCAGCAGCACTTCTCGCGGATTGCGATAGCTCGCATCCTCCAACAAGAGATCACTCTTTGCCGCCAACTGGCGGAGCAGAAGCGACGTGCCCTACAGAGCGCATCGCCTGCGCAGGAGGCAACTCCTGCGCTTCCCACAGAGCCGCCCCGAACGCCATCGCCCGTTGGGGACGATCAGGGTACAGGAGGTTCCGGTTTGCCTGCCTCTGGCCCTTCCGTTGCCCCCTCGCCTCCGGAACGCCAGGAGCGGGCCTCCCTTGTTGCAGCCAACCCGGTCCCATTGGATGCCTACGCTGCGGTCGATTTCCAGGCGGCGCTCGGACGTCCGTTACGGGTCTGCTGGGAAGGAGACCAGACCGTACTCTCCAGCCTTGCGCACGTCAACCGGGAGTTGGGACTGGAACTCTCGCATGCGCCGGATATGGAGCTCTCACTGCATCAAGTCGTTACTCCCTGGCATACTCTCACCGCGGAGGGATGGCCTCGCTTTGCCTCCCTCTTTCAGCGGCAGGAGGCTGCGCTCTCCGGGCCTCCGGATGTGACGGTCCGGCACTTCTTTCCTCCCGATTGGAAGCGGCCAGCAGAGGGCAAACTGGTGGTCATGCAGCCCTGGGAGACCAGCCACCTGCCGTTCCAGGAGTGGCTGGAGGGGGCAAAGAACCTGGCCGACGAGGTGTGGGCGCATACCCGCTTTGTACGTGATGTCTATGTGCGTAGCGGCGTGCCTGCCGAGAAGATTCACCTGGTGCCACACGGGGTACGAACGGAGATTTTTCAGCCGGAGGGACCCCGCTACCCGCTGCCCACGCGGAAATCCGTTCGGTTCCTCTTCGTTGGCGGCGCCATCCCGCGCAAGGGAGCCGATCTCCTCCTTGCCGCCTATCTGAACGCCTTTACCCGTCAAGACGATGTCTGCCTGATCGTCAAGGACATGGGCAGCCGCACCTTCTATCAGGGGATGACGCTGGCGGAACAGTTCCGCCGGATCCAGGCCGATTCCACTCAGCCCGAGGTTCTCTACCTTGACAACGAGTTCTCCGAAACGGATCTCGCCGCCCTGTATCGCAGTTGTACCTGCGTGGCGCTTCCCTACCGTGGTGAGGGCTTTGGCTTGCCCCCTCTGGAGGGAATGGCCTGCGGTTTGCCGGTGATCGTCACCGCCGGAGGCGCCACGGAGGATTACGTGGACGATGTCGTCGCCTTGCGCGTGCCCTCACGTCGGCGTGCCCGGAAGGATCTCCCTTCCATCGCAAAGTGGTTTGGAGTGGACGCCTGGGAGTTGGAGCCGGATCTGAACTACCTGGTGGATGCCCTGCGCTGGGTGCGCGATAACCCGGAGCGCGCTCGTGAGCGGGGCGCGGAGGGAAGGGAGCGGGTTCTGGCAGGGTGGACCTGGGAGCGCGCCGCAGGCATGATCCGAGAGCGTCTTCATGCGCTCTGCGTCCCATCCTCTGCGGCTTCCACACGGCGCGCGACGCTCTGGGCCGATACGCAAGCGCCGCATTCCAGGAAAAAGACGCCCGCCCCGCCTGTGGAACTCTCCCTCTGCATGATTGTCCGCAACGAGGAGCCGAGGATCGGCCAGTGCCTGCAGAGCATCGCTCCCTATGTGGATGAGATGGTGGTGGTGGATACCGGCTCGACGGATCGGACCCGCGAGATCGCTCGCGATTGTGGCGCGCGTGTGTTCGATTTCCCCTGGACGGACAGCTTCTCCGAAGCGCGCAATCAGAGTCTGGCACAGGCGCGTGGCCAATGGATCTTCTGGATGGATGCGGACGATGTCATCTCCCCGGAATGCGGGGCGCAACTTAAAGAACTGATCCGCCGACATCCCGACCGCGACGTGGCGTATCAGGTGCAGGTGCGCATTCCGCCCGGCCCCAACGAGTATAGCCTGTCGGTCGTGGACCATGTCAAACTGTTTCCGAACAGGCCGGACATCCGCTTTGAATTCTGTATTCATGAGCAGGTCCTCTCCTCTCTGCGTCGCGCAGGGATGGATATCCGGTTCAGCGACCTCTATGTTACGCACGCAAACTACGATCGCTCCGACGCGGGACAGAAGCTGAAGCGCTTGCGTGATTTCCGGCTGCTCCAGCGTGACATCCGGGAGCATCCCAACCATCCCTTTGTGCTGTTCAATCTGGGGATGACCTATCTGTATGCGGTCAAGGAGTTCGAAGTGGCGGCACACTATCTGCGCCGCAGCCTCGACGCCTCCCACTGGCAGGACAGCATTGTGCGCAAAGCCTATGCCCTCCTCACGTCCGCGCGGATCTGTCAACAGGACTGGGAGCAGGCAGCCGCCGCCAATGAAGAGGGACGTACTTACTACCCCGACGATGCGGAACTGCTCTTTCAGGCCGGGCAGATCTACCAGCAGGTAGGCCGACATCCGCTCGCCTTTGAGGCGCTCGATCGGCTTGTTCGAGAGCAGGAGACCAGCCCCCACTATCGCAGTGTAGACGCCGGGTTGCGCACCTTTCGCGGGCGGCA
>DATGIG010000262.1:0-5655 GCA_035295825.1 Chthonomonadaceae bacterium | reverse complement strand
CATCACCGATCTGGCGGGAGTGCAGACCAGCGGCGCCTGGGCCGAATCGCAGGCCGGCCTGGAACTGTTCTTCCAGGATCGTCCCATGACCGTGGCCCGGTGGCCCAATCAGGGCTTTGTTAAGATCGTAGACACCCTCGGCCTCGATCCGGTCGATATTCGCGGCACAAAGGGGGATAAGGTCGGTAAGTTCGTCTATGAGGGCGACCGCCCAAAACGCTGGACCGGCGAGAAGGATATCTGGCTGCACGGCTACTGGTTCTGGGACTGGGCCGACCAGCGGCAAAAGGTCGAGTCGGTGGATACCGAAAAGCGGATCATTACGCTTCAAAAGCCGTATCATTCGTATGGCTATCGCAAAGGGCAGTGGTACTATGCGTTCAATATCCTGGCGGAATTGGACCAACCGGGCGAGTGGTATCTGGATCGGGTGACCGCCATTCTTTACTTCTGGCCCCCTGCGCCCATCGAGTCCAATACCGCCTATGTCTCCGTGCTGCCTTCTCTTATCACCCTGCAACAAACCTCATACATCACGTTCAAGGGTCTGACCCTGGAAGCGGCGCGCGGCACGGCGGTCACGGTGGACGGCGGTACGAACGTCCATATCCGTGGGTGTACGCTCCGTAACGTGGGAAGCTGGGCGGTCCGTATCTCCGGAGCGACGGAGAGCGGGGTCGCGGGCTGCGACATCTATCAGACCGGAGAGGGCGGCATCTCACTCGATGGCGGCGACCGGACTACTCTGACGCCTGCCCACCTCTATGCCGACAACAACCATATCCACCACTATAGCCGCTGGAACCCCGTCTATAAGCCCGCCGTCATGATGAACGGCGTGGGCAATCGGATCACCCACAATGTGATCCATGACGCCCCGCACATGGCCATCGGCTTCAGCGGGAACGACCATCTGGTCGAGTACAACGAGATCTATCGTGTCTGCTATGAGTCCAACGATGCCGGGGCGATGTATGCGGGGCGCAACTGGACGATGCGGGGCACGATCATTCGCTATAACTACCTGCATGACATCAGTGGGTTCGAGGGAAAGGGCTGTGTCGGGGTGTATCTCGACGACCAGTACAGCGGAACGCAGGTTTATGGCAACCTCTTCTACAAAGTGACACGGGCGGCTATGATCGGCGGAGGTCGCGATTGCACCATCGAGAACAACGTCTTTGTGGACTGTACTCCGGCCACGCATGTGGATGCGCGCGGCCTGGGATGGGCAGCGGATGGCTTCGACGGACTGAAGGCGAGCCTGGTGGCCCTGCCCTACCGCCAGCCTCCGTGGAGCCTGCGCTATCCGCCGTTGGTAGACATTCTCGACAAAACACCGATGGCGCCACAGGGAAACCTGATCGCCCATAACATCTGCGTGGGCGGACGCTGGGGCGACTTCGAGGATCGAGCGAAACCGATGATCACTTTTCGCGATAACCTGTTGGATGCCGACCCGCTCTTCGTGGACGCGGCCCACGGTAACTTCCAACTCCGTCCCGACTCACCCGCATTTCGCCTTGGCTTCAAACGGCTTCCCCTGGAGAAGATCGGGCTCTATCGCAGCGAGGATCGCCCATCCCTGAACCGGTTATCGGCCCCTCTCGGCAGCGTAGAAAGGCAATGACATCATGAGTGATTCATCCACCCGGCGCAATCGCCGCGCATTTCTGAGTGACATGGCGCTCACCACCGCCGCCTGCGCCCTCTCAGCAGCATCAAGCGAGGCTGCTCCCACGGCATCCTCACCCGTTCACAAACTGCCCCGCACGCATCCGGAAACGGTAGGAATATCCCCGGAAGCAATCCTCGCATTTATTCATGCCGTCGAGCAGAGTGTGGGTGGGCTGCACAGCTTTATGCTGCTCCGTCACGGCCAGGTCGCTGCGGAGGGCTGGTGGACACCCTATGCGCCTGCGTCTCCCCATATGCTCTTCTCGCTGAGCAAGAGCTTCACTTCCACCGCTGTCGGTCTGGCAATCGCGGAGGGGCATCTGCACGTGGAAGATGCCGTCACCTCCTTCTTCCCCGACTCACTGCCCTCCCCTGTCAGCGAGAACCTGGCGGCAATGCAGGTGCGACACCTCCTCTCCATGTCCACCGGTCACGACAAGGATGCAACCGGCCCGACGACCGCCCAGCCGGAAGGAGATTGGGTACGTGGGTTCCTCTCCTTACCGGTGGAGCATGCCCCCGGCTCCAAGTTTGTGTACAACAGTGCCGCCACGTACATGCTTTCCGCCATCGTGCAGAAACTGACCGGCAAGACCGTACTGGATTATCTTACTCCCCGGCTATTTGCACCGCTCGGCATCCAGGATGCTACCTGGGAGAAGTGCCCACGGGGAATCGATACGGGGGGATGGGGGCTCAGTATCAAAACGGAGGATATCGCCCGCTTCGGCCAGCTCTATCTACAGCACGGGCAGTGGCAGGGCCAGCAACTTGTGCCCCAGGATTGGGTCGAGCAGGCGACCACGAAGCACATTTCCAACGGAGATCCCGCAGCAGCCAGCGATTGGAGCCAGGGCTATTGCTATCAGTTCTGGCGCTGTCGGCACGAGGCCTATCGCGGCGATGGGGCGTTCGGTCAATATTGTGTGGTGATGCCTCAACAAGACGCAGTATTGGCGATCACCAGCGGTGTAGCCGATATGCAAGCGGTCCTCAATGCCGTATGGGATCATCTTCTGCCGGGGATCCAATCCGCTCCGCTCACCTCCAGTCAGGCATCCAAGGAATTGCCGCACACAATTCAGAAACTGGCGCTCCCGCACCCCACCGGACAGACCACTTCACCGACCGCCGCAAAAGTTTCGGGTAAAGCGTTTCGTTTTGAACCCAACTCTCAGCAGGTGGAGTCGCTCACCCTTACTTTTGAGGGAGATCACTGCCATCTCACCCTGCATGACAACAAAGGGGAACATACGCTGGAGTGTACGCCCAACACCTGGGTGAAGGGCACGTCGGTCCTGGAGGGTACGCCCTCCACCAAGGTCGCCGTACGAGGGATATGGACGCAGGAGGATACCTATACCGCTACTCTCTGCTTCTACGAGACGCCCTTCATCCAAACACTGACCTGTACCTTCGCACCGGATCAGGTGACATTGACCCGTAAACGCAACGTGGGCTTCGGCCCGACCGAAGCGCCTCCTCTCGTCGGACGACTTGCATAAATGCGTAAACGATGACACATTTGCTCCCCTCTCCCTTTCAGGGAGAGGGGCAGGGGGGTGAGGGTAAACCTCGCGGATTTCACACGGTGTCGCATGATTATGCATCAGTCCTTCAGAGAGTGTTGATAGGTCACCAGAAGCTTTCGCGCTTGATCCAGATCCCCCGCAAACAGTAAGTTGGCGACCTCGTCCAGCCTAGCAGAAATCGTCTTATCTGTCTGAAACTTCTTCTTGAGATGGTAGAGATCCACGGGTAGCCGTAAATCCTGCGCCTGGAACGGAAATGAAGCCTGGAGATGCTTCCGGCGTAACTGCTGGGTGACCTCCAGGTCTCGGTAACCGAACTCGACGGACGGCTCGATCTGTGTGCCTTCCCCCCAGTCGTTCCAGGTGACAAGCTGGATCATCCCCGCCCGGCTCTTCAACGCGTTTTCCAGGGTCTCAGAGTAGGTTTTGCCTCCACGGTCCTCGATGGTTCCCCACGACTTCTGAACTCCTGCCTCCTGGTAGATGTCATGGAAGCGGGGAAAGGCAGCCGGGATAGATTGCGGCCACCCTTTAGAGAGTGTATAGAAGCGCTCGGTTTCGCGAAAACTATTCTCGGTTCCCTTTCCGGGTTGAGGCCAATCGAACCCGCCGACCGCAGGCGTACGGCGATAGGATTCGGTGAAGAATTGAGGCGGTTGAGGCAATACGGAGAAGATCTGGTTCCATTGATCGCTCTGGTAGTACCCGGAGCCGAACACCAGAAAAACCGGGCGGCCCTCCTGCTTCAGATAGGCGCTATCGGCAAACCAGTTCGCCTGCAGCCACCGCATCAGCGCCTGACCGTGCGCGACAGCCTCAGCTTGAGCCAGTTTGTTGGCGGCGATCAACTTCGGGACCGTCGCGTCCTCATACACGACGGCGAATTTGAGGCCCGCTCTCTTGAGGAAGGGGATCAGACGGAGGGTGTTGCGGTGGTTGATGCCATAGTCGAGGAAATCGTCGGTTCCGGACCAGTCAATGAAGACGCCGTCAATCCCCGCGAACTTCATGAGGAGGACCTGGCACTCCAGAGCATCCGGATCGTTGGAATCGTAAAGCCCGATCAGGGGATAGTAGTGGGAAGCGGCATCTCGCTTTCCCCCCACAGTGTGATCGGGCTGGAAGTGGTTCATGGTCCAGTGCCAACCCCAGTGATTGCTGGTAGGCCTGGCCTCAAACCAGGGCATATAGTGCGCCATGAGGAGGGGTGAAGCGGAGGATGCGTGTTCCGAAGCCGAAGCACGCTGATGCGCTGTCGCCGGTCGGACTGTCAGACCGGCAACAAGCCAGATGGTAAGAAGGTACAGCAGGTAGCGCATGGAGGCAAACCCTGTACGGTCTACACTAAGAGATCTTAACACAACCTCTCCGCCTCATCTTCTCCTTGTGGAGTGATGCGGGCGGGACGCCCGCGCTCCCAGATAGGCACTCTAAATTCCGGCGAGGCGGGTATCCGCATCTCCGAACCGCTCCAGCGAAACCCCCATCTTGTCCATTAGCGAGAGGTACAGGCTGCAGACTTTGCGGTTCTCATCGCCCTTATCCCGATAGTTCAACACTCGTCCGGATGTAAGCGTTCCACCAAGATTTCCTACCGTGAGGACGGGGAGTTTCGAGTTATCGTGGTTGGAACCCGAGAACATGTTGGAGAGCCACAAGATGCATGTGTTGTCCAGGACCGTGCCCTGCCCTTCCGGCATGGCCTGCAGCCGACCGGCCAGGTAGGCGAGTTGGGTGGTGTAGTGCCGCGTGATGCGCTCATACTCGTCGGAGGTATCATGGTGAGAGGCGGGATGGTGGGCATCGCGCACCCCCAGGAACGGATAGAAGAGCCCGGAGAGGTCGCGGCACATCAGCATGGTGGCGATGCGGGTCTTGTCGGTCTGGATCGCCAGCGCCACAATATCGCACATCAGGCGCATGTGGTCGCGGATGTCCTCGGGCAGGCCGTTCTCCGGTCGCTTCATACCGAAGAGGGATTTGCCCTGATCCTTCGCCCGCTCGGCGGCCTGGTTCATATCGCCCCGCATCCTCTGGGCGCGCTGCTCCACCTCCCGAACGCTCGTCAGATACTCATCCAGCTTGGCGCGGTCATCCCGGCTGATGCGTTTGCGCAATCCCGCCGCCTCCCCGCTCACACGGTCCAGAATGCTCTGCAGACGCTGGTTGCCGCTGTTCTCGAACAGGCTGTCGAACGCCAGCGCGGGGTAGACCTCGCAGGGGACCGGAGAATCGGCGGTCTGCCAGGAGATGTGCGAGCTATAGGCCATCGAGAAGTTCGACTCGTGGTAGCCGGTCAGCGGCTGTTCGCACGCCAGGACCAGACTCGGCTGGACCGTGTCCTGGCCGAGGCGCGCCGCCAGCACCTGATCGACGCTGATGCCGCCATGCAGCACCGCGCCCTTGGTGAGCGGCATTCCCGAGAGGATATTGCCGGTCATTCCCG
>DATGIG010000261.1:0-4969 GCA_035295825.1 Chthonomonadaceae bacterium | reverse complement strand
CGAAGCCAGGGTGAGGGCATAGACCATGTCCTGCTCCTCAAGCGCACGTCCTACACCTGGGCGCGGGAGCCCTGATACAGTGCTTTGGCCTTGCGGGGGGCTGCAGGCGGGGCATTGCGCTCTACGAAATAGAGCGCCCAGGGCAGACGGAGATAGAGGCTTCCTCCGTTGTCGGCATAGGAGATGCCCTTCTCCTGCAAGAGCGCCCGCGCCCCTGCCGAAAGCATGGGAGCAACAAACATCATGATCGGTGATGGCGCATAGGAGCCCTGCTGATACTTCTCAAGCTGCCAGAGCGCTTCGCGCACATCGCGGGGATAGCCGCCAGCCTTACACTCCACGAGGAGGGGCGCCGGCTTGCCCTTCACCTCCAGGCGCAGCACGGCGTCTAGTCGGAAGGAACCATCCAAAACCTGCGCTTCTGAAGCGCCGACCTCGACCTCCGGCAGCGCCTGGAGCGCCTGAGTAATCTGGGTGATGAGCGATGCGGAAGATGCTTCCATATTCGCTATTATGCCCATATTCGCTGTACAGCGAATAGAGGGTAAATGAGGAGAACGCGAATCCATGAACCCCGCCGACAAATGCGCGCGTCCCTATAGGTATGAGACAACAACATCTGCCGCAAGAAAATAACGGACCCCTTGCCTATGACCGGATCGATACGACGCAGCAGGTCCGCTCAACAGAGGGAGAGACCGATGAAGAGCGAGTTTCTGAGGAAGCGGTCACTCAGGCAGCGTTCGAGGGAAGCGAGACGCAGACAAAATCGGAAGTTGCCGATCCGTTGAGCCTGGTGTTGCGGCGCGATGCGCGCCGTCGGCTGGCTACCATGATTCTGATGCCACTCGTTCCCATAGCCTATCTCCTGACGTTGCGAGGGCTGCTGGACGATACGGCCTGGATCCAGCTCTGTAACAACCCGGCATTCGTGGTACTCACCCTGCTTTTCCCCGGTATCACCATCCCGATCCTGATGTTGAGGCCATCGCGAAAAGCCAAAAGGGCGGCACAGCAGCTCTCCTCCCGGAACGATCTTAGCGGGATCGGCGGCCTGATCGAAACGCTCTATTTCAGCGATCAACGCGAAGGACCGGCCATAGAGACTCTCATCGCCCTGTTGCCACGGCTTCAGGCCAGCGATTCTGACCTGCTAACGGAGCGCCATCACGCTGTGCTGCGAGGGACTCTCAGTTCACTCCCGCATGTTACCGGTAACCTCTTCACGCGCCTGTCGCGCCGTAAGGAGATACATGCCAGGCTCCAGGTAGCGATACTGAAGGCGTTCGAACAGGTGGGAGACAGCAAGGCGCTGCCGGTGGTCGCGGCCCTCGCCGAAAGCGCCGCACACCCGCAAGTGCGCGCCGCAGCCGTGGAGTGTCTCCCCTTTCTTCAGATGCGGCAGGAACAGGAGCGCGCCAGCCAGACCCTCTTGAGAGCCTCGAGCGCGTCCGCAACGGAACCGGACATGTTGCTCCGCGCCGCGCACGAAAATCACGATCAGGATCCGAACGAAATGGTGCGCCCGAGCCTCGAACCGGAGCCTGAGACGCAATCGGCCCCTTCTGAGTCCACGCAGTTCCGACCATATCGAACGGTGGCTGCGTAACGCGCTATCTGGACAATTCAAAAGGAGCGGTTAGATGGAACTCAGGATGCACTCCATGCAAAGCAGGAGGATGCCGCCTCTCCTTCGGATGCTGTTGGTCCCCGGCATCGCTTTGATGGTCGGGGCGGCGATGCCGGCACTGGGTCAGCACAGCAAGGAGGCGGATGTAACGAACAGGCCAAAGCCGGTCGGCGATGCAGAACCGCGCTACCTGCTGTTCTGGGTTCCTCCCGAGCGGGTATCCGACCTGGCGAAGACCCTCGGCGAACAGGGCGACGGACACACGCG
This sequence comes from Chthonomonadaceae bacterium, assembly GCA_035295825.1. Classification (GTDB taxonomy): domain Bacteria; phylum Armatimonadota; class Chthonomonadetes; order Chthonomonadales; family Chthonomonadaceae; genus DATGIG01. The sequence goes on along the minus strand of DATGIG010000261.1, from coordinate 3,072 downwards.
CCTGCTGGGTTTCGGGGTTCCCTGCTCCACCTTCGTGCAGGAGAAACAGGTGGCCGACAGTATCCACCACGCCTTCACCGTTGCGCGTCAGCACGACCTCGCCGTGATGCTGCACTTCGACTTCCATGTGGAATGGTCCAATCGGCCCGACCTGTGGAACTGGTTCGACCCGAAGAAACCCGGCTACAACCCCGATAACCGGCGCAACGTCGAGTGGTTCGGCTGGGACGGCCCGCCCGCCCAGGCGCGCTACCTCAACTGGGGCGAAGTGCAGCGGATGCCCCCGCCGATGTGCTTCACCAGCAAGACGATCCGGGCCGAGTGGACGCGGTTGATACGGGATGTCATTGCCCCACCGCTCAAGAAGGAGCTGGCCGCTCTGGAGAACGAGGGGAGAGGACGCCTGTTCGCCGGGGTTCTGGTGGGGTCGGAACCTACCTTCGATAACTACACCCATACGGATCCGGAAACAGCAAAGCGGGTCGCCGCAGACGGCGCGCCGACAGGGCAACTCGGTTACCGCGCGCTTCTGGACCGAGGCTATGGCAAGGACCATCCGCCCGCTGACATCCACCAGGTGTTGGGCGAGATCCTGCAGGAGACCGTCGCCTTCTGGTGTAAAGCGTTCGTGCAGGCGGGGCTTCCCGCCCGGAAGCTCTACCCCCACATCCCCGCGGGCGCTTCCCTGGAGACGACCAGCGCTCCCGTGGGGGCCGCCTTTAACGCCTACGCGCGCCCGGGTTGGTCCACGTATCCGGTGGGGCCTCTGGAGCAGAACTTCCAGCCGATCTACGCTGCGCTCAAACAGCATGGCAGCCCGCCGTGGGGCGGCGTCGAGGCCAACGTGGGCTTTCCCGGCACGCTGATTGACTGGGAGTCCTACCTGGCGTGGCACTTCAATCATGGCGCGACGCTTGTGGCCATCAACACGGGCGCAACGGGAACCGAACTGCCCGCGCGGCTGGAGAAGAGCGCGTTCAGCCCGGAGGCGCTTGCCGCCTACCGTAAGTTCCTCAAAGGCGAGAAGCTGCAGGAGAGACCCATCTCGGCGGACCTGCCGCAGATGCGTATCCGGCGCAAAATGGAGACGCTACAGGCGGGCTTCCGCAGGTGGCAGGCCGCAGGGCGTGACCCGGCTCCCATCGGTCGCTTTGTGGAGGAGCGTCTGCCCGCGCTTCTGCAGGCGAACAAACTGGATGAGGCCGAGGCACTGCTCGATGAGGCACTGAAGCGCCTGAATGAGCAGGATCGTGAGATCCGCTGACGAACGACAATGGATTGCCCCCGGTGTCAGCTTCGGGGGCTTGGGCCTAACAGGATGCAGGTAATCCCGGCATTGATGACGAACTGGCACACAGATCCGTATCCGCATCCGCGCCTGCGCGCTTGCGCGCCAAGACAAGGTGCGGCGCAGACCACTACAGCCCACAGGAGTAGTGTAACGTGAACCGAGTCATTTCGCGACTTTCGTTTCTGGTGTTCGTTCTGACAACCGTGATCGCAGCTTTCGCAGCGCCTCAGGCAGGAGAGTACAGGCCGGAGATCAAGAACGGCTGGGAGATCCTCTTCAACGGGAAGAACACAGATGCCTGGGATGTGGACCTGGGCGCCGGAGCGTGGGCCATCGACAAGGACGGCTCGTTGTATGTCGCCCATGCAGGCCCCAACATTTTCACGAAAAAGCGATACTGCGACTATGTGCTGGAACTGGACTACCGCATCGTGTCCGGGAAGAAGAGCAATAGCGGCGTCTTTATCCGCACCCACAACAAGCGGGACGAAGTGAACACGGGCATGGAGGTCCAGATTCTGGACGATGCGGATTACGGGGTTGGCTGGGACGCCATGAACGCCAATGGCGCTCTGTACGACCTTGTGCATCCGTCCGTGGATGCCAATAAGCCGCTTGGCGAGTGGAATCATTTCCGCATTACGGCAAATGGCAGCCAGATCACGGTCGTGTTAAACGGCAAAGAGATATGCAAGGCCGATCTGAACCGGTGGACCGAAGCTGGCAAGAACCCCGACGGCCAGCACAACAAGTTCCCGTATCCTATCGGTTCCCTGCCTCGAGAGGGATTCATCGGCCTACAGAACTACGGCGGCGTCCCGGTCTGGTTCCGCAATATTCGCATTCGTCCGCTCTCCAAGCGGCAGCCCACGCTGACCGGCATGGAGCCGATCGGCGAGGTGCTGGCAAAACCGGCTGCGAAGTAGGAGAGCAACCAAAACCCGGGAGCGCAAATCTTCATATCTGACTGCCCGATTGGAACTAATCCGTCCAGCGCAGGAGAATAACATCCTGACAGAACCCCGGCCCGCATTCTATTCTGCCCAGGAGAGAACGGAACCTCCCATGCACCTTCCCAACCGCCTAGGAATTGCCGCACTCTGTATCCTGCTTCTTTGCTCTTCTCTTGCCCCGCGTGGTTCGGCGCAGCCCCGAGCGGACTACGATTGTTTACAATGGCGTTGCATCGGGCCTCATCGTGGCGGGCGCACCGTGGGCATCGACGCGGTCTGGAAGCGTCCCAATATCTGGTATATCGGCGTGAACAACGGCGGCGTCTGGAGATCTACCGATTACGGACGGACCTGGAACCCTGTGTTCGATACGCAGCCGACCGGATCGATAGGATGCCTTGCCATCGCACAGTCACGCCCCGATACCGTCTATGTCGGTTCCGGCGAGGGCTTGCAGCGGCCCGATCTGAGCGTTGGGGATGGCGTCTATAAAACCACGGACGGCGGCAAGACCTGGAAGAACATGGGGTTGCACGATGGGCAGCAGATCGGGGGAATCGCCGTCGATCCGCGCAACCCGGACCGGGTCTTTGTTGCGGTGATGGGGCATCCCTATGGCCCGAATGAGGAGCGGGGCGTCTTTCGCACGCTCGATGGCGGGAAGACCTGGAAACGCACGCTCTATCTGGACCCGCATACCGGCGCGCCCGCAGTCGCCATGGATCCGTCGAACCCGAAGACGCTCTATGCCGATATGTGGGCGGCGCAACAGGCTCCGTGGGAGAACGGCGAATGGCAGGGCGACACCAGCGGTCTGTTCAAGTCTAC
>DATGIG010000260.1:0-2423 GCA_035295825.1 Chthonomonadaceae bacterium | reverse complement strand
AGAGTGCATTCTTGGGGGCGGGGGTTATGGATCCTATTGCTATTGCTCGTTGTCTGCCTTTCCGGCTCGGCGCAGCAAAACGGGAAAGTGCAGGCGCAGCAGGGAGCGGCAAAGGCTCCCACGAGCGCGGCGGTTCATTGGGCTTTTCAGGCTCCCGTACGCCCGACGGTACCGGACGTCATCTGGGCCGGTGGTAAGGTGCAGAATCCGGTTGATGCCTTTCTGCTCAGAGCGCTGCAGAAGCAGCACCTGGCGTTTTCTCCTCCGGCAGACCGCAGGACGCTCCTGCGCCGCGTCACCTTCGATCTGATCGGTCTGCCTCCCACACCCCAGGAGATGGAGGCGTTTCTGGTAGACAGGTCACCGGATGCCTACGAAAAGGTGGTGGACCGACTCCTGGCTTCGCCCCACTATGGCGAGCGCTGGGCGCGGCACTGGCTGGATACGGCGGGCTACGCCGACAGCGAGGGTATTCTGGAGGAGGACCGGATACGCCCCAACGCCTGGCGCTATCGGGATTATGTCATTCGCAGCCTGAACACAGACAAGCCCTACGATCAGTTCCTGCGGGAACAGATCGCCGGGGATGAGTTGATGGACTATCGTCATGCAGCGCAGTGGACCCCGGAGATCGAAGATGCGATTACGGCGACCGGGTTCCTCCGCACCGCGGTGGATGCCACAAGGGACGATTTCAATACCCATCAGTTTACCGAGTACCAGTATCGAATGCTGAATGACACGCAGACCATCCTCATCTCCTCCACGCTGGGCCTCACCCTGCAGTGCGCCCGCTGCCACGATCATAAGTATGAGCCGTTCACCCAGAAGGACTACTACCGCATCCAGGCGATCCTGGCGGGCGCGATCCGCCCAACGGGCAAGCTCCTCCCTACCAATCGCAGGCAGATCGTCGCGGCGACAGCGGCGGAGCAGAAGCGGGTCGCGGAGGGTAATGCGCAGGCAGCGGCGGCCATCGAGAATCTGAACCGGCAGGAGGCGGCGCTGATAACGCAGTTCCGGCTGCAGGCGCTGGGGGATAAGAAGTCGTCCGTGCAGGAGGCGGATCGCGCGGCCCTGGCGCAGGCGGAGCAGACGGAGGAGGGCAAGCGCACTCCGGAGCAGAAAGCCCTCGCAGCCAAGTACAAGGCGGCCTTTGAAGTGAAACCGGAAGCGCTGGCTGTCGCCTTTCCTGAATTCAAACAGCAACAGGCGGATTTACAGAAGACGAGGGCGGAGGAGGAGAAGAAGCGCGTTACCCTCACCGAGATCCGGGCGCTCTACGATCAGGACGCAACACCTCCGAAGACCCCGATCCTGATCCGTGGGGAGTGGACGCGACCGGGCGAGATGGTCGAGCCGGGCATCCCGGCCATCCTCGACGATCCGAAGCGCCCCTTCACCGTGCCCTTGCCGAACGCAGATGCAACCACAACCGGGCGGCGGAGAGCCTTGGCGGAGTGGATCACCCGCCCGGACAACCCGCTCACCGCCCGTGTGATCGTCAATCGCCTATGGGCGCACCACTTCGGGGTGGGGTTGGTCGCTTCGGTGGAGAATTTTGGGCGCTCCGGCGCGGCGCCTACCAACCAGCCGCTGCTGGACTGGCTGGCCTGTGCCTTGACCCAGGGGGTGAACGGCAGCAGGCCCTGGACGCTGAAGGCGCTGCATCGGCTGATTGTCACCAGCGCGGCCTACCGGCAGGCATCGGCATTTCGCCCGGAAGCCGCCCGGCTCGATCCGGACGACCGCCTGCTCTGGCGTCAGCGCTCCCGCCGCCTGGAAGCCGAAGGCATCCGCGATTCCATGCTCGCCGTAGCCGGCACGCTGGACCCCACGATGTATGGCGAACCCGTTGGAGAAGACATCCGCCCGACCGGCGAGGTTGCCCCGGTAGGCGAGGAGAACGGGGGCAGGCGCTCCCTCTATCTGCTGGTACGCCGCTCTCGGCCCGTCACCCTCCTCAACACTTTCGACGCACCGGTCATGGAGACGAACTGCACCCGGCGCACGGTCTCCACCACGGCGACGCAGTCCCTCGCCTTAATGAACAGCAACTTTGTAGACAAGCAGGCCAGGCACTTCGCCGAGCGGGTAATAAAAGAAGCTTCTTCCTCAACAAAGACTTCTGTCGTGAGTCCCCCCTCTCCCATTTATGGGGAAGGGGAAGGGGGTGGGGGCAAAGCCCGTGTGACGCTTGCCTACCGCCTCGCCTTCAATCGCATGCCGTCACCGAAGGAGCAGGCGGCCACCTTGACGTTTCTGCAGCAGCAGTCAGCGCGCTACCGAGCGTCGGGCAAACCAGCGTCTGAAGCGGAGATACAGGCACTCACGGATTTCTGCCTGGTGCTCTTGAGTTCCAATGAGTTTGTCTATGTGGATTGATGGGGTCTGACCATGAACGAATTCGATCTCTCTGCGCG
>DATGIG010000259.1:0-6174 GCA_035295825.1 Chthonomonadaceae bacterium | reverse complement strand
AGGAGTATGGGACGTCCGTGGGGCGGCGAGAGCCGAGAAGCGGCGGGCCATTGAGACGGCGGCGGATCGACAGGCGAGGGGGTTCCCTCATATTTCCAGAGTTTCCCCACTCCAACGAGGACCACACTGATCCAGGTCAGCGCCATTACGATTTGTAGCAAATGTTTCAATCAGGAACATACTCCCGTCGGACATTCCTCGCTCAGGACACTCCAGCCCCGGCTTCCGCGGTTACTCCGGAGTAATTTATCGGCGGTCAGGCTTACCCTCTTTATAGCAGGGCGGCAGATTCGAGCATGGAAGAGGAATATCGCGACCATCCACCGAATCAGCAAACAGACTTGTGCGTATTGCAAAGCGTGACAAGAGGCTCGGTTCGGATACGTATTCTGCAAGCGGACGGAAAACCTATTTTCCAGGGAAGTGCCAGGGCCGACATGCAGGGAAACCTGGTTGCTCCGTCTAAACTAATATCAGGAGCCTATCCAATGCTCCTGAACTTTGCGGGTAACCGCGAGGCTACCCCCGCAAAACTGCGTTTTCTTGGGTACAAGCCCCTGAAAACGTAGCATCGCGATCCAGCTTATGGTACACTAAGCTCGACCGCTTGGACCGCCATTATGCTGTCCGATCCTTACTTTCCTGCTTTTCATGTTCCTATCCCACGAGGAGGTGTGATTATGTATCACAACCGCAAAGCATTCACTCTTATCGAACTGCTAGTCGTTATCGCCATTATCGCGATTCTCGCCGCGATCCTCTTCCCTGTCTTTGCCAAGGCGAGAGAGCAGGCACGGAAGACCACCTGTGTCTCCAACCTGAAGCAGATCGGAACGGCGCTGCTCATGTATGTCCAGGATTACGATGAGACCTTCCCCTGGCTGATGCAGGATGGGCGCAACAACAACGACTCCACGGGGTTCAGCTCGCAGATGGTGAGTGGCCCGCCGCTCTGGGCGGTAGACCTGAACAACAAGCGGGGCCTGTTTATGGAGTATGAGCTCTACCCCTATGTCAAAAACTATCAGGTCTTCGTCTGCCCCACACTGGGAGGCGACCCGGTCCATATCGGCGCCGATGGCATGGTATTGAATGAATTCGGATCGTATGGCTATGCCTATGGAGGTATGGGGGCGATCCCATCGCCGAAGATGACCCCACTGGAACTCTTCTTACGCTTCGTTGGCCCTCTGCTCGGCCCACCCTATAACTCCAACAATCCCCAGGATTTCTTTGTCGCCGGGCAGCCCCTTGCGGCGGTAGGCAACTCCTCGGATGTCGTCACCGTCTTCTGTAACTCCTATGGCGCGCACGTAGGCGTTCACGACTCCGATGTGGTGCCGGCGATCTTCGGCGGCGATGGCCTGGAGTTGACGGGTGGGACCTCCGCAGTCTTTGTGGATGGACATGCCAAGTTCAAACAGGGCAAGTTCTGGGATCTGCTGCGTCTGATTCTGGTGAAGATGAATTAGAGGGAGACAGCGGTATGAAAACAGCGGTCCATCCTGCAGTCGTTATCACCGTCATCGTCGTGGTGGCTGCCGGAGCTATCTTCTTTGTCTGGCGTGGTTCGCAGGGCATCAATACCGGTCCCGGCAAGATGCAGAGCGATCTAAAAATGGACGAAGCGGCGAAAAAGGCCCAGCAGGACCCGGAGGCGTTTCGTAAAGCGGTACAGGAATCGCTTCAGAAGGACAAGGCCCGCAACGGCAATTAGCTAGAGCGGACGCGTCTGTGGGAACGGAATGGCATGGGCTTCGCCCAATCGAAGCAAGGCCATATAGTGCTGTTGGTCCAGCGCGATCCCTCGTTGCGCCTGTTTCGCGGCGCGCTCCGCTTCCAACTGGCCGTGATAGAGTACCGGTCCCGGTGCATTGGGAACCACAGGCGCATGCGTCAATTCATCCAGCAGGGTTTCGAGCCGTCGCTCGAAACCCTGTGCGTCTTCCAGAGCCGCCGGATCGATCGCCATGAAGAACTGACCGAGATTGGAGGGTCCCTCGGGCGCAAAGAGGCCCAGGATATGCGGGCCGAAGGCGGCATCCCCCAGGATCCCGGTCAGCAGTTCCACCATGAGTGAGAGGCCGTATCCCTTGTAACCGCCGGTCTCCTCACGCCCTCCTAACGGCTGCAGGACTCCCTTCAAAGCCGCTTCAGGCGTCGTAGTGGGAGCGCCATCCGGACCTATCGCCCAGTCTTGCGGGATCGTCTCCCCGCGCCGCGCGGCCACCTCGATCCGACCGCGCGGAACCGTGGAGGTCGCCATGTCCAAAGCCAGCATGCCAAAGCGGCCCGCCGGGGCGGCGACGGCGATCGGATTGGTGCCCAGCATGCCGATGCGCGCTCTTGTCGGGGCGACGTTGGGGGAGGAGTTGGTAAGGGAGATGCCGATCAGTCCCGCTTGCGCAATCCGCATCGCGTACCAACCGGCAATCCCAAAGTGGTTGGTGTTGCGGACGATAGAGATTGCGACGCCCAACTCCCGCGCCCGCGCCAGAGCGTCGTCGGTCGCAATGCGTCCGGCATGGTGCCCCCAGCCATTGTTGGCGTTGAACCGCGCCAGAGCCAGCTTCCCCCGCTCTCGAACCGGCCGTGAAGCGGGGTCCATAACGCCCACCTCCACCAACTGGATATAGTAGGGCAATCTGGCAGTGCCATGCGATGCGATCCCTCGAAGGTCGGAGGCGAGCAGCACTTCCGCCACATCCGCCGCGATGTCGGGCGGCGTGCCCACCCTCTGCACCAGCGCCTCCGTCCATTGGCGCAGTGCAGACGCCTTGATCAGAACACCATCCTCCGGATCCTCATATCCTGCCATCGTACTCATTTTCTCCTTTTCGTGTACCTCATTACCCTGTAAATATCACCTGGCCGAGCCGATAACAGAGGGACGATACGGGCATCTACGTCTAAGCCCCTCTTTCGGGAGTAGAACAACGCATGGCAGAAATCAAATTGAGGTTTCCGGGTACCGAGTTACCCATCCCATCCCTGGCCGGCATCCCTGCCGACGTTCGCTCCGGCGCATACGTGGAACAGGATCGCATCGCGTCCTCGACGCTGGCGCCGGCCATTCGGGAAGCGATCGATATCGATCCTTCGATAGAGCCTATCGGCCTAACCGATACCCAACCGCCGTCCCGCCCGGATCGGGCCACACCGCGCATTCTTTCGCGTCGTGGCTGTCTTCAGGGGCGTTCTGCCGATGCGGAGAACACGTTGGCGACCCTTAAGAGTGCGATCTCTCAGGGTTTCGATGTCGCTTTCGATATCCAACAGACGCCGGAGCATGACGGACTGGTACTCTCCCAGGAACCGATGGCCTGGTCGCCGGAGCGCAATGTCGTCTCCTTTTTGACGACCGCTACCGCGCATCACTGTCACGCCCTCCGTATCCAACACCTTGATACTCTTCCCGTCATCGAAAAAATGCTGGAACGCGCACGCGCCAGGGATCGCTTCTTCCTGTCCCATTTCGAGCAGGTCTCCGACGATAGCGAGGCGTGCCGCGCCCTGATGCGCGCGGCTGCCGAGCGCGGGTTCCAGGTCGCCTATCGGATCAGCGAACGCGAGCCTTATCTCGAAGCCTATAGCCGGGACAGCGGGATCGAGAAGGTCTGGCTCGACGAGGTGGAGGGTCCCTGGATCACACGGGACCACATTCACCGGCTGAACGAGAGCGGCATCGAGAGCTACTACGCCTCGCCGGAACTCCACTCCCAACAGGAGCCGAAGAGCCTTCCTGCTCGCTGGGAACAACTCGCCTCGTGGGGAGTAAGCGCAATCTGTACCGACTATCCGCTGCAGTTACAGCGCTTCCTGGGAGCGGGCAGCGACGATAAAACCGCAGTGGACCTGCCTTCATCCCTTGCCAGGAAGGTGGCCTGACAGATAGGCGAGATACCAGGGGGTAGCCGAGAGGCCGCCCCATCCTCCCGGGTTATGGTTCGTCTCAAAAACCTTTTTCAGGGAGTCGTCGTAGGGAACGAGCGCATGCCAGAGGACACCGGGAGTGTTCTTCCACGCTTCCGCAGGCTCTCCTCCGTCCAGACGCTGGAACTTTGCGTTCTGGATCTGATGGTTCCACATGTAATCCCGGTTGGTGGCGATGAGGCGGTCTATCTCCTTGCGGGTAAACACCAGCCCATGCTCATACGCCGCCACGATGCCTTCCGTATCGATATCGTAGTAGCCGCCGTTAGGGTGAACCCCGACCCAGTGCTTGGTAGACCCATCCGGCTTATAGTCCCAGGGGCCGGCAGGGTCCCAGTAGTTCCAGACATAGGTATTACCGCCCTCTCGCAGATTCATCCGGGAGAGCATCAGCTTCCACCACTTCTCCGCCCGCTCCTTGTAGACGGGCTTTTTGGTGACATCGTACATAGCGAGGAGCCACTCCGCGATGTAGTTCTCCTTATTGTCGGGGAGCGAGAACCCGTTGGTATTCCGGTGGGCATACCCCTCCGTCCACTGGCCGGTCTGCTTGTCTATGCCGAATTCCGGGACCACCCAGAGGCCGCCAGCCTTCACCTCCCGCCAGCATCCGCGTGCGTCCCACTTGGCATACATCTGCTCGGACAGTGCCAGATAGCTGCGCGCTTTATCGCCATAGCGCTGTTTCAGAGCCGGGGTCTTCAGGATCACATCGGCCATCAGCACCACTGGGCGAAACCCCATGGCATCGCCTAACATATTGTCCGTATAGAGCCCCGGCACGACCGCCGTGCTGGCGCCATCGTCCTTGGGCCAGCCGAGATAGCCGTCCGGCTCTTTGATACCGCGTTTCAGCCAGGAATCCGTCCAATCCACCAGCATATCCACCCACTTCGGATCATTCGTGGCCAGATAGCCATAGTAGAAGCCATTCAAGAAGGGGCTGACCAGCCAGCCGATCTCCTCTCCCATCTCTTTATCGCAATACCGGTTGCGCGCATCCCCGACGATGTTCTTCTCCCAGCGCGCCTGCCAATCCTGCATCAGAGCCGCCTCCTTCTCGTCCTTTACAGCTGCAGGGGGTGGTCCGCCCGCTCTCCTGACGCCGTGAGCCGGGTCTGCCTGAACCCGCCGCGCGGTTTGAAGCAGGATTGCCATCGCCATCACACCCAGGAGGATAATCCGCATTCGATTAATGTTGACCATCGTTCGTCCCCTTCCGCGTTGAAAGTGAGCGCTCTCACCATAAGAGTACCCGATCCCACTTGAAATCTTCCTCGCCGCGAATCGCCCGTCGTCGTGAGGAAAGGCGAGCCTAACGCAAGGAGAAAGTTCAGGCGGAAAAAATATTTTATCACCCCGTATTTTTAGCAGGATTCGGCGGGCGAGGGGATGAAAGGCGATATTGCCCCCCTGCCCATTGACCATACGAGCTATCCCAGCGTCCCCCACGGGTAGCTTCCGTCATGAAGGAGGTTCTCATGAACACGGGTTTCGGTACATCGCATTTCACTCGTCTCGGCCTCGCCACTCTCGTGGCGGCCCTCTTCCTGGTTCCTATGTCGGCTCAGGCACAATCGGGTAATCCACCAAGTAACAGCGTTGGCAACACCGCAACAGGCGCCAATGCCCTTGCCAACAATTCCATTGGCAACAATACCATCGGCAGCTACAACACAGCAGATGGAGACCATTCCCTCTTCAACAACAGGGGCAGCAATAACACCGCTGTCGGTTATGCGACCCTCTATCTCAACCAGGGGGGTCGGAACAATACCGCGACAGGGTTCTCCGCTCTCTTCAACAACAACACAGGCAACAACAATACTGCCATGGGCTACTTAGCCCTCTATTCCAGCGATAGTGTAGCCAATACGGCGCTCGGCGCCTTTGCCCTCTACTCCAATACCAGTGGTCAGGGCAATACCGCGAGCGGTTACCAAGCCCTCCAACTCAACACCAACGGTGGCCTCAACACGGCGAGCGGATACAATGCCCTGGAATGGAACACTACAGGCGCAGGAAATACCGCGACTGGTTCTAATTCCCTCACAAGGAACACCGATGGTATCAACAATACCGCGAATGGCGCCTATGCCCTTAACGCCAACACCGGAAGCTACAATACCGCGACCGGGTATCAGGCCCTCAACGCGAACACCGGTATCTACAATACCGCAAACGGCGTCTTTGCATTAGGCGGCAACACCACGGGCAACCGCAACGTAGCCGACGGAGCCT
>DATGIG010000258.1:0-4811 GCA_035295825.1 Chthonomonadaceae bacterium | reverse complement strand
TTACGCAGGCCGTTCAGCATAAAGGGGAGGGCCGAGGCGGTGTAGGCCATCGTATCAGTCCCATGCAGCACCAGGAAGCCATCGTACTGTTCGTAGTGGGCGGCGATATCCTGCGCGATCCGCAGCCAATCGGTGGGGAGCATGTTCGCCGAATCGAGCAGCGGGTTGTACTCATGGATGTCGTAGGCCGGCATGCTCTCGCTCTGAAGCTCCGGCATGAGGGCCATCTGCGCCTGCAAAAACCCCGGAGCTGTGGCATAGCCTGCCGCGCTCCGCTGCATCCCGATGGTGCCTCCGGTATAGGCGATATAGACCCGCTTCCGCACGCTTCCTCCCTGCTCCCTCGTCCGGTGCTCACTCCACCGGGAGGGTATAGACGGCATCGCGCCAGACGAAACTCATATGCTTCCCGTCCGGCATCCACTTGGGATCTATGATCCAGGGGAGCTTTTCGTTCGGTTTCTGGCCTTTCGGCACACTTTCTAGCGGATACCAACCGATCTCACGCACAGAGGTGTCCCCCGGATGGCAGATCCATCCGATTTCGGAGAGATCGGAGACCTCCGGGATACGGGGCACGATCTTGTGGGCCCAACTCCGCCAGGGCTGGACCTCATCGCGGATCATAGCCCAGCAGATGCTGTCGCCGTGTGGAGAGAAAAAGGGGTCTGGCACCCAGCTGGATGGGTTGAATGATCTCCTATTGGATGGGGTCCGATCCTTGAGATCGGGAACCGGAAAGGAGTAATAACGGGGTGGTGGCGAATGAGATCCTACTCCCACCTCAACGCATTCGCAACGCTTGGCATTCTCCTCCCCATCATTCTGTGCAATGATACGGCCATCCAAAGTGACATTCAGCACGCTTGCCATTTTCCAGCCGCGATCCTTCGGCAGGGAGATAGAGACCTGTTCCGATTTTGTTGGATTATCCAGCGAGAATATCAGCGCCGTTCCAGGGAGCTTGGCAGGATAGGTGGTCAAACGACGACTATCGGCACTCCAGATGGGAGCACAGAAAGAGGTATCAAATGTAGATGGTGAATCCATCTGTCGAACGCCGTCCAGCGCAGCCACAGTCAGCGTATCACCAACCGTCCAGGCAAACCACTTTCCATCAGGTGACGGACCGACCATGTTGTCATCAAATATCGAAACAGGAACATCATGGAGAGGGACCGGGAACCGCTGCCAACTATCCCCTACGCGACGATAGCGCACAAGGTTCGCCAAACCATCTTGCTTATCGGGGATCGCGACGAGCGCCTCATCCTGCGAGAGCCACCAGTGATACTCCCCGACAAGGAATTGATTACGCCACTCCGGCACGACAAAGGCGGGGTGCGCCATTGCCAGCAGATTGCGCGGGGCCAACATGCGATACGCCAGGAAGAGCAACAGCAACATGCCTGCCACGAGGATGATACAGGTCCCACGGCGTATGCTCGGCGCTCTGGTTTTTGACTTTGAAATGGGAGGCTCTGTAGACATTGGATTTCTCTGCCGGACGTGTCGTGTTAGCTATGCTTATTCTACCTATTCGGAATCGAAGGAGCACAAGTTCCGAAAGGGATATGGCGATGTCATGGGGAAACTATTGGGACAACGTTGTTATCCAGAATCGGAGCAACCATGACGATCCACTCTACCATTTATAAACTCCTGTGCTTGACCTGTCTGCTGGCGTTCGGAACCGGCGGGCTGCGGACGGTCGCGCATGCAGATGGGCCGACAACCGCCGTGCGAGCGACGGACTTTCTCAACAGCATCGGCGTCAACTCCGCCATCAACCAACGGGGCGAGACGCTCCAGCACACTATCGAGTGTACCAAATACCTGGGCGTCCACTGGTTCCGGTCGGGTATCGAGGGCGGCCTGCCCGTCCAGGATTTCATTGACCTCCATAAGCAGACGGGGGCGCGCTTTAGTTGGTGCCCCGGGAGCGGCGGCTCGGATCTTGCCAAGCTTATCAGCACCGCCCGGCAGTTGGCGGATGCCGGCGCGCTGCTGGCCTTCGAGGGGCCGAACGAACCCAACAACTGGGGCATCACCTACCAGGGCGAGGCCGGCGGCAGAGATAAAACTTGGATGCCGGTGGCGAACCTGCAGCGCGATCTCTACAAGGCGGTCAAGAGCGATCCGGTGTTGAAGGGCTATCCGGTCTGGGGCATCAGCGAGAACGGCGCGGAGAGAGATAACGTGGGGCTGCAGTATCTGACCGTGCCGCATGGCGCGGGCGCGCTGGTGCCGGACGGTACAAAGTTCTCCGACTATGCGAATGTCCATAACTATGTGTACCATCCCAATGCGCCAGGCCTGGAGGACAACAAGACCTGGAAGGCTGCCGACCCGACCTCGGCCTGCAAGGTGGATGGGCTGTATGGCGAGTATGGCGTCACCTGGGCGCACCACTATCCCGGCTACTCCGCTGCCGACCTGCTCACTCTGCCGAGGGTCACGACAGAGACCGGATGTACGATTGATGGGCCGATCACGGAGGAGATCCACGCCCTCAATCTCCTGAGCCTCTACCTGGATCAGTTCAAGCGGGGTTGGAGCTATACTGCGGTCTACCTGCTGCGTGATCGGACGGACGAGGCCGGCAACCAGCAGTTCGGCTTCTACAAACCCGACTACACCCCGCGTAAGGCCGCCGTATACCTCCATCATCTCACCACCATCCTGGCGGATAGCGGCGCTCTATCAAAACCGGGACGGCTGAACTACTCTATTCCCGATCAACCCGCCACCGTGCATGACCTGCTCCTGCAGAAGAGCGACGGCACGTTCGCCCTGGTGGTGTGGTCGGAACTGCTGAAGGGCACGAACAGCGTCACCGTGAACCTGGGCGGCACGCAACGCACGGTGCAGATCTATGACCCGACGGTCGGTACATCCGCGATACAAACCTTAAGCAATACCGCTTCGGCGGCTTTGACCCTGAGCGATCACCCCGTGATCCTAGAAATCCCAACGGCGCGCCGGTGAGGAGAGAGCAGCGTGACGCATTCCCTTCGTGATACCGCGAACCTGAAGATCGCGGCCATAGACATCTACCCATTCGACATTCGCATGCGCGAGCCGTTCCGCATCGCGACGATGACCGCGCACAGTAGCCCGAACGTCCTGGTCCATATTCGTACCAACGACGACCTCTCCGGCTGGGGCGAGGCATCGCCCCTCCACTCCATCGCGGGCGAGACCCAGGCGATCTGCCTCGCCGCCGCCAGGGAGATCGCGCCTATTTTGATCGGCCAGAACCCGCTGGAGATCGCGTCGCTGGTCGCCCAGATGAACGCCTTCCTGCCGCACAACACGACCATCAAGGGCGCGTTCGATATGGCGCTCTACGACATTGCCGCGCAGGCGGCGGGGCTGCCGCTCTATCGCTTTCTCGGAGGACGGCTGCGCCCGATGGAATCGGACCTGACCATCGCCATCTGCGAGCCGCAGATGGCGGGGAGAAAGGCCAGGGCCATTACGGCGGAGAAGGGGTTCCGCATCATCAAGGTGAAGCTGGGGGCGACGTTCGAGGAAGACGACGCCCGCCTGCGCGCCATTCGCGAGGCGGTCGGGCCGGACATCACCCTGCGGGTAGACGCCAATCAGGCCTGGGACCGCACAACCGCCATTCGTTCGTTGAAGGCGTTCACGGCCTATAACATCGAGTTCTGCGAGCAGCCGCTGTGCGCCTACGATGTCGCCGGTCTGCGCCTCGTCAGCGAGGCTGTCTCCATCCCCCTGATGGCGGACGAGGCGCTCTTCTCCCCGGCGGAGGCGCTGCGCCTGGTCACGGAGGAGGCGGCGCCTTACTTCAATATCAAGCTGTCGAAGTCCGGAGGTATCCACAACGCGCTGAAGATCGCGGCCATCGCAGAGGCGAGCGGCAGGAAGTGCATGGTCGGCTGCATGCTGGAATCGCGGCTGGGCCTGGCCGCCTCTGCCCACTTCGCCTGCGCCAGCGAGACGGTCTGCTTCTACGATCTCGACTCCTGCTACGACCACGCCGAGGAGCCCATCGAGGGCGGCATTCAGTATAAGGATGGCCTGATCCAGCTTCCGGAGACGCCGGGCATCGGCGCGGCTCCCACCCCCGAAACCCTGGGGCACATGCGAAAGGCGAACGCCGTATGATCGGACCGGAGTTGGAGTTTGTGGGGCAGACCGGCGTGCTGTACGAGGGGCAGGAGTACACCTTCTTCGGAGGCAACGACTACCATCGCTTCAGCCGCCATCCGGAGGTGGTCGCCGCGCTGGCGGAGGCGGTGCAGCGCTATGGCATCAATTGCGCGGGGTCGCGGATCACCACGGCGAATCACCCCCTCTACCTGGAGCTGGAGGCGAAAGTCGCCGCGTTTTTAGGGGCGGAAGCGGCTGCCGTCGTCTCGGCGGGCTATCTCAGCGCGACGGTGCTGATGCAGGCGGTCGCCGCACAGTACGACGTCCTGTTTCTGGATGAGATAGCGCACGCCTGCCTGGTGGATGCGGCCTACCAGTCCGGCAAGCGCATCCTTCGGTTTCGGCACCGGGATTGCGTCCAGCTCAAGTGGCGTATGGAGCAGACGCTCCCAACAGGGCAAAAGCCTCTGCTGCTCACCGACGGCGTCTTCGCCAGCACGGGCGCGCTCGCCCCACTGCAGGAGTATGTCGCCCTGATGGAAGCGTATGGGGGCAAAGTGCTGGTGGACGACGCCCACGGCGTCGGGGTCCTCGGCTTAACGGGCAAGGGGACCTGGGAGGAGGCAGGGATCGGACGCGATGCTATCCTTCAGTCGGGAACGCTGAGCAAAGGATTGGGAGGGTTCGGGGGC
>DATGIG010000257.1:0-2631 GCA_035295825.1 Chthonomonadaceae bacterium | reverse complement strand
ATGTAGATCTCTTCGCGGAAGCGCGCCTTCCACCGTTCGCGGAAGTCTCTGGCGAAGCGACCACAGGGGCCGAGATTGATCCGAGGCGCGCCATCACGGAAACCGTAAGCCGCATTGATTTCATCTTGTAGCCGATTGAGGACGGCCACGCGCCGATCGTTCGCCGCGGCATGAGCGCTCTGGGGAAGTTTGGCCTGCCGCTTGTGCGATACGGCTTTGCGGGCAGAGGCTTTTTCGTGATCGTTCATTGAGAGAGTTCCTTTGTCGTTTCGGAACGACTTCCGTTGCGTCTTGACGATGTACGATGGTGCAGGAATTAGATTCGACAGCAACCGGTTATTTCACCTTCCTTGCGGAGAGCGTAAATGAGCCTGCCGGGCGGTACCGTTACCTTGCTCTTTACCGACATTGCCGGAAGCACGAAGCTCTGGCAAGAGCATCCCCAGACCATGCCTGCGGTGCTGGCGCGCCATGATGCGATTCTGCGGCAGGCCATCGCGCATCACAACGGCTTCGTCGTCAAGACCATAGGCGATGCCTTCATGGCCGTCTTCTCCACCGCACACGACGGGATCAACGCCGCCCTGATGGCCCAGCGCGCCCTGATTGCCGAACCCTGGCCTGTCGAGACGCCGGTTCAGGTGCGGATGGGCTTGCATTGTGGAGCCACCCAGGAGCGCGACAACGACTACTATGGCCACGAGGTCAACCGTGCTGCCCGTATCCAGGGCGTCGCCCATGCCCGGCAGATCGTCCTCAGTCACAGTGTCTACGAACAGGTGAAGCACACCCTGCCCGAGACCGTCACGCTGCTCGACCTGGGCCAGCATCAGCTCAAAGACCTCCGCGAACCCGAGGCGCTCTGGCAGCTCTGCCACCCCGATCTTCCCACCACCTTCCCGCCTCTCAATTCGCTTTCGCACTGGCCCAACAATCTGCCCCGTCAGCTTTCCAGTTTCATCGGAAGGGAGGCGCAGGTTGCCGAGGCGCAGCGCCTGTTGAAACAGGGAGCCTGCCTGAGTCTGGTGGGAGTGGGCGGTTGTGGCAAGACCCGGCTGGCGCTGCAGATTGCCGCCGAGGTTCTGCCCGACTATCCGCATGGGGTGTGGTTGGTGGAACTGGCGGCCCGCACCGAACCCGCTCTGGTGGCTGCGTCCGTCGCTTCCGTCCTGGGCCTGCGCGAAGAGCCGGGCAAGACGGTGACGCAGACCCTGGTGGAATACGCAAAGTCTCGCACACTGCTTCTGGTGCTGGATAACTGCGAACACCTGCTCGTGGCCTGCGCGCAACTGGTAGATACGCTGTTACGCGCTTGCCCCGAGGTGAAAGTGCTGGCTACCAGTCGCGAGGCGCTCACTCTGCGCGGAGAACAGATCTATCACGTGCCTTCACTCTCCTTGCCCGAGACCAGTACCCTGACTCCGGAAAGTCTGCTCCAGTGCGAAGCCTGCCATCTGTTCGTGGAGCGGGCGACCGCCGTGAAAGCGGATTTCAGCCTCACCGACCGCAACGCCCCGGCGATCGCTCAGGTGTGTCAGCGGCTGGATGGCATTCCGTTTGCCATCGAACTGGCGGCCGCACGGGTGAAAGCGCTGACGGTCGAGGAGATCCATGCGCGCCTGGACCATCGATTCCGTCTGCTGACGGGAGGCGACCGCATGGCGCTTCCTCGCCAGCAGACGCTGCGGGCTCTCATCGATTGGAGTTATAACCTGCTATCCGATCCGGAGAAGACGCTGCTGCTGCGGCTATCGGTGTTTGCCGGCGGATGGACGCTCGCGGCTGCGGAGGCGGTGTGTGCGGGGGAGGAGACGAATGGGGAAGCGATTGAGGAGTGGGAGGTGTTGGATCTGCTGAGCAGTCTGGTGGATAAGTCCCTGGTCGTCGTACAGAACCGGGAGCAGACGAGCCGCTATCGCCTGCTGGAGACGGTCCGCCAATATGCCCAGGAGCGCCTGGTCGAGAGCGGAGAGAGCGTGCGGGGGAGGGCAAGGCATCGGGACCACTTTCTGAGCCTGGCAGAAGAGATCCGACCGAAGCTGAATGGTCCGGAGCAGGCGGCGTGGTTGCGGGTGCTGGAGGAGGAACACGATAATCTGCGTCAGGCGCTGACCTTCAGTCTGGAAGAAGCAGAGGGCGGGAAGAAGGGACTGCGCCTGGGAGCGGCCTTGCAACGCTTCTGGGCAACCCGTGGACATCTGAACGAAGGAAGGGAACGTTCGCGCGCGTTGTTGGCGCATCCAGGGGCGCAGGAGCCCGACCAGTTGCGCGCCGATGCCCTCAATGGGACAGGGGTATTGGCCCAATGGCAGGGCGATTATGCTGCGGCTCGGTCTCTCTATGCGGAGAGCCTGACGATCGTCCGGGCATTGGGGGATAAGCGGGGCCTTGCTTATTCTCTGATAAATCTCGGGAGTGTGGTCGGTGAACAGGGCGACTATGCTTCGGCGCGGTCTCTCTATGAGGAGAGCCTGGCGATATGGCGGGAATTGGAGGACAAAGATGGCATTGCGCTCGCCCTGGCTAATCTGGGGAATGTGGCCCATGCGCAGGACGAACATGCAGAGGCGCGCGCGCTCTATGAAGAGAGCCTGGCGATATGGCGCGATTTGGGAAACAGGCAGGCCATCG
>DATGIG010000256.1:0-8245 GCA_035295825.1 Chthonomonadaceae bacterium | reverse complement strand
GTCCGTCGCGCTGGTAATGCCTCGCTCCAGCAGGTAGCGATTGGCGCGCCCCAGCGCCTCCACGGCGGCATCGGGGCTCACCTCCGGCAGGATACGGTCCAGATTGTTCCAGCTCGCCGTCTCCAGCAAGAGGCCGGAGGGTTCGCCATAGTAGTCGTGGTCAATCCCGCCGCCAATCGGGTCGGGCGTCTCTTTCGTGATGCCCAGCAGCTCCAGCGCGCGGCTGTTCACGACGGCGGCGTGGCCCGAGGTATGCACGATCCGCACGGGAATGTCCATCGCGACGCGATCCAGATCCTGTCGGGTGAGGTGCTGCCCACCCGGCAGTTTGTTCTGATCGTAGCGGTTGCCCTGAATGCAGGTCAGTTCCGGCTGTACGGCCCGGCGCTCCCGCAGCAGGCGGATAATGTCCTCTTTGTCCTTGACCGGCGGCGAGGCGAGGTTGACGTGCCCCAGATTGATCCCCAGCCAGAGGATATGGAGGTGGCAGTCGAAGAAGCCGGGGATCAGGGTCCGCCCGCGCAAATCTATCACGCGCGTTCCGGATTCCGCCAGATGGACAACTTCGCTCTCGGCCCCGACCGCCAGAACGCGCCCATCTCTGCCGACCGCAACCGCCTGCGCCCTGGGGTTCTCGGTATCCATCGTCCGGATATTGCCGTTTTTCAGTATCAAGCTTGGCTTCATGACATTTATCTCATGCTTCCCATTGGGCGCGGAAGGCCGTCAGAACCTCCTGCGTTTCCGTCCGGTCATAGATGGCGAAGACAATCCGATCAAACTGGCTGCCGAACTCCGTGCCCGGTCGGAGCAGCTCCGCGAAGAGGCGCGCCACCAGGGCAGGCTCGTTCTGAAACACGCCGCAGCCCCACGCCCCGAGGATCAGGGTGCGATAGTGATGCTGCATGGCCAGCCAGAGAATTTTTCGCATCCTCTCGCGGAGCGTCGGCTCGATCAGCGTCACCTTCTCCGGCTCGTTCCTGCGTACCGCGCCCGCATTCACGGCGGGAGAGCTGATAAAAGAGACGCAATAAGGGGCCTCCCGCAGCGTTCCCGCATCGTCGCGGAACACCGGCACATCCGGCGTATAGATCATATGGTCGGAGTAGAGGCAGGTACCCAACTCCCGATGATAGTCGTACATCTCTCGCGCCAGCAGCAGGCAGGGATAGAGGCCGCTGGAGCGCGCCAGCGATTCCTCCTGGGCCTGGCTGCCGTTGAGAAACCCTCCACCGGGATTCTTCGCCGAGGCGATATTGAGGACCAGGGTCCCATCCTCTTTGCTCTCCTCCTGCACACGCTGCGCGGCTTCCAGCGTCGTCTCCGCAGTGACCTCGATCCGGGTTCGCCCCTCCTCTCGCCCCGTTGCCGGCGTCAAACTCTCCGGAAAATCGGCAGGGCGATAGAGCCGCGTCCCCTCCAGAGCGGCCTTCATCGGCTCGGCCAGGGACACTGTGTTGCCGGAGGGCGCACGATAACTCCCCGCCTCCAGAATGCTCAGGGTCTGCTTGGCAAGAACAGTGCGTTTGTCTCGATTCACCGGTAATAACAACCCTTGTCACGGCGTTGAAACGCCGTTCTGAGACGCAAAGTCCGCCTTCGCGGACTCCACATCCGGTAGGATGAACCCGCGCAGGCGGGTTTCGTGTTACAGAACGGGGATTGATCCCCGTGGATCATCGCTCTTCTAGCCGTACAATTCTTCCGCCGACGACCGTGAAGGCAGCCCTGCCCTGGACTTCCATCCCATGAAAGGGCGTGTTCTTCGACTTGGACTGGACCTTATCCCGGTCTATCGTCCAGACAGTCTCCAGGTCCAGCACGGCGATGTCGGCATCCGCGCCCGGTTTCAGCGTTCCGACCCCCTCCGGCAGGTTCAGCACGCGGGCCGCCTCAACCGTCATTTTGGCGATGGACTGCGACAGGGTGAGGACGCCGGGTTTGACGAGCGTGGTATACACGAGCGGGAAGGATGTCTCCAGGCCCAGGATGCCGAAGGGCGCGGCGTCAAACTCGACCTCTTTCTCGTACTCGGCGTGGGGCGCGTGGTCGGTCACGATACAGTCTATCGTGCCGTCGGCCAGGCCCGCCTTCACGGCTTCACAATCCTCCGGGGTGCGGAGCGGCGGGTTCATTTTGGCGTCAGTATTGTAGTTGACGCAGGCTTCGTCGGTCAAAACCCAGTGGTGCGGGCAGGCTTCGCCCGTCACGGGAATACCCTGCGCCTTGGCCTGCCGCAGCAGCGCCACGGTTCCGGCGGTGGAGATATGCAACAGATGGAGACGACAGCCGGTGAGCTTGGAGAGCAGGATATTGCGGGCGACGGCGATGTCTTCGGCGACGCGGGGCATGCCAGGGATACCCATGACAGTAGCCGTGTAGCCCTCGTTCATCGCGCCCTTGTCGGTCAGGCGCTTGTCTTCGTTGTGCGTCAGGAGGGGCAGGCCGAGCATAGCGCAGTAGTCCATCACACGGCGGACCGTATCGGCATGCTGCAGCGGGAAGGCGTCATCGGAGATCGCGACCGCCCCCGCCGCCTTGAGTTCGGCCATCTCGGTAAGCTGGTCGCCCTGCATGGCCTTCGTGGCCGCGCCGATGGGATGCACGCGGGCGCTGCCGACCTGCTCCGTCCGCTCCAGGATCTGGCGCACCACGGCGGCGGTATCGATGGCCGGATTGGTGTTGGGCATGCAGCAGACGCGGGTAAAGCCGCCCGCCGCCGCCGCGCGGGTCCCGCTCTCGATGTCCTCTTTGTACTCGAAGCCGGGTTCGCGCAGATGGACGTGAATATCTATCAGGCCGGGCGTAACGACCTTACCACGCACATCGATGCGCTCCCCATCGCCACCCTCGCCCGGTTCGACGACACCGACGATGCGCCCGTACTCAAAGACGACATCCATTTCCCGATCTATGTTTTGCGATGGGTCTATGACCCATCCCCCGGTCAAAATCGTTCTCATGTTTTCCTCTTCTCGAGCACCTGCCTACCGTCCTCATGTTTACGCATCCGGGGCCGGTGCGCCCTGCGTCCCCATCAGCAGATAGAGGACAGCCATGCGCACGGCGATGCCGTTGGTCACCTGCTCCTCGATGGCGCTATGGACGCCGTACTTGCCGTCGGCCACATCGGCGGAGATCTCGACGCCCCGGTTCATCGGGCCGGGATGCATGACAAGCACATCCGGCTTGGCGGCTTTCAAACTGGCGACGGAGACGCCGAAGAGCCGGGAGTACTCGCGCAGGGAGGGCAGCAGGCCCTTCTCCATGCGCTCGGTCTGCAGGCGCAATACGTTGACCACATCCGCCCCTTCCAGCCCGGTGCGCAGATTATCATAGACCTCCACGGGCAGGCGGTCGGCATCCGGCGGCAGGAGGGTGCGCGGCCCGACGAGGCGCACCTTCGCGCCCAGCTTGGTCAGGCCCCAGATATTGGAGCGGGCCACGCGGCTATGGAGAATATCGCCCACAATGGCGACCGTCAGCCCTTCGATCTCGCCCTTGTTCTGCCGGATGGTAAAGAGGTCGAGCAGGCCCTGGGTCGGGTGCTCGTGCCGCCCGTCGCCGGCGTTGATGACCGAACTCTGCAGGTGGTCGGCGGCGAACTGCGCCGCGCCGGAGGCGTAGTGCCGCATCACGATGCAGTCGGCTTTGAGCGACTGCAGGGTCAGCACGGTATCTTTGAGGCTCTCGCCCTTGGCGACCGAGGACTGCGCGACCGCGATATTGATGGCCTCGGCGCTCATGATCTTGGCGGCAAGCTCAAAAGAGGTGCGGGTGCGCGTCGAATTCTCATAGAAGAGCGTGACCATGATGCGCCCGCGCAGGGTCGGGACCTTCTTGACGGGGCGCGCCAGGATCTCCTTGAACACGGCGGCGCTGTCCAACAGATAACGCATGTTTTCGGCGGAGGTTTCCCGCAGGGCGAGCAGATGTTTCATAGAGTGTTTCGGCTCCCTCTCAGAGCAGATACGATCCGAACGATCCTCACGCGGGTTTACGGATAAACACGCGATCTTCGCCATCGGTCTCCGAAAGGCGCACCTGCACATGCTCCTGGCGCGCGGTGGGAATGTTCTTCCCCACGAAATCGGGACGGATGGGCAACTCCCGATGCCCCCGATCCAGGAGGGCGGCCAGTTGGATGGAGGCCGGGCGTCCCAGATCCAGCAGGGCGGCGATGGCCGCGCGCACGGTGCGCCCGGTAAAGAGCACGTCGTCCACCAGAATGATGCGCCGGTCGGTGACGTCGAAAATGATGGCGCTGGGCAACAGGGGCGGAAGCCCGCCGGGGTTGTCGGCGTAGTCGTCGCGATAGAGGCCGATGTCGAGCTTGCCGACCGGCACCTCCACGCCCTCGATCTGCTGCAGCAGGCGCGCCAGGCGTTCGGCCAGAGGGGCGCCGCGCGTGAGGACGCCGACGAGGGCCAGATCCTTGACGCCCTGGTTCTTCTCGACGATCTCATGGGCGATGCGCGTAAGGGCGCGCCGGATGTCGTCGGCATCCATCAGCGGGACGGCTCCCGTGGCATCACGCTCCCGGTTCGGCAGTGTATTCTCTCCCATAGCGGTCCGTTTCTCCCATGCGCTCCTGTGCGCCCCACATGCCAAAAACGCCTCTCCGCCGCCCAGAGGGCCGGCCGGTAGAGGCGCAAAGAGGGTTTGCAATCGGTCGCACGCTGGCGTGAGGCACCCCTGGCCTCTTCCGCTATCCGGGCGACGTCGCTCTCGGTCTTTTCGCCCCTTGGCAGCCTCACAGGGCCAACTTAAAGGGACTTTTGTAAACATCTCCGCGAGTCTAGCACGAATCGCCATGTTGTGTCAACAGTTTGCGATGGCAAAGCGCTCTGGAACGTACCGAGGCCATAAAGAAGTAGAAAGGAGAGACAAGCCAGGAGCGATCTGCCCCGGATACAGACCGTAGGAGGAGCGTGGTGTCACAACACCCTATCGGCCCGGACCCTCTGAGGATTTCCCGGGCCGAACTACTTGACGATATTCAGCGCCACCCCCACACCACGTTCCTGATTATCGGCGGAGGGATTCACGGAGCGGCCTTTGCGCGGCTGGCGGCGCGAAACAGATTCTCCTGTGTGCTCGTCGAACGGGGCGATTATGCCGGGCAAACCTCTAGCCGAAGCAGCAAGATGCTTCATGGCGGCCTGCGTTACCTGGAACTGCTCGACTTTGCGCAGGTGGCGGAGGGCATCCAGGCGCGAGAAGACCTATTCCGGACCGCTCCGCATCTGTGCCGGCCCGAACCGTTCCTTATCCCGCTTCCGCGCGGAGATCGGCTGTTCCGATGGAAACTCGCGGTCGGATTGACGCTCTACGACCGGATGGGAGCGCCGGCGGAGCGACGGCACCGGTTCCTATCCACGCAGGAAGCGGCGAAGACCGGGTATCGGTTCGGATCCGCCGACCTGGACGGCGCGTTTCTCTATACCGATGGCTTGACCGACGACGCCCGTCTGACCCTGGAGAGCGTGCTGCAGGCGCGTCAGTACGGCGCCCGCTGCCTGAACTACCTGGAAGTGACAAGCGTACGGCGCTCTAACGGGCGTTTCGCGGTTCAGTGCCGGGACCGTCTGGGTACGGCCGATGTGGAGGTGGTCGCCGACCGGGTGATCAACTGCGCCGGTCCCTGGGCGACCAATCTTCTTCCCGCAGGATCGAAACCGCTTGTGGATGGCGCACGCTTCAGCGCGGGCGTCCATCTCCTCTTCGACCGCCCCTGGTTGGGGCCCTCTCTCTTTCTGCCTATGCCGGGGAAGAGCCGTTATTACTTTGTCTGGCCGCATCCGGGTGGCGCCCTGGTGGGGACGACCGAGCGGGAGGTTCCCGACGCCGTGTTCGATCCGTTGCCCGATACCGCAGAGATTGACGAGATTCTGACGCGCATTTCGGGCGACCTCCCTGGGGCGGGATTGGATCGGACATCCCTCTATTCCGCATATGCGGGAATCCGGACACTGCCGATACGCGGCCATCGGACCGGGACAGCGCGTCTTTCGCGGCGTCACCGTTGGATCGGTTCGGACGGTTTCTATACGCTTATCGGGGGCAAACTCACCACCGCCAACGCGACCGCCTGGGAGGGGTTCCAGATGGCAACCCGTGGCCTGGTTTCCGACCGCACGCTCAGATCGCTAGAAGGAGTGATGTATCCGGGCGGGGGGGATCCGGAGACGCGCTGTGCGATCCAACAGGCGCTGGTTCGGGAGGGTCTGTCCGAGGCGCGGTCCGCGCGGCTCGTCGGTCGGCTCGGAGTACGCGCCCGATTTCTCCTGGAAGACACAAGGCATCTTGAATCGCTTACTCCGCAGCTCACGCGTGGTGAGGTAGAACTGGCGCTTGCGGAAGAACAGGCGGAGACATTAGAGGACATTCTGCGCCGGCGCACCGGCGTCGAATACCTGCCCGGCGCGCTCCTTCCCGCAGTTGAAGCCGTCACGCCGCTTCTCTCCACACGCCAGGGATCGCACGCCCCTGATGCGGAGGCCCATACCTATCGTAAACAGTGGATACGATTGCAGCGAGTTCTTGCCGGGACAGACGCAAAGGAGGCTATCGAAATCGCTGAGAACAATGGAAAGTAGAATTTGCCTCAACAGCATCCCAGAGGAACTGTCAATCCGGACTCTATTTTTGTTCCTCACCCCCTTGCGGGACCGAAGCGTATCAAAAAATATTTCCCCAACACGTGCAACTTGGGACTTCAGGCTGGCGTAACATTATATGATGATCATCATATAATCGGAGGCGAGGATGAGATACAAGGAAGACCACAAGGAGCAGACGCACAAGCGGATCGTTGAGACGGCCTCTCGGGAGTTCCGCATTCATGGGTTCGATGGTATCGGCATCGCGCGCCTCATGGCCTTGCTGCAACTGACCCATGGAGGCTTCTACTCCCATTTTGAAGGCAAGGAAGATTTATTCGAAGAGGCGATGTCCTCGTCTCTGGACCAGAGCCTGAACTTCATGGTCCAGGAACTTAAGCAGGGTGGGATTGCCTCTCTGGTGCACTCCTACACGGATAATCTTCACCGGGACAATCCAGGGAGGGGATGTCCTTTGCCTGCGCTTTCCGGAGAAGAGGCGCGAAGACCGCCAGGTTCGCGAGAAAGCTTCACCCGGAAGTATGATGAGATCGTGGCTACGATTGCGGGTTATGTGCCTGGGGCTACCGCCGAAGAACGCATGGAAAAAGTCCTGGTGATGTTCGCCGCGCTGTCAGGCGCCGTTTCGTTGGCTCGTGCGGTCTCCGATCCTGCTCTGAGCGACCGGATATTACGGGCAACGCGAGATCATCTGATCGAATACCTGAGTGGAGAGTGACGCTAACAATATTATTTTTCGCCGATAGTATGATGGTCATCATTCTATGATAAGACCATACAACACCTATACCTCAAGGAGAACACCCATGAGCCAATCCACTTTGATCCAAGAACACTACGTCATCGGAGAGTTATCCTCTCGCCTCGATCACGCACTCCTCATGAGCGGTCTGGCGGAAGGTCCGTTCGAGTGGTCGCAGCTCTCCCTTGTCGACCAATTTCACGCGCAGGGGCTTGATGCCAGCAAGGAGCTTGCTCTCGCTCTCGGCGCAAAACAGGGAGACCATATCCTCGACATCGGGTCAGGTCTCGGCGGCCCCGCCCGGTTCCTCTCCGCAGTATACGGTTGCCATGTAACCGGGATAGACTTGACACCTGAGTATGTCGAGATCGCAAACCGCCTTACGAAACGCACCGGGCAAGCAGAGTATGTGACATTCGTACAGGGCGATGCAATGCATCTTCCGTTCGACCCCGAAACATTCGACCACGCCTGGACGCAGCACGTCGGAATGAATATCGAGGACAAGGACGGATTCTATCGAGGCGTTTACCGCGTTCTCAAAACGGGCGGCAAGTTCGCCATTTACGACATGCTGAAACAAGGAGACCAGCCTATCCTCTATCCGGTTCCCTGGGCACGCGATGCGTCCTATAGCTTTGTTGTTACGCCGGAGAGCCAGCAAAAATCTCTGGAAGCGGCGGGGTTCGCCGTTATCGCTTCGGTAGACAAAACGGAAGAGGCTCTCCAGTCCCTGCAGGCATTCGGCAAACTGGCGCAAACGCCGAATGCTATTCCCCCGCTTAATCTCTCCGTGCTTCTTGGTCCCAGCACGGGTCCAATGATCGCCAATATGGCGCGAAATATCCAGGAAGGCCGGCTACAAGTCAGGCAGGTCATC
>DATGIG010000255.1:0-2084 GCA_035295825.1 Chthonomonadaceae bacterium | reverse complement strand
TGATACATTCCACTCGAAACCTTCTCGTTGATGAGTGACACCAGTTCCGGAGTCAAAGAGATGTTGAGTGTTGCCATAGTTGAGATTCCTCCTGCTTACCATTATACCTGCAAGCATGATAATTGTCAAAAATTGTTTAATCTCCCTCTGCATTCCCACTGCGGTATAATGCGTACATGGAACCCTTCAAGGCACATCCGGCATAAGGCCGTAGCGGCCTCGCTTGGTAGAGGTTCATGGCATATGAAGGAAGAGATTGCCCCCTATACATTGCCCGCAGAGGCGCAAGCGCAACTGATGGGGCTGGCCGCCGAGGCGGACCAGCTGGTTCTCGGCGAGATTCATGGCACGCAGGAAGTGCCGCGTCTCCTGCTCGGGCTGCGCGAGCCGCTGGCGGAACGAGGCTATAGAGGGCTCGCCCTGGAAATCCCCTGCGACCAGCGCGAACCGATCCTGGACTGGGCGCAGGGCCGGACCGAAGCGATTCCGGCCTTCTTCCAGCCGGGCGAGGTCCGCGACGGGCGAGAGAGCGCGCAGAGCCTTTCCCTGCTCCGGCAGATGACCGGTGGGCCGGGCGGCTGGCGCCTGCTCTGCTTCGACAGGGGCAATGACCAGCCGTATGAGGATTGGGCCGGGCGGGACGCCACCATGGCCGCCAATCTCGTCGCGCAGTGGCAGCAGCTCTGCCCGGATGGGAAGGTGGTGGCCGTCTGCGGCAATCTGCATTCCCGTGTGGCGCTCTCCTCCGATCCCGAAGACCCCTTCCGTGCCCTCTGGCCCTCTTTTGCGTTCGATGTGCAACGGTTGCTGCCGGAGAAGCGAGTCCGTTCCGTCAACATCGTCTTCCACGGCGGCACATTTTACAACGAGACGGAGCGCACCTTCGCTTCCTCGCCCCTTGAGGCCGGGGCCGAGATTCGTCCCTCTCGGCGCGGAGACCATACCCTGGAGCTGCATCTGCCGCACGCCACCGCCGTGACGTTTCTGGACCGTTCGTAGGGTTCAGGGCGCTTCGCCGGCCTGGATATGGATCGAGCCGGTATTGGTGTGGAGACGATCGTCCCTTTGCCGGAGCCCAGGTCGGCGGTCATCTGTGTATGCCCTTCATCGGTAAAATGCGCGCGGTCGGAGGGCTCCATTTCGATCGCGCCGGTATCCACGCCGGCTTCCAGGTGAGTGGAAACGCCGGCGGGCAGACTCAGGTCAATCGTGCCGTTCTGAGAGGTGATCGCGACCGGCTCCGCGCCCTGCTTGGCGGCCATCTGGATCGTGATCGAGCCGTTATCTGTTTTCACCGTGCCGAGATGCCGCACGCCGCGCAGCGTGATCTCTCCGTTCTGCGTCTCCACCTGAGGCGCATCCGCGCAGGCTTCCGTCTGGATGGAGCCGTTGGACGAATAGGCGTCCACCGTTCCGGCGATGTGATCGGCGTGGATGTCGCCGTTCTGCGTGCGGAGATGGGCGTCCGCCAGGCCGGAAGCGTTCAGATCGCCGTTCTGGCTCTGCGCGGTGAGATGCATCGCCGCCGGAGCGTGAACGTCGAACGAGACGGTCACGGAAGAAACACCCTTCGGCGTGGTTTGCGGCCAGTCGGCCCGGACGATCCAGCGGTCCTTTTCCTGCGTGGTAACGATCTTGACCTGCTTCAGAAACGCCTTCGCCGCCTCCACGCTCTTCGCGCGGACCTCCTCGGTCGCTACAACCTGGATCGTATCCCCATTCCCTGGCGCAACATGGATGTCGCCATCAGACGTGCCGACCTCCAGCGCCGTCGCGTTCTGCCGGCCCACCGCGATTCTGTCCGTCGTTTTCTGGACCGCCTGTCCCCCATAGTTCCCGATGGTGACCATGCCGGGCAAGCCTGTCCGTTCCGACCGGCATGAGAAGACCAGGATAATCAGCAGACCCAGAATCGCTATCTCTATCATCTTTTTCATGTCGCCCATGCTCTCTTTGCTTGAGGCCCTCGGTAAGGCCCCCGCGGCTGCGCCTATCCCCGGCCCCTCCTCGAACCTTCGGAATAACAGGGGAGGGGGGACTAAACTGTCCGCTTGTACCTCTGTCTTCAGGTGTGTGAAGCTTTG
>DATGIG010000254.1:0-6044 GCA_035295825.1 Chthonomonadaceae bacterium | reverse complement strand
GGTATGCGCCGTTTGCGGAGGCGAAGTCTTTGCCTGCTGACAGAGTTGCAAAGACGTGATAGGCGAAGATCCGATTTTGTCCGCGAATTGGTTCCCAGGCAAGCAGGTCAGCAGGAATGCAAGGCAGATCCGTTTGGAGGATTTCATATTCGTTTTGGTGCTCCTCTTGGCAATGACGGCCTCGTATTGCGTTGCGTACTGGGCAGTATAACAAATGTGATTCACGACTGTCAAGGAGAGAAAAGCCGGTCTTTAGGGTATGCACTGGGATAGGGGAACCTTGTGCTGGCCGGGGTTTTAGGGTACATTGAGCGCGGAGGAGTCGTAGCGTTGCAGGGCGGGAGGTGTTGCGCGTGCCAGAGACGGTTTCCGCTTCCGAAGATCCACACCCGGAGCGCCCGCCGGTGGAGGCGACAGGCGTCCATTCCGAAGCGCGCCCGGTGGCCCGGATGCGCTCTCCGCTCACCTGGCGGGTCGTGCTGCTCTCTCTGGTCCTGCTGCCGCTCAACGCCTGGTGGCTGGTCGAGATCGAGTATATCCGCTATTCCGACAACGCCACCACGCAGGCGCTCTTCTTCAACGCCGTCTCCCTGCTGCTGATCCTGCTGCTCGTCAATGCTCTGTTCAAGCGGCTGCGCCCTCGCTGGATGTTCACCCCGCAGGAGATGGTCGGCCTCTATGTGGTGGTCGCCATCGGCAGCAACCTGGCGGGCCACGACCAGTTGCAGATCCTCTTTACCACCCTTACTTATGTGTTCCGCCACGATACGACAGAAACCCGCTGGGGTGAGAAGATCATCCCGAACCTGCCGCCGCACCTGGTCACCCGCGACCCTGAAGCCATCAACGCGCTCTATACGGGTAACTCGACCCTCTATCGCCCCGACCATATCCTGCCCTGGCTGGGGCCGCTCGGCTGGTGGACCCTGTTCGTCCTGCTCCTCGTCTGGGTGATGCTCTGCCTGACGGCGCTCTTCCGCCGCCAGTGGGATGCCGAGCGCCTCTCCTATCCCATCGCCGAAATTCCTGTGCAGATCCTGACGCAGCAACAGACGCTGTTTCGTACCCCGGTCTTCTGGGCCGGGTTCGGCATCGGGGCGCTGGGCCAGATCATCAATATGATCCACTCTCTCTTTCCCTCGTTCCCCGGCCTGCCCATCGGCGTGCAGATCTACCACTTCGACACCTACCCGCTCAACGCCATGGGGGCCATTCCCATTTCCTCGTTCCCCTTCGCCTACGGCCTGGCATTCCTGCTGCCCACGCAACTCGGCTTCTCCTGCTGGTTCTTCTTCCTGCTCAGCCGGGTGGAGATGGTTGGCGCGGCCATGCTGGGTTATGCGGAGTGGGGCAAGTTCCCCTACATCCAGCAGCAGGGGGTCGGGGCCTGCTTCGGGCTCTTCCTGGCGATTGTCTGGGCAGCGCGGGGGCATCTGAGGCAGGTCTGGCAGGCGGCCTGGCGCGGCCCGCAGCCCGATCTGGACGAGAGCGACGAGCCGTTCTCCTACCGCACCACGGTCTTCGGGCTGATCGGCGGGGTGGGGGGCCTGGTCTGGTTCGCCGTTGCGGCGGGGATGCGCCTCCAGACAGCGCTCGTCTATCTGGCCCTCGTGTTTGCCATCGTCATCGTGGTGGCGCGGCTGCGGGCGGAACTGGGCCTGCCCACCTTCGAACTGTACCAGGTGGGTTCGGAGCAGGTGATGCAGCGCGTAATGGGTACGAACTACTGGTCGAAGGGCGACCTGAGCGTGATCTCGCTGCTCTTCTTCCTCACGCGCACCCACCGTCAGTTCCCCATGCAGAACCAGGTGGACGCGCTCCGGCTGGGGCGCCGCACCGCAACGCCCCTCCGCTCCGTGGCCCAGCTCATTCTGGGCGCCAGCGCTCTGGGCATCGTCTGCGCGTTCTGGGCGCTCCTGCACTCCACCTATGCCGTGGGCTACGAATCGGCGAAGTTCCAGGGGCCGGCCATGTGGGCGTTCGGGGCGGAGCCCTGGAAGAAGCTGGACGGCTGGCTCTCCACGCCCCAGCAGCCGGACGGCGGTGCAATGGGCGCCTATGTGTTCGGCATCCTCTTTACCCTCTTTCTGGCATGGATGCGCTCGGAGTTCCTCTGGTGGCCGTTCCACCCGGCAGGCTATCTGGTCTCCGGCAGCTTTGGGCTGTTTCGCCTCTGGCTGCCGATCTTCGTCAGTTGGCTCATCAAGGTGCTGCTGCTGCGCTACGGCGGGCTGCGCGCCTACCGTCGTGCCCTGCCCTTCTTCCTGGGGCTGGTGCTGGGCGAGTTCGCCGCCGGATTTGTGCGCACGGCCCTCGACCTGATCTTCGGACTGCACCTCCCGCCCTCCTCGGGCATCGGGGGATTGTGAGAGGGGAGATGCTTGACAAGAGCCGCAGCAAGCATTATAATGGGCGGCGTAAAGGGGGCAATGGCGCATTATGGCTGGTGTGATGTTGAGGGATCTGACGAAGTCGTTTGATAAGGTGACCGCGGTCAATAGCATCAATCTGGAGATCCGCGATAAGGAGTTTATGGTCCTGGTCGGACCATCCGGCTGCGGCAAGACGACCGCGCTGCGGATGATCGCCGGGTTGGAGGAGTCCACCAGCGGCGAGATCCGCATCGGCGACCGGATTGTGAACGACGTCTCTCCAAAAGACCGTGACATCGCCATGGTCTTTCAGAACTACGCGCTCTATCCGCATATGTCTGTCTACGACAACATGAGTTTCGGGCTACGCCTGAAGCGCACCTCGACCGGAGGTATGTGGCCGTTCAACTCCACGCGTACCTTCTCGCAGGATGAGATAGATCGGCGCGTGAAGGAGGCGGCGGAGATGCTGGGGCTGAGCGCCCTGCTGCAGCGCAAACCGAAGGAGCTCTCCGGCGGGCAGAGGCAGCGCGTCGCCCTGGGCCGCGCCATCGTGCGGGAGCCGAAAGTCTTCTTAATGGATGAGCCGCTCTCCAACCTGGACGCCAAGCTGCGCGTTCAGACCCGCGCCGAACTCATCAAGCTGCATCGTCGCCTGGGCATCACCACCGTCTATGTCACCCACGACCAGGTCGAGGCGATGACCATGGGCGACCGCATCGCCGTCATGTCCAACGGCATTATCCAGCAGGTGGACAAGCCGCTGGCACTCTACAACCACCCTGCCAACCTGTTCGTCGCGGGCTTTATCGGCTCCCCGGCCATGAACTTCATCCCGGTCAAGATCCGGCAGGAGGGGGAGAGCGTGCTGGCGGATGCGGGCAGCTTCGTCGTCACCCTGCCGCCGGCCCAGGCGGAGCGCGCCCGAAACCATGTCGGCAAGACCTGTACGTTCGGCATTCGCCCCGAAGATATTTACGACAAACAGCTCACCGGCCTGATTACGCCGCGCGAAGGCAACACCATGACAGTGGATGTGGATGTGATCGAGCCGCTGGGCAGTGATGTGGAGATGTACCTGAAGGTGGGAGATCTCTCCCTGATCGCCATGATAGACAGCGCTTCTCCCGCGAGAGTAGGGGAGCGTATCGAAGTCGTGCTGGACATGGACAAGACCCACCTGTTCGATACCCAGACCGAGCAGGCGCTGTACTGATCGCTCATTTGCTCCCCTCTCCTTATGAAGAAGAGGAGGGGGAGGTTATCAGGCGCGTTACGCGCTTGGGGCCGCTTGCCTGCTTGCGTCTTCCGTGAAAAAGGGGATATAATACGGGAAAGCACGACAGGAGGCGCATGATCATGGAGAAATGGACGCTCGACACCCAGAGGGCACAGCATGTATTGATCCACTACTGCGAAGCGGCCCGCGCCAGTGACAGTAACGACATCCTGCGGCAGGACATCGGCGGCGGATACGTCCGCTGCACACGATGCGGCGAAAAATTCCTCCCAACCCAGGAGCCGGGCAATCCCCGTCTGCTCCTGCGACTGCAACTGAACGAGTTCGCACTCCCTGTGCCCGACTGACCCCGCTTGCCCTTCGCCGTCCTACCGGTAGGACGGCGAAGCCTTTGACGGGCCTCTCCTCACCCGATGACGGGCGGCATCTCCTGGCGATAGTGGGACCACTCCAGCCCACTCTGCTCCAGCAGGCGCCCCAGGGTGCAGAGGGGCAGCCCCACCACATTGTAGAAGTCGCCCTCGAAGCCCTCGATGAACGGCGCGGCGTACCCCTGTGCGCCGTACGCCCCCGCCTTGTCCATCGGCTCGCCGGTCGCGATATAGTCGGCGATCATAGCGGCGCTCAACTCCCGAAAACGCACCCGCGTCCGCACCGCGGCGCTCACGATGGCCGGGGGACGGCTCGCTTCTTCCTTACGGATCACCACGACGCCGGTATAGACGATGTGGATCGCCCCGGAGAGCAGGCGCAGCATACGCTCCGCATCCGCCGTATCCATGGGCTTGCCCAGGGGAACGCCCAATTGGTCGTGGTCCAGCGTGACTAGAGTGTCGGCGCCGATGATAAAGCCCGCCTCGACGCGCTCCGCGACTTCCGCGGCCTTGTGCTGCGCCAGCAGGGAGACGAACGCATCCAGCGCGACCGGGGTGGTCGGAGGGGGTGGCTCTTCGTAGCGGCTGGGAAGGACTTCGAACGGCAGACCAAGCAGCGCCAGCAGTTCGCGACGGCGGGGTGACGCCGACGCCAGGATCAGGCGCGGAGGGGCCATCAGATCAGGTCCGCCGCCGTGATGATGCTCTGTGCGATCTCGCGCATCTTCTTGTTCTGGTTACGCGCCTGAAAATGGATTCGTTTGAAGGCCTCTTCTTCGCTCATGTTGTGGCGATCCATCAGAATGCCTTTGGCGCGCTCGATCAACTTACGAGTCTCCAATGTCTCTTTCAGATCCTCGATCTCTTTGCGTTGCGACTGGATTTCACGGAAGCGGCGCACCGCCATCTCCAGGGCCGGGGCAAGATCCTCTTTACGGAAAGGCTTCATCAGGTAGGCAAGCGCCCCGGTCTCGCTGGCTTGCTCTACCAGTTCCTGTTCATTGAACGAACTGAGAAACAGAATCGCGCAGGGCGCTTCCGCCAGAATGGCGCGCGCCGCCTCGATCCCATCCATCACCGGCATTTTGATATCCATGATCACGACATCCGGCTTATGCAAGCGAGTCGCTTCAATCGCCTGCTGGCCATCGCCCGCTTCCGCTACGACGGTGTGACCGAGCTTCTCAAGACGTGCGCGTATGATCGTTCGTGTCAACTGTTCATCTTCCGCGATCACAGCTTTCAAGGATTCCATCCGCTGTACTCCTCCAGGGATTGATTCGACCATAACAGAGCAAGGATGAACCATTGTACCCGCAAGCCTACTATTCGTCTCCGGTATGTCTCTTCCGGAGGATTAAATTGGGCGATTCATCTCGTCCTGGCTATCAACGCACCTATTTTCACCACACACTTTGCCGATTCCTGCCCTCGTCAGAAAGCAGGGCAACGATACGACGATTCTCGTATGTGGCCTTGAATGCAGCAAAACAGGTTGTCGGAACGGTTCGCGCGCTCGGCAATGCGCCGCTCGGCTTCCAGCTTCTGCTCCGGAAACTCACAGTGACGACAGCAACGTTAAAATCTTATCGGCAACCTTTTCGGCTTCCTCGAAGTTATTGGCTTTCAGAGCCCTATCCAACTGCTGCATCAGGGGTTCGGCGAGCGCCTGCTTCCCGGTTTTCTGGATCCAGGCCGGTAACTCCTGCTGAATCCGATGGATCTTTGCCGGGAGGCGCTCCAGATAGGAGGAGGTCGTAGAGACGGTCTCCACCAGGCGTTCGCCCCGTAAGAACTTCCGATAGGCGCTCAGGGCCTCCTCGCCCTCCGTCACGACGCGAAAGTCCATCTTCTTGTTCGCCTCGCCGCCGATGCCCCACGAGAAGATATTCACCAGCGTGGCGCCGTGGTTGAACATCTGCGCCAGATAGGTCTCCATGTTCCTGCCCGACTGGCCCGGCCCGCTGCCAAGCTGCAAGTTGGTGCCTTCACTGGAGGCCCATCCCGGATGACCGTGCTGAGCGACTTCGGTATCGATCTGCGCAAAGAGGCCGGGTT
>DATGIG010000253.1:0-19025 GCA_035295825.1 Chthonomonadaceae bacterium | reverse complement strand
GATGTTCCCGGAGGGGGAGCGGACGCCCGACGGCAACCTGCAGCCGGCCCTGCCGGGGATCGCCCTCCTGGTGCAGCGGGGCGGCGCGCCGGTCGTTCCCGTCGCCTGCATGGGAACCTATGCCGCCTGGCCCAAAACCGGTAGTTTTCCCCGGCTCAGGCCGCTCAAAATCGTGTTCGGCAAGCCGATGACCTTCCCGCCCGAGGCGAAACGTGAGGAGGTGACTGCGGCGTTGATGCAGGCGATTGCCGATCTGATGACCGCCCAGGGGCAGCCGACCGCCGCCCCACTGAAAATCGGAGAGAACCGCCATGCCCCTGACAGTGCTTGACCACGCCCTGGCGGCGCAGCTCTTGACCCGCCTTCGGGACATCACGACGCCGCCGGAGCAGTTTCGACCGCTCACCCGCGCCCTGACCCAGATCCTGATCGTTGAGGCGACGCGCGCCCTGCCATCTCGCTCCATACGCGTTCGAACCCCGCTGGAGGAGACGGAGGGCGCGGAGATCCTCGGCGAACTGGTCGCCGTCCCGATCCTGCGGGCCGGGTTGGGGATGCTGGACGCCGTGCTGGAGCTGCTGCCGGCGGCCAACGTGGGCTACCTGGGATTGGAGCGCGATGAGCAGACCGCCATCGCGACCTCCTACTATGCGAAACTGCCCCCGCTGGAGGGCAAGACCGCGCTGCTGCTCGACCCGATGCTGGCAACCGGCGGCTCCGCCGCCTGGGCGACCCACGCTCTCTACGCTGCCGGCGCGGCGCAGGTGGTGCTGCTCTGCGTCGTCGCCGCACCCGAAGGGGTCGCACGCCTCGCCGAAAGCTTCCCGCAACTCCACATCGTCGCGGCATCCCTCGACCGCGAACTCAATGACCGCAAATACATCCTGCCGGGCCTCGGCGATTTCGGCGACCGGCTGTTCGGAACCTTTTAAGTCGCGAAGGAAACCCATGAAAACGCAAGGAAGTCTCGCTCTGCTCGCCGCGTTGGCCGCCCTCGTAGGCGCGTCCGGCTGCGGCCACCACAACACGCCCAACACCCCCGCCGCCGCCGATGCGGCTGCCCCCTCCATTCATAAGCCGGAGCCCGCATTTATCGCACCGGACCAGCTCGAAAAAGCCAAGGTCAACGAGACCGGCGTCGTGCCCATTCTGGAATACCACGACATCGGCCCCACGGAGAACCCGAAAAAATATATGCGCAGTGTCGAGAACTTCCGCAAGGACCTGCAGAGGCTCTACGACGAGGGGTATCGCCCCGTTCTGCTAAGCCACTTTCTCGACAATCGCATCGACGCGCCCCTGGGAACCACCCCCGTCATCTTCACCTTCGACGACGCCAAGGAGAGCCAGTTCCGCTACCTCCCCGACGGCACGCTCGACCCCAACTGTGCGCTGGGGATTATGAAGGATTTTGCCGCCGCGCATCCGGATTTTCCCGTGCGGGCAACCTTCTTCGTCCTGCCGGACGTCGGCTTCGTACAGAGGGGGATGGCAGCGAAGAAAATGCAGGCGATCCTGGCGATGGGCTGCGAGCTCGGCAACCATACCGTAACACATCACTCCTTACGTGCTATGTCCGATGCGGAGGTGCAGCAGGAGCTGGGGCTGGCGGTAGCGAAGATATTGAAACTGGCCCCCAACGCGAAGATAGACACCATCGCGCTGCCCTACGGCATCTCACCGAAGAACAAGGACCTGCTCGCTTCCGGATCGTATCAGGGCCAGGCGTATGCCAATCGCGCGGTATTGCTGGTCGGAGCCAATCCTGCCCTCCCGCCGACTGCGCCGAAGTTCAATCCGATGCGCCTGCCGCGTATTCAGGCGTCGGATATACCCTCCGCCAGTACGGTGTGGCTGGACCATCTCAAGGAGTATCCTGGGGAGCGCTATGTCAGCGATGGCGACCCGGCGACGGTCACGGCGCCGAAATCGAAGGCGGCGAAGGTGGATCAATCCAAGCTGAACGGCGCGACGCTGCGCCTGTACTGAATCGCGCGGAGCCGTGTGGATGCCGCTTGACTTAATCCGGCGTGCGGCGTATAATCCTTAAACGCAAAACGAGCGGCCGGACGCGCCCACATCAGGCGTCCAACCCACTGAGCTGTAATGTGACCGATACCAGGAGCCAAATCTATGAGCACCCCCCCCTCGCTAAAAGTGTTGTGGGCCAACTGCGTGGACCGTTTGAAAGACCGCGTCAATAACCGCTCGTTCTGGGAGGCTATCGAGAAGACCCAGGCTATCCTGATCGAGAATGGCGTGCTGGTAATCGGCCTCGCGCCGGAAGATTACAACCGTGCCAGCCATATCCAGCAGACCGCCACCATGCATACCGTCACCAGCGTGGTGCAGGAGCAGCTCCGACAGCCGCTTCAGGTGCGATTGATCGAGGGGACGACCCTGGCGGACTGGGAGGCGCTCATGGAGCGTGAGGCGCGCGTGACGGCCATGCGCCAGGCCGCAGTGATCCCGCGCCCGGTATCGACGGACGGAGCGTCGGATACCTGGGAGGCGCTCTATGATCAGATGGCCCGCCTCTATGCCCAGACGCCCTTCCGGTCGCTGCCCCAGGGCAAAGCCCGCTACGCCAACGAGGCGCTCTATCTGCTGGCGGAGGCGATGGACTGGCTCTATGCCGAAACGCCGGACGACCATATGGAGAGGAGCCTGGCGCGCGTTCTGGAGCGGATCGCGAATGCCTCCGAGATCCCCGCGTCGGCGTTGGCCTTCGAGTTGGAACGGCTGCGCGCCTGGCGCCGGGCCAGCGCGGAACAGCCCGCCTGATCCATCGCTACGGGAACCGCCTACCCGAATCTCGCCCAATCGCTCTGCTCGTAAAATAGAATCCCTCGCGCCGATAGGAATGGCGCGAGGGATTTTCGATTGCAAGAACCTTTTCCGGGATTTCGCGTACTATGCCTTGCAAACCCTCCTGGAGCATTGAGGCACGCTATTCTGCCAGGGATAACCGTTGTGTTCTCTGCTCCAGGTCTCTGTCGGCGCTCAAGAGGGCGTCTATTCCCTGGAAGGAGTTTAACTATGGCACAACATTCCGCATCTACCACGATCAATGCACCGGCCCATCAGGTCTGGCAACTCTTCTCCCACTTCAACGACTTTCCCAAGTTCATGCACTATGTCAAAGAAGTCACCTACTACGACGATCAGCGCAGCCACTGGGTCGTGGACATTGTGGGACGCCATGAGTGGGACGCGGTGAACGAGAACTGGATCGAGAACAAGCAGATCGGATGGCGTTCGACCGATGGCATGGCGAACAGCGGGCTGGTCAAATTCACCGACCTGGGCGACAATCAGACCCGCGTCAATGTGATGGTCAACTACGATCCGCCGGCCGGCTGGCTGGGCGACATCGGCGAGGCGCTGGGGGCGGGCAAGACCTTCGAAAAAAACCTGCAGCACGACCTCGATAATTTTGCCGAGATGGTAGCGCAGGCGCCGCGAGGCGCGCTCGATCCCAATTCGTCCAGCTACCTCTTCCATTCCGACAGCGCTGCCGCGAAGGGGAAGACTACCTCCGCCCAGGACGCTACCATGAACACACCCCGCTAACCAGCGTTTTCGATCTCGTCCAGGCTGAACAGCTTGGCGGCGTTTTCATGGAGGATAAGCCGCTGCCCTGCGGGCGAGATGTCCGAATCCTGGATCATGCCGAGGGCTGCCGCCGGATCCACGTTCGGACAACCGCTGCCGAACAGGATCCGGTGGGACCCCAGGACTTCGATGGCTGCCGGGATTTTGGTCCGGTCCAGGGTCCCACTGGTCTCCAGGAAGATGTTGGTCGCCTGGTGGGCGGCGACGATCCCGGTCCGCCACTCCGCGCCGCCCATGCCCAGCAGGACGAACTTATGCATGCTGTAGGTCTTTGCTAGGTGCAGGGCGACCTCCACGCAGGCGGCGTTGGGAGTATAAATGAAGATCGGCTTCTGATAGCGGCGGCAGGCGTTCAGGATCTCGTCGGCGACCAGTGGCTGCAGCGGGTCTTTCGGATTGGAATCGGTCAGCAGGATGCCGACAAAGCGGCGCCCGCCCATCAGGTCCCGGATCGCCTGCAGTGAGGAGTCCACCCGTCCCAGGTGGGCCGTCAGGCAGCCATAGAGCCCCTGCCCCTGTTCGATCATCGTTTTGAGAATGCGGTTGCCGGAGAGCGGATCGGCCTGGGCGGCCCGCACGGAGAGCAGCATGGTGCGCTCGATCTCCCGCGCCTGCATGATCTGCTGCACCTGCGCGGCGTTCTGGTTGATGCCCGGAATGGCATACCCCTCCAGATAGGCGTGTATATCGAAGATTGGCATCGGATGGGCCCCCTAATTCCCCAGTTTCAGTATGCGACGGGCATTGGTCGCAAGGATCTTCTCCAGCGCGTCCTGCGCCAGCCCGGCATAGCGCAACGTATTGAGCGCGGAGCCGGTCGCCTGCGCGGGCGCGCCGGTGCCGAACAGCAGGCGTCCCGCCCCGGCGTTATCCGCTGCCAGCTTGATGCTTCCCGGCGATAGCAGGCGGGAGATCTCCACATGCCAGTTCTCGTTCTTACGCAGGGCGGCCAGCGCCTCCGCCAGCAGGGTCATGTCTACACCCTCCAGGATCACTGCCCCCGGATAGCCGCTAAGGTCGCGCAGCAGCGCCGTGATGTCGCCGGGTTGAGCCACATTGACCATCACCGGCAGGGCGCTCCCCTTCAGGCTGTCCAGCAGCACACGAAACGGCTCATAGGAGAGCGGCCAACCCTGCAGGGCAGGAAAGAAGCGTACCATGCGAAACCCCTCGGTTTGCAGCCGTTCCAGCGGCGCGGTGTCCCCGAAAAACATCGTCGGGTTCACCGTCGCGACGGGCAGCAGTTCGGGATGCTCGGAGCAGGCGGCGCGGGTGGCCGCATTCCCGATAGCCGGATCGAGCAGCAGGCCCAGCGTGGAGAGCGTGCAGGCCGCCTTTACCTGATGGTGTTGCATCAGCGCCAGCAACGCATCCACCGCCAGGTCCACGCTGGCGGCCGGCAGCGGGCCGAACAGGGTATTCACATCTATAATGTCCATACAGTCCTCCAGAAGACATTGGGAACCACGGAGACAGCGAGGATTTACATCGGCGTGCAGCAGTGACTCATCCCGCTCACCGGGGCTCTATTCGTGTTCCGAAGCGCGAAATCCTCTCTCGCCCACAAAAGATTTGAACCCTCCACATTGAAACCGCAACCTTCCGAAAATCGTAGTCGTGGCGGTAGTGCGACAGGGAGCGGAAGATTCGGCCTCAATATGCCTCTTCAGGATAGTATCGAACCCCTGTGCAAAGCGGCATGGGACGTGGTACGATAAAGAACAGAATGTAAGGCGGCTTTAAGCAACGCTTTCGTAAAGGGATGGGACATGGGAAAGAAACTGGTGGTGGGCTGCGCGCTGGCGCTTTTGATCGGCGTGATACTGGTCGCCGTCGGACTCCGATTCGTGCTGCGGGATGAGGAGAAGACAGGGCGCAGCGAATCGGTGACGCGGGGCGATGTGGAGATCAAGGTGGTCGAGACCGGCACCATCGAGCCGCTGCGCAAGGTCGAGTTGAAGTCGAAGGTCGGCGGGCGCGTCCTGAAGTTGAAGGTGGAGGCGGGAGATCGGGTGAAGACCGGCCAGTTGATGGCGCTGGTGGACCCCGAGGAGATCAACGGCCAGGTGGCGGCGCTGCAGCAGCAGTTGCTGGCAGCACAGTCCAGGCATGCCTCCGCGCAGAAAGGGACCACCTACCAGCAGAGCCAGACCATCACGGGGGTCGCCCAGGCGGAGCAGGCCGTCGCCTCCGCGAGAGCGCGCCTGCTCCAGGCGCAGGCGCAGGCGGACGTGCAACCGACCCTGACCCAGCAGAGCATCGCCGCGGCGAAGGCGGGGCTGGAGAGCGCGCAATCCGCACTGAAGGCCCAGCAGGACAGTCTGAGCCTGATGATCGAATCCACTCACCCCCAGGCCGTGGTCTCGGCCCAGGCCGCCTATGATCAGGCCAAGGCGCAGGCCGACAACTCCCAACGCAACGTAAAGCGGCAGCAGCAGCTCCTCGTCAAGGGCTTCGTCGCGCCGCAGGTCGTCGAATCGGCGGAGACCGATTACAATGTCGCGGCATCGCACCTCCGCGATGTCAAGGAGCACCTGGACCGTATCAAGCAGGCGAACGCGCTGGAGGAGGCCAACGCCCGCAGCCAGGTCGCCAGCGCGCAGAGTCAGGTCCACCAGCAGGAGGCGGCGCTGGAGCAGGCGGTCCACGCAGTGGATCCCCAGATCAAGGCGCAGGATCTCCTCAGCGCCAGGGCCGCGTTGCAACAGGCGCAGGCCCAACTCGTCTCCGCCCGCGCCAGCAAAACCCAGGACCTGATGCGCCAGGACGACGCGACCGCGGCTCAGGCGGATGCCTCCCAACTGAAGAACCAACTGGACGTCCTCAAAGTCCAGCAGCACGATTGCAGCCTGATCGCCTCGATGGATGGCATCGTCACCAAGCGCTATGTGGAAGAGGGCGAACTGATCACCTCCGCCATCGCCTCGTTCTCGTCCGGAACGCCGGTATACCAGATCGCCGACCTCTCCGTCATGATCATCAAGATCAACGTCAATGAGGTGGACATCTCCAAGGTCAAGAAGGAGTTGTTGACCGAGGTGACCTCGGATTCGGTGAAGGAGACGGTGGCAGGGGCGCTCAAACCCGTGAAGTTCGAAGGGCATGTCAGCAAGGTCGCCCCTTCGGCGGGGGCGGATACGGCGTCCGATAGCAGCGGCAGCAGTAGTAGTACCAGCAGCAGCGGCGGCGTGATCCGCTTCCCGGTCGAGATCCGGATTAATAAAGCCGACACCCGCCTGCGCCCCGGCATGACGGCCCGCTGCACCATCATTGTCGAACGCCGTAAAAACGTGCTTCGCCTGCCGATCAACTGTGTCACCGAAAAGAACGGCAAGGCGACCGTAAAAGTCATCACGACGACCACAGTGAACGGCAAGAAAAAAGAGACCGAGACGGAGCGCACGGTAACGGTGGGGCTGCGCGGCGACGACTATATCGAAATCGTGTCCGGCCTGAAAGAGTGGGACAAGGTGCGCCCCAACGACTTCAATGGCCCGCCCCGCAAAGAGATCGACATCAACATGGGACCGGACAACAACGATCGCCGGAATAACCAGAATTAGCGAGGAGCCACACGCATGACCCTGCTGTATAGTATTCACACGGCTTTCTCCAATATCATGGTGAATAAGCTCCGCTCCGCCCTGACCATGCTGGGCGTCATTATCGGCGTGGGGGCGGTCATCGTCATGGTCGCTATCATTCAGGGTGCGTCGGCGCGTATCACCACGGAGTTCAATCGGCTCGGCTCCAGCCTCATCATCATCTACTACGACTCGAACGACAAAGAGGCCAAAAAGGCGACCCGCTCTATCGACGGCATCACGATGGACGATATTCACGCCATCGAAGAGCAGTGCGAGCTGGTCAAAGAGATCTCCGCAGAGATGCCCATCGGCTCTCCGAAAGCCTTTTATGGCGACAAGCAGATCGAAGTCACGGGCAACGGCGTTCAGCCCGCCTATGAGCGCCTGCGCAATGTGCAGGTGGCGCATGGGCGGTTTATCTCCCAGCAGGACATGGATAGCTGGGCCTCCGTCTGCGTGATCGGAGAAAAGGTGCGGAAGGAGCTCTTTCCCGATGAGGAGCCGCTGGGGCAGAGCATCCGGGTGAGCGGGCTGAACTTTACGGTGGTCGGGGTGCTGGCCGCGAAGGGGCGCTCGCTGGAGGGCGATCTGGACAAGACGCTCTATATTCCGCTCACGACCGTGCAGAAGCGGATGCTGGGCAAGGAGACCGTGGGGGTCATCTGGGCACAGCCCGCAGACGCTACGCAACTCAACGATGCCATGGATCAGGTCTGGCAACTTCTCATGCGCCGCTACGACAATCTGCCGGGTTTCCACGTGGACAGCCAGGAGAACATCCTGAACAGCATCAACCGTATCCTGTCGATCTTCGGGATGGTGTTGGGCTCCATTGCGGGGTTGGCGCTGCTGGTCGGCGGTATCGGGATCATGAACATCATGCTGGTCTCCGTGACGGAACGGACCCGTGAGATCGGCATCCGCAAGGCCATTGGAGCCAAGCGGCGCGACATCCTGATGCAGTTCCTCATCGAATCGGCGGTACTCTCCGGCACGGGCGGCATCATCGGCATCGCGCTGGGAGCCGGGTTCGCGTACGCCATCAGCTGGGTGACCTCGCTTATTCCCGCCATGGTGGATCCGCAGACCGGAGCGAAGGGCCTTGCCGTAGCGCTGCCTATCGGCTTCTCCATCGGGGCGTTTCTCTTCTCCGCCTCCATCGGCGTTTTCTTCGGGATCTATCCGGCCATCCGGGCCTCGGGCCTCGATCCCATCCAGGCCCTTCGCCATGAATAAATGATCCCTGCCGGCGCGGATGCATCGGAAACCCGGTTGCTGTGTATAGCATCTTCTCCTCCCATCGCGAACCCAATTCGCAGCAATGCCCGTCTGTATCGCTAAAGGAGACCGCCGATGATGCGATCTGTGTATAGCTCCTTCTGGCTTATCGGGTTGTTGTTGCTGCCGGGTTTGGCGCTCGCCTGCCTGTGGGACATGGACACGCTGGCGAATGAGGCGAAGGGCCTGCCGGATGTAGTGCAGATCATCACCGGGCGTTTCGAGCGCAACCCGCCGCTCTACTATGAGATGCGGCTAAAACGGGTGACCGCAGAATTGGCAAAGAACCCCACCCTGCTGGCGGATTATGACGATGCAGGGGTGGCCTGTGACCGCCTCAGCCGAGACGATGAAGCTATCGCCTGGATGCAGAAGAAGCGCCTTATCTTGCAGCAAGCCGATCCGAAGTCTGCCGAGGCGAAGGAGCACTGGTATCACTACTACGCCAACATCGGCACCTTTCGGGTGCATCGCTGGTTTCGCGCCGGAGCGGACCGCAAGCGGATCGCGGAGGTGCAGCAGGCGCGAGATGAAATCGCAAAAGCCATCGAGATCAACCCCAACGCCCACTTCGGCCGCTTTTGTAATACCCCATCGATTCCAATTCCTAAGAGACCGTATCGAAGTGTTAGGCGTATCTTGTCAATGTCTCTTTTCTGTGCCATAATACACGTATAGAACACGTATAGGAGCCATTATGCAGAAGAAGCTGACCGTCACTTTGGACGAACAAGTATATGCGGGCCTCCATAAAGTCATTGGACGACGACGCATCAGCCAGTTTATCGAATCGATGGTGCGTCCTCATGTTGTTCCAGCGGATATAGCTGAAGCATACCGGGAGATGGCTGCTGAGGAA
The DNA here is from genome assembly GCA_035295825.1 of Chthonomonadaceae bacterium. Lineage (GTDB taxonomy): Bacteria > Armatimonadota > Chthonomonadetes > Chthonomonadales > Chthonomonadaceae > DATGIG01. Next base: position 9,686 of record DATGIG010000253.1, on the reverse strand, counting down.
GATCGAGAAGCCGAAGCCTTGGAATGGTCGGAGGCGACGCTGGAGGATGTAGCCGATGCAGCGCGGTGATGTCTGGTGGGTACGCTTCGGCCCGGCCGTCGGGGGCGAAATGCAGAAGGAGCGTCCGGCTATTATCGTTAGTAATGATGCGTCCAATCAATCCCTAAACCGCGTTCAGGTTGTTCCAATTACCAGCAATACGGGCAGGCTCTACCCTAGCGAAGCATACATCACTCTCAACGGTCAACTGCGCAAAGCGATGGCTGACCAATTGACGACGGTAAGCAAGCAACGGTTGAGCAATCAAGAGGGAAGTCTGTCAGCAGCGGATATGCGGCAAGTCGAACAGGCCATTAAGGTCCAACTCGGTTTACCCTAAAGCAGCCGAACTCGTTCTACGAGCGTTCACAGCCGCGCCGAAGGCGCCGGCGAACTCCCCGAGCGTAGCGGCGACGAGGCGGACCCTGCTGCCGGTCGGACGCCACTCCCAGCGGTCGAGGTACGCCTGCAGGGGAAGAAAGAGCGCATCGTCCGCCTTCGCCATGCCGCCGCCCAGGATGACCACTTCCGGATCGAGCACATTGATGAGCGAGACCAGTCCCGCTGCCAGCGCCTGCAGGGTGCGCTGCCAAAGCGCGGTGGCCTCCGCGTCTCCGGCCCGATGGGCCGCCACCAGTTGCTCCGTCGAAGCGAAGCGTCCTCCGCTCCGCTCCAGAATGGTGCAGTCCCCGACCGCATCCTCCAGGCTGCCCGGCGCGCCCACGATGTCGGGGCTGCCAGCGGCATCCAGGCTGATATGCCCCAGGTGCCCGGCCCGCCCGATATGCCCGCGCAACAGATGGCCGTTTACGATGGCCCCGCCTCCCACCCCAGTGCCCAGCGTGAGCAGCACCACATTCTGACAGCCCGCCGCTGCGCCCAGCCATGCCTCGCCCAGCAGGGCGGCGTGCGCGTCGTTGAGGACGGGGATAGTGCGCGAGGATTGCAGGTAGCTGGTCCAGTCCAGCCCCTGTACCGAGGCCATACGCCCCTGCATCCAGGCAATGCTGCGCCCATCCGGCGCAGCCAGTCCCGGCGCGGCCAGCCCGATCCAGGTCGCCGGCTCGCCCTGCTGCGCCTCGATCTGCGCGATCTGCTCCCGAATGCGCTCGGCCCAGGCGGTCTCGTTCTCCGCCGTGGGCTGCTGGGACTGGAACAACCGCTCTCCCGCAGAGGTGACTGCGACCGTTTTGATGTTCGTGCCGCCCACGTCGATGCCGATGGCGTAGGGGCGGCTCATAGCGCGTCGGCTCCCGGCGCGGAGCCTTTTGGCAGACGGCGCACCTCGCCCGGCGCCTTCGCCACGCCCTCGGTCGCGGCGGCGATGGCGGCGAAGCAGAGCGCCAGGCTATTCAGGTTCTCGCGGGCGCTATTGACCGGCTCCCGCTTCTCGGCGATGGCGCAGAGCAGTTCACCCATCGTGCCATGAAACCCGTCCGGGAACCAGTTGCCTTCCAGCTTCGGGGTGGCGATGCCGTTCTGGGTATAGAGCGTGACGGTCTGCTGGCTCAGGCTGGGGCCGATGCTGGTGAGCGTTCCCTTCGTGCCCCCAATGTAGGTGTGGTCCTGGCTGCCGTAGCGGAGGTGCGCATCGAAGACGAGCGACCCCTGCCCGCCCTCGAACTCCAGGAGGGCCTGCGCCAGCATGGGAGGCCGCGCCGTCTGGTTCAGCGCCCGGCTGCGCGACGCCTGCACCCGCTGCACCTTGCGGTCGCCCAGCAGGTGGCTGGCGATGTCGAACCAGTGGATAGAGAAGTCGTAGAAGATCAGGTCGTAGATGTCCTCGAAGGGCGTGCCGGCCGTCCAGGTATGGTCCCAGTGGACGCCCATGTGGAGGCTGAGAATATCCCCGATGAGGCCGCTCCGGACCGCCTGCCGAATATAGCTGAAGTGGGGAGACCAGCGCCCATTCTGGTTGACTGCCAGCTTGACGCCCTGCGCCTCCGCCAGCTTTACCAGCCGTTCGCCCTGATCCAGGTCCAGCACAAACGGCTTCTGGCTGAGGACGTGCTTCCCGGCCTTGAGCGCGGCTTCGATTAAGGGCAGCCGATCCTGCGGGTGTGTGGCGATGTCCACGACCTCGATGTCGTCGCGCTCGAGCACCTTGCGATAATCCGTCGTCACAAATGCCTTCGGGTAGAACTGCGCCTGCCGCTTCTTTGCCCGCTCTTCGATCAGGTCGCAGAGCGCAACGATGTTATAGCCCGCCTTCGTGTAGGCTTTGAGGTGCGTTTCGGTGATGCCGCCGCAGGCGATCATCCCGATGTTCGGGCGATAGTCTTTCGGGTCGCGCGGCTGGTAGGGCAGATCCGGCGCGGGCATCGGCGCCTCGGACGCTTTTCTGTTCAGGCTGTAGTCGGTTTCGGTGACTTTCGTTTTCTCGGCCACGAGAAAAATCCTTTCTATCCCAACAACGGCAGTGTGCGTTTCTGTTGTGCGCTCTGAACGGCGGTGTCCACAATCTGTTGCCCGATGCGGCAGAGCGCCGGATCGAGCGGCCCCTTCACCGCTTCGCCGGTTGTCAGGCAGTGGATCAGGTACTGCACCGGGTTCTCATACGGCGGCTGTAGCCGATCCACGGGAAATTCGTGCGTCTCCGGGTGGTCGTGCGTCTGGAGGTGGATGATGGGCTCGTAGTCGTAGCTGCTGATGGTCCCCGCCGTGCCGACGACGACAAAGCCGCACTTCGGCTGCGGCTGGAGGGTCCAGGGGTCGGTGAAGGCGCCCCAGCGGGTCTCGAACTTGGAGAGGCCGACATCGTAGCGGGCGATGGTGACGCTATGCTCGTCCACCTCCAGTCCCGGCGTCTCGTCCACCACGGAAGTTACTTCGATAGGGGCGCGTCCGCCGTGGAACCAGGTTCCCAGTGTGACGCCGTAGCCCAGATAGTCCAACAGTGAGCCGCCTCCCGCCTCCTTCTGGTACCACCAGGATTGGGACTTCTGCCGTGCAGCCTCTTCCGCGCTGATCTCCTGCTTGTCGGCGACATGGCGCAGCGGTCCCCGGTTGCCGTCGTAGTAGTGGACTTCGCGCACCTCCCCGATGACGCCCTCCTCGATCAGGCGCTGGGTGGTGACGTGCGGGGGATACCAGGCCAGGGGCCAGTTGATGACCAGGGTCTTGCCTGTCGCCTGCATGGCGGCGATCATCCGGTCGGCATCGGCCAGGGAGGCGGCCATCGGCTTCTCGACGAGGACATGGACGCCATAGGGCGCGACCCACTCCACATAGTCGCCATGCTCTCCCGTCTTCGGGCAGAGCAGCACAATGTCGGGCCGGGTCTCCTCGATACAGAGCCGAAAGTCCAGATAGCGGCGTTCCGGCGGGATCCCGAAGTTGTTCCCCGCTGTCTCCATTCGGGAGGGCGTCGCGTCGGCGAGTCCGACGATCTCGGCGTGGGGGTGTTCATGGACGAGGCGGAGTAGGTCGCCCATGTGCATATGGTCGAAGTTGACCCCGGCAACTTTCCAGGTGCGTGTTTCCATGTCGCCAGTATAGCAAAAACGGCCCGCCCGCGCAAGCCTCCCAATCCGATCAGAGCAAGAACAAAGAGAAGCCATCCGCTGGCAGCCCGTGATCTCGCTCTCATAAATCCTGTACAGGGCGGTTAAGCTGGGAGAGGGTATGATGTTAAGAACCCCGAACCAAACCCGGTGCATACCGGGAAGCTTGCCCCTCAACCCCCCGCCTTAATAGATCGCACCTTCGGTGCAGCCCAAATCCGCTAACCTTACGCGGATTTCCCTGCACCGCTCCTTCGTCGCCCCCAAAAGGAGAGATAGAAGATGAAGCAGATGCGAACCGCGATTGTTGCGGTTGTTAGCGCCCTGGTCGCCGGACTCCATGTACCCGCCCTGGGGCAGGCGGCGCGGATTGGGATACGAAACCGAGCCATCAGGGCTTGCCGGGACTCAGATCGATGTCGTCCAGGAAGAAGACGGTCCGGTCGGTAGCCTCGCTGACGAAGCCGATCCAGGTCACGTTGTGGAAGTCGGCGCTGCCCAGAGGCAGGTCGGTAAAGCGGCGTAGGGGGTCGCCGGGGACGTGGACCTCCAGCGCCCACACGCCATTCTGCTGTGGCCCGACCCCCGCGCGGACTGTATACTCTACCCACTGGCCCACCGGGATCTTGACCAACTCTCTCCCCCCGACCCATACGCCGCCGTCGCGCACCGTAAGTGACGGACCGACCTTGTAGGGTTGCCCGCTCCAGTCCCGCCATTCGTGGTCCACGATGGCGCCGGGATCCACACGCATCGCAAACTTGAGCGTGGTGATGCCCTGCACATGATTGGGCAAAAAGACGAGGTGGGGGTCGAACACAAACTGCAGGCCGGGCGCATCGGTGATTTTGAGGCTGCGTTTGCCGGTGAAGGCGGTCTCTTCCGTCACCGCAATCGAATCGCCCTTGCCTTCGACATTGTTCTGCGCATTCGGGCAGGGCGCGCCGACCCGCGTATGCTCGAAGTCCAGGTGCAGGGCCAGAGGAGGCAGCGGGGGAGGAGGCGGGGCGAACTCTACCGGGGCATAGACATAGCTATGGGCGCGCTTCACCCAGGCGGGCGCGCCGTAGACGCCCGCCTGGCTGTAGTCGAAGGGTTGGAACCCCAGATCCAGGGCGGGCGAATCGGGTTTCAGATGGAAGTCCCCGTGTTTGGGGTCCACAAAACCGGGGTCTGCGATCAGGGAGCCCCGATCCTTGCCCGTCGCCTGCCACTGCTCCAGCGTCTTGCCCCCGAAGTCCACCGGATTGCCGGCCAGGTTCCAGTAGAGGTTATGATCCAGCCTCACGTTGGCATCGTCCCAGGAACCTGCCAGGAGCGGGCTCGTCTCCCAGAGGATGATATTGTGCGTCAGGGTGAACGAGAGATGGTCCTCCACGCGGGAGCGCTGAAGCTGCCCATCCATGCTGAAGGCGAAGATGTTGTTGCGCAGCACGTTCTCTTTGCCATAGTGCTGGTGATACATCCCGGTCTTCACATGGTAGACCAGGTTGTTCTCCAGAGTGATGCCCGTCGAACCCTCGTCGTTGTAGAGGCCCCAGCCGCCACGGCCATAGCGGTCGTAGGAGTAGACATCGTGGATGACGTTGTTGCTGACGGTGGTGCCCTCGGATGGTCCCAGCGTATAGACGCCGCCCATGTCGCTCAGCACGCCCTGGCCGATATGGTGGATATGGTTGAACTCGATCTTGTTGCGCTTGGCGACGCTCGGCGCGTAGCCCCAGCGCCAACCGACGGAGATGCCCGTATAGTAGAGGTCGCTGATATCGTTGTGGGTGACCTGATTGTCGCCGCTGTGCCCGATCCAGACGCCGATGCAGCCGGGGAACAGCCGCCCGCCGCTGTGGATGATATTGTTGTCCACCACGATATGGCCGGTTTGATCCGTTTCGGAGGGGTTGTCATCCTCCCATCCCTCCCCGATCCGCACGCCGCCTGCGCCCAGATCCTCCAGCAGGGTCCGCTCCAGGCGGCACTCGGTGCAGCCCTTGCGGAACCACACTCCGTAGAGCCCGACATGCGCGATCTCACAGTCCTGGATGGTAAGATGCCGGGCATAATCGGCCATCAGGACGGCGGGGACGCCCGCCGCCGCCTGCCCGTCCCCCTGTCCGCCCGGCGGCAGGGTATAGCCGCTGTGTCGGAACGTGAGCCCCTTCAGCGTGAGATACTCCACTCTCCGTGTCGCCGTGCCTTCGAAGCGGAGGAACTGTTCGCCCACCGGGGCATAGACCTCCGCATGGGTCATGTCTTCGCCCGGCAGAGGGATATAGGAGAGGGTGCCGTCGCGATCCAGAAACCACTCGCCGGGGTCCGTCAGCGCCGCTCGAAAGTTCTCCAGATGATACCGCTGATTGTCTCCCCACTGCATAAAGGCCCAGGGCGCTCCTGGCCCGGTCGCGATGATCGCGTGGGCCTGCGCATCCAGCGCGGCGATCCGATGGCGCGATACCTCCCAGGAGTGATAGGCCACAAACACCACGTCCTGGAGGCGCTCCTTTGGTACATTGAGCAGAGGCGCGAAGTCCCTCGGATCCGCCACAAAGGCGCGCCCGGCCAGCGAGGTCTCCTTACCCGTCAGTGGGTCCCGGTCATTCTCGTACTTCCCGCGCATGAAGTAGGTGAACTTCTTGGGCAGGCGCGCCCGGGTCGCGCGCTTGCCATTGACGTAGAGCTGTTCAAAATAGAATTGGCCCCGCGCCACCTCCGGCACGGCCGCCGTCCAGACGCCGTTTGCCTGCCGCTGAAATCCTGCTATTCGCCTCCCGGCCTCGAAGACCGGCCTGGCTCCGGGCGCGGCTTCGTAGGAGATGGGGAACTGCTCCGTGCCGCCGTCACCGGGGTCGAAGACAATCGGCTTTGTCAGGGGATAGGTTCCACTTGCGAAAAGGACGCGGATCGGGCGCGGTTCGCCCAGCCGCGTCTTCCACACGCGAATGGTATTTCGCGCTCCCTCCAGCGTCGCCAGCGGGCCATCCGTCTTCGCGCCATTCGCAGCCGGCTTGGCGCCCGACCAGGCGTCATTCCCATTCGGCGCGACATAGAGGATCGCCGCCTCTTCCGGCTGCGCTGCCGCAACTCCCGCAGTCATCCCCAACCAAAACAGCGTGGGCAGCAGGGCCAGGATCGTTTTCATCGTTATCATCTTCATGGCGTGTGATGCTCTTTCGCGATGGCCTCCTGAAGAATCTTTAACACCTTGAGTAGGCGAGCCCTTGCCATCTTCAGTCCATTCCTCGGGTTCGCACCTCTTTCGAGCAACAGACTTACCGTGGCTTCATCGTCCTCATACACGGCGGCCTGCAGCGCATTCATGCCCTCAAATACAGGACTGTCCGCAACGATACCAGCATCGAGTTCTGATTTCAGGAGGGGCAGATTTCCATGCCTGGCTGCCATGACAAAGCGCTCATCCGCAGTCGCAATCCGCTTCCTTCGGCGCTCCACAAGCAGAACCTGCACCCTCTTCGTATCCGTACCCATGTACGCGAGTTCGGAACGGAACTCCGTAAACAGCCGGGAAACAAGATCCATCTGCGCCAGGGTCATCGGCGGAGGGAACATATATTCTCCATCTCCCCTATAATCTGAAGTAGCTTCCAAGTACATATCCAGAGCGCGCCTGGTCACAGCGGAAAATTCGCCCCGCGTTAAAAGAGACTTTCCGGTAAAGGATATGTCCCTGTAACCCGGTATCAAAGCATGCTGCTGCAATTGCACACAGACGGCATAGGCCCAGTGCGACGAAGCCACCTCTTCTTGTCTGCGATCCCTGTTGGGATAGCTCTGGTTTGCCTGGATATTCTCCTGCAATTTCTGAATTCTATCGAGGGTCGCCAACGCCCTCCGGACATGGACCTGAAAGTCCTCCGTTGGCGAGGGATCTGTGGGGGTCCCGGTGAGCAACAGGCATATCAACGACAACAAGATCGAAAACCTCCCTCATCAGGCATTCGGTGAATGGATCTGGCAATCATTACGACTCCAGGACGGTATTCTCCTTCTGTAGGGGCGCTGCTTGCTGCGCCCTGAGCGCCCCTACGCTGCGCCCTGCCCCGTGACTGCCCTCTTGACATTTAAGCATTCACTAAAGTATAATAGGGCATGAGCCGACACCAAGCCACCCACGATGTTTTTGCCGCCATCGCCGATCCTACGCGCCGCGCCATTCTGCAGCGCCTGGGGGCCGGCGAGCAGCCGGTCATGGCCCTGGCGGAGCAGTTCGATGTGACGCTGTCGGCCATCTCACAGCATATCCGTATCCTGCGTGAAGTCGGGCTCGTCCTCGTCCGTAAGGAGGGGCGCGAGCGTATCTACCGCTTGAACGCCGCGCCGCTGCAAACCGTGGCGGAGTGGGTCCGGCTCTATGAGCCGTTCTGGAATGAGAAGCTGACCGCCCTGGGAGATTACCTGGACCGGACCGCGACCGATCCGGTATCAGAGCCTTCGTTGGAGCCGCAATGCGAGCCAGAAGCGGAGAGAGAGGAGACTATATGAAGCTGCAAGAGGCGCACAATCTTATGCGAACGGTGAGCCTGGAGAGGTTCTATCCCCACTCCCCCGAGCGCGTATGGCAGGCGCTCACAGACCCACAGGCACTAACCCAGTGGCTGCTGCCCAACACCTTTAAGCCTCTATTGGGGCATCGCTTCCGCCTGATACACCGTTCCCCGGAAGGCAAACGCCGCAAGGTGCGTTGCCAGGTGGTGGAACTCGAAGCACCCAGCCGCCTCGCTTATACCTGGCAGGCGGAAGGGGAGGACGTTCCCACGTTGGTCACATGGACGCTGGTGCCGGTGGAGGCAGGCACCTGCCTGCGCCTGGAGCACATCGGCCTGGAGACCTCCAGCGCTTTCGAGAGCGGCGTCTCCATCGTAAACCGTCTGAGTTCCTGCCTGCAAACGGGCGGTTCCGGAAGGCGGAGCGGGGTCCGCAAACGGCGCACATCGCCCTCCGCCCGGAAATCGCCGTTCCGGATGCAGGTAGGTCGGATCCTGCTCGATATTACATCGCCGCCGCTGAATTGCGTCACGCGCTCGATCTGTATTGTCCCTCTTCAGGGTACTACAAAGAACGGTCAGGAGGTCTCCCGATGCATACGATAGCCCCGGCGCAAGCAAACGCGCCGCAGATGGTGCGCGGCGTCATCCCAATGGTTGTGGAGCAGTCGCCGCGCGGTGAGCGCGCCTACGACATCTACTCGCGCCTGCTCAAGGATCGCGTCATCTTCATCGGCGACCAGGTGGACGACCAGATCGCCAACCTGGTCATCGCGGAGCTGCTGTTCCTGGAGAAAGAGGACCCTGATGCCGACATCGACATCTATATCAACAGCCCCGGCGGCGTGGTCTCGGCGGGATTGGCGATGTACGACGTGATGACCCACATCCGCTGCGACATCGCCACGGTCTGTGTGGGCATGGCCGCCTCCATGGGTTCTCTCCTCCTTGCAGGCGGCACGCCGGGCAAGCGCTATGCGCTGCCTCATGCCCGGATCATGATCCACCAGGCCAGCGGCGGCTACCAGGGCAGCATGTCCGACGCCCGGATCCACCTTGAGGAGATGCATCGCATGTACGAGGCTGTCCTCCGGATCTACGAGCGAGCCACCGGCAAGGAGAAGGAGCGGTTGCGCCGCGATATGGATCGCGACTACTACATGTCCGCCTATGAAGCGCAGGAGTACGGCCTGGTGGATCACGTCCTGGATTCGGGGCGGAAGAGTAACGGCGGCCCGGCCTCGCTCGAAGCGAGTGCCTATCGCAACCGCTCTCTGGAGAGCGCCCGCGCTCTGGAAGACGCAATCCCAGCCAGCAACCGGCACGAACAGAAGATCTAGCCCGATTCGCATTCGATTTTCATGACACATATGGAGCAAACCGGCAATCCACTGCCGTCCGCCTTCAAGCCGCAATCCGCACCTCTCAACAAGAAATGGGCCACAAACGGCAATGTTTGTGGCCCACGCATGTTGGCTTCCCAAATCCGGTATAATAGTAGCATGACTGCAGCACATATAAAAGATGTATTGAACCGGCTTGCGAACCTCCCTGCTCCTGTAAGAAAATGGGAAGTTGATACAGGTCCTGATGCCACTGGCGAGAACGCCGTTTGGATCTGGGCTGTGATGGATGACGCGAACCT
>DATGIG010000252.1:0-4010 GCA_035295825.1 Chthonomonadaceae bacterium | reverse complement strand
CCCCACAGGTTTTTTTCCCCTGCGACGGCCCAGGCATCGGCCAGTTCACCCATCGGCGTGGACGGGGTGATCGGATAGATGGCGATCACCTCGTTGGTCTTGTAGGCCACATAGGCGGCAGCCTCATTGCCGTCAATCGTCACTTGCTTATGTCCCATGGCTTTCGCTCCGAATAAAGTTGCCTTCATTATAAAGAGAAGGAAAGCGGAAACGCATCCCCGGAACGGCGGATTATGGCCATCCTAACAAAGATTTTCCTTTAACCGGGCTAAAGTGTCCCAACCACGCGCTGCAGGCGCGCTCGCGCTGCTGCGTGGTCGTAGAGAGCCTGCGCCAGATTTGCGCGGGCCTGAGTGAGCGCGGCCAATGCGTCCAACTGCTCTACCAGAATTCCCTTCTGGTTCTGCACCCGCAGGGCGGTCACATCATAGGCCGCCTGTGCCGCCTGGAGCGCCGCCTGTGCCGTGCGATAGTTCTGGGCTGCCGTCTCTACATCGAGCCATGCCTGCCGAACCTCGTTTTCCACCTGGAGTTCCAGGTCGCTCAATTGAGCCTCGGTGTGCTGCTGCATTGCTCGTGCCCCAGCGATCTCCGCTCTCCGCTGGCCGCCATCCAGCACGGGAAGGCTCACGGTCAGCCCTACCGTGTATCCGGTCCCCCCCCTCATGCGATAAGGCTGGAAGACGTCCGCCATCGCTGTTGCGTATATCTGCGGCTGAAGCGATCCCTTCGCAGCATTGGTTTGAGCCCGGGCGGCAGCCGTGCGGAAGCGCGCCGCTTGCACTTCCGGGCGGCTGCGCCCCGCTTCCTCCAGTTGCGCATTGAGGGTATCCGAGGGTGGAGTAAAAGCGAGCTCATCCGACAGAACAATGTCGGAATCGAGATTTACTCCCATTGCCGTCTTGAGATCGAGGAGGGCTTTGGCTTCGTCGGCCTGTGTGGAGGTCAATATGCGCTGAGCGTCCGCCTGCTCCGCCTCCACACGCCGCACCGATGCCTCGATCCCTTTGCCCGCCTCGAACTGAGAGCGGACGGTCTGCAGCATCGCCGTATCGGCATCGAGGCGGGCTTGCGCCGCCTTCACCATCTCTTTCGCCAGGAGTGCGCGGTAGTACGCTTCGCGCACGCGCAGGACGACATCCGCCCGCGCGCCCTGCTCCTCTGCAGATGCGGCATCTTCCCGACGGGCTGCGGCACGAACCAAATTTCCCAGACGACCGCCGGTGTAGAGCGGCACCATGAGGGTCAGGTTTTGATCCGCGTTGCCCTTTGATGGGGTGAGGTTGTAGTTGGGTGGCATGGCCCCTGGCGAGACGGGCATCACGTTCGGCATGTCGCCGGTCGTCAGGTACGTGTTGGCGGATACCTGAGGTCGAGTTGCGCTCCGGGCAGCTTCCTTCTCTGCTCTCGCCGCGCGAACGCCGGCCTGGGCGGCCTTCAGCTCCAAATTGTATTGCAGCCCCGCAGTCACCGCCTGCTCCACCGTGAGAGGCCCATGTATTCGTGGCCGCGCGGCTCCGGGAGGCTGCTGCGAAAACGCCGTGGGAGCCATGATGGTGAGCAGGACGAGAAGGACCAGGCGGATCCATACGTCACGCCGCCCCCGCGAGCGGCGGAACGGTTTAAACGCCTCCTGTTTCATGGAGCCCCCTCCTCTTCAATCGGTGGAAGCGTAGCCGGATCACGGCGGCGCACCTTCAGCAGCCACCAGCGCACCAGGTCATCCACCAGCGTGTGCATAATGGGAATGTCCAGCAGACTCAACACCGTGCCGACGACCAGCCCGCCGACGATGACCACTCCCAGCGGCTGGTAGGCATCCATGCCGGTTTTGGGGAAGAAAGCGACCGGCGTCATCGCGATGATGGTGATGATGGAAGTCATGAGGATCGGGCGGAGTCGCTGCGGGCAGGCTTCAATCACCGCCTTGTTGCGTGGAACTCCCCTCTCCCGGTATTTGGCAATCAGGTCTATCAACAGAATCGCCGTTGTTATGTCCATGCCGGTCAGGACGATCACGGCCATGATCGAGACGGTGCTGAACGCCTGGCCGGTGAGCCACAGGGCGATGAAGACCCCGGAGAGCTCCAGCGGCAGCGAGAAGATCATCTGCGCTGGCTGAATGAATCCCCGGAACTGCGCCACCAGGATCAGGAAGATGAACACCAGCGCCAGTTTCAACCCATCGAGGAGGCGGCGGAAGGAGTCCATCATCTGGGTCATATCGCCGCGCATCTCGATGCCGTAGCCGGGAGGCCAGTTCAACTGCATCTGCGCCCGCATCATCACGTCCATGCCCACGTCCATCGAAGGCCGGTTCACAACCACCTTCTCGCCACCTCTCAGAGGCCGGTAATCCCGCTTGCGGTAGTAGCCCATCACGCTCACTACCCGCAGAAAGTTGTCCCGCTCGATGAGCGTGGGCGCTTCGCGGTATTCCACCTGGGCGACGGACTTAAGGTGTACCTGCTTCCCATCCGGCGTGGTGATCGTCACCTGCTCCAGGTCGGCGGGAGTGGCGCGCTCATCCTGCTCGTAGCGAACGAGCACGGTGGACTGCCGCCTGTTCTCCGGGTGGAAGAACTCATTCGTGAATCCGCCTCGCAGGGCATAGTACGCTTGGTCTGCAACATCCGAGACGGTGAGGCCCAACTCCTGAGCCCGGCGTGGGTCTACCTTCACCTCATAGTCCGGCTGCTGCATCCCCCAGGAGGTGGCTACCTGGTAGAGATCGGGCACCTGCTTGCGAGCGATGCCGGCTACCTTCTCCGCCAGCATGGAGGTCTCTTTGAGATCGGGGCCGTAGACCAGCAACTGCACGGGCGCGGATGAGGAAGCCATCACGTCCGAGCCCATCTCCTTGATCTGGAGCCGGCGTATTCCAGGAATGGTCGCGGTCGCCTCCTGCACGATCCCGTCCATCACCTGCCAGAGGTCGCGCCTGCGCTCGCCCTTGTCGGAGAAGGTCAGCATCCCTGATGCGCCGTTTACCGCGCCCATCGAGTAGCCGTTGAAGTAGGCTCCCGTCGAATAACCCGGCCCGCCCTCGAAGCCGATCTCAATGGAGGCGTCCCGCAGCTCCGGGTAGCGGGCCATGATCTGCTCGACCTGGTGCACGGCTTTCTCCGTGGCCGCATACGAGGCGCCGGGCTGCATCTCCAGGGTCATGTAGGCCTGCCCCACGTCGGCCAGCGGCATCATCTCCGAGCCGATGAAGTAGTAGAAGCCGAACCCGATGAGGATGGTGGCAAGGATGCGCGCCAGGTTGGTGAATCGGTTTTTGAGCATCCAGCGGATGAGGTTGGCGTAGCCGCCCTCCATCCGGTCGAGCATCCGCTGGAACGGAAGGAGAAAGGCGCGGGCGAACCAGGAGCGCATCTCGCGCAGATATTGCGGATCGTCGTGAGGCTTGAGCAGGTGGGCGGCCATGAGCGAGGTAAGCGTGAGCGAAACCAGGAACGAGGCCAGCAGGCCGAAGATAATGGGCCAGACCAGCCCGACGAACATCTCCTGCACGATCCCACCGCTCACCAGGAGCGGGGTCAGCGCCAGGCAGAGCATTAACGTGGATGCCGCGACCGCCGTTCGCACCTCTGTAATGCCGTCTATGGTGGCCGTCTTCGGGTCTTTTCCCATGCGCAGGTGCTGTTCGACCGCATGGATGTCGATGATCGCATCGTCCACGAGTCGCCCGATAGAGAGCAGCAGTCCGATCAGCGTGCTTGAGTTCAGCGTCATCCCCATCGGGATCAGGCAGAGAAGGGCCATCGAGAGTGAGACAGGTATGGCGGTCATGGCGATGACCGTGCCGCGCCAGTTCCCCAGGAAAAACAGCACGGCGACCCCGGTCAGGAGAATGGCGATCGCCAGTTCCTCGAACATATTGCGCATGAGCACGCCGACGAATCGGCTGTTGTCATAGGCGGTCTTAAAGTGAATACCTGGGTAGTCGTGTTCGAGCCGCTTGATCTCTTCCGACACGGCTTTGATAACGACAGGCGAGGAGGCTT
>DATGIG010000251.1:0-23535 GCA_035295825.1 Chthonomonadaceae bacterium | reverse complement strand
GGGGAGGAGGCAACAGCCGGCGGAGCCATGTCCGGCGTGCGCCTCTGCCGAAGAGGCACAGGTGCGCTATGCGGGGGCGCTGGCCGACGGCCTGGAGCGCGCCGAGGTCTGGAGCGCGCTGGAGGCAGGCGGAGTGCTCTGTGTGGCCCATGCGGAGCGCGTTCTGGCGCTGGCGAAACCTGTTCCTGCGGACCGGCTGCGCCAACTCCTATTGGTGCGCCTCGAAGCCCTGCAGGCGGAACTGGCCGAAATCATCCGCAAAAACGACTATCGCTTTCGGGGCGAACCCTGGGGATCGGAGAAGGATGCCTGGCTCCGCGCTTTGAAAGCGATTACTCGGCCTACTTGACAAGTCCACCCTGTCGCATGTACTTCAGCACCAACTCCTCGAAGGGCATTGCAGTGGATGTACGCAGGTAGTCGATGCCATAACGGTGGCAGAAGGCTTCGATGTCGGCGCAGAAGGCGTCGAAGGTCTGCTGGTAGCGGGTCAGCAACTGCGGGTTGACGCTCATCTCCTTCGATTCCCCATTTTCGCTGTCGATGATGCGCAGGTCGCCCAACAGAGTTGGTTTGATCTCATCCTCTGCGAGGACATGCAGCGCAGCGACCTGAAAGCCGCGCGCCAGCAGCGATTTCATGCCCTCCTGCCAGTCCGGATCGAAAAAGTCGGAGAGGACGATGGCGACGCCTCGGTTGCGGACGGTGGCGGCGAAGCGGCGCAGGGAGACGGCGAAGGAGGTTGTGCCTTCGGGCTTGATCTTCTCCAGGTAGCCGAAGAAGGGCAGGACGCCCCCCCGGCCCCGCTGGGTGGGCATGGGGCTGCCAAGGGTGGCGGCGTAGGTCTGGATGCTGACGCGGTCGTAGTTGGAGAGGCCGATGTAGCCCAGGGCGGCGGCGAGGCGAATAGCATAGTGGATCTTCTTGGGGTCGCCGAAGTCCATGCTCTTGCTGGTGTCCAGGAGCAGAGCCAGGTAGAGATCCTCCTCCTCGACGAAGAGCTTGAGGAACATCTTCCCCAGGCGCGCCGCCGTGTTCCAGTCCACATAGCGGAGGTCGTCGCCGAGAGCGTACTCACGATAGTCGGCGAACTCGATGCTGGTCCCGCGCTTGACGGACCGTTTTTCGCCCTTCATCTGCCCGGCGAAGGGGCGCTTGGTCGCCAGCGAGAGGCGCTCCAATTTTTTCAGGAACGTGGCGTCGAGTATGGAACCAGTGGGCGGCATGGTCTTTCGTTATCCTTCCTTTTCTCTATTGTACCATGCGGCATAAATCATGATGATGCAGGAAAGTGAGCAGAGAATAGCGAATAGTCCCACAACGACGCCCCGCGCAGTCCGCTACGACCTGCATCCGGCTCCTCTCCCATCCGCAGCGACGCGCCAGGCCCTCTTCTTACCGGAGGCTTTACTATGTCATCGCCCTTGCAAACCCGCATACAGCTCGCCGTAATGATGTTCCTGGAGTATGCTGTATGGGGAGCCTGGATGCCGATCTTGAGCGCCACCCTCATCAACCGACATATCGAACCGGCCAATGTCGGCACGGTCTATAGCGCGCTCTGGCTCGGCTGTATGATCACCCCCTTTATCGGCGGGCAACTCGTGGACCGCCTGATGCCCAGTCAGGTCTTTTTAGGGGTTTCTCACCTGCTGGCAGCCGGAGCCGCGTATATGATGTCGCAGCAGACCACGGCGTCCGGGTTGATCCTCTGGATGCTTATCTGGGCCTTGTGTTTCGCACCAAGCCTGGGGATCACCAACTCCATCGCCTTCCATCATATCGATCGTATGGGAGGAGATGAGGCGATACGCGAGCGGAGTTTCTCCATTATCCGGACAGCGGGAACTATTGGTTGGATCGTCGCCGCGTTCATCCTGGTCGGTTTTATGACCATAACCCATGCGGATCCCAAGGCGGTCACGGGGGCGATCCCTGAAATGACATTGACCGCCGTTTTGGGCGTGGTTATGGCGATCTTCTCCTTCACCCTTCCCAATACGCCCCCCTCTAAACAGCGCACCGATCCTCTGGCATTTCGTAAGGCGTTTTCCCTCTTTCGAACGGTGCCCGGTTTCGGAGTCTTTATGGCGATCTCGTTCTTCGCTGCCACAGAATTCATGTTCTTTTACGGGCTGTCGGGACAGTATCTGGAGAGCCTTTCGGTACCGCATATCTATGTTCCCATCGTCAAAAGTATCAGCCAGATCGCCGAGGTCGGGGCGCTGGCGGTTCTACTCCCTCTCTGGCTACCCTCGAAAGGGATGCGCTGGTGTCTGTTGCTGGGAAGTTTCGCCTGGCCATTGCGCTATCTGATCTTTGCTGTGGGCAAGCCCATTCTGTTGGTAGTACTGTCGCTGGGGCTGCACGGTTTCGGGTATGCCTTTGTGATGGTGGTACAGCAGCTCTATATTGACCGCGTCGCGCCGAAGGATGTGCGGGGTAGCGCCCAGAGCTTACTCACTTTTGCCACGCTCGGCCTTGGCAATGTTCTGGGCAGTCTGTTTAGCGGACAGGTGCAGCAGTACTTCACCCACGATGGCGTCACCACCTGGGCTCCGGTATTCATCTTGCCGACGGTCACCACGCTCATCTGCGCGTTCGCCTATATGGCGACGTTCCGGAATCCGGAGACTACGGCGGTGGTAGAGGAGGCGACAAGCGTTCCCGTGGAAGCCTGACGGGAGATTGTTGTGCGAAGGCACGCAATGGGCCGGAGGAGCGCGCTCCTCCGGCTTTTTGGCGCGAAAACCGGTAAAAGAGCGGTTAGGTTGTGACATATTTCACAGTCGAGGGGGGCTTTTTATGGAACCGGATTCCGATCTTGGTCGTTTAATCTAATGAAGAACGGCATAGCTGCCGATGACATAGTAACATTTTTTTATGGTAGCGTCCGTGGGAACGGTCTGGATCGGAGTTCCGACGGACGCCCCGGCGGGGTAATTAGCCCGCACGCACTCTTCTTTTTCAACCGATCTATGAAAGCCGTTTGATATGAGCCTGATTTCGCCGAAACCCATTATCGCACGCACCCACCAGACCTGGCGCATTCCGCCAGGGATGGTCATCGCCCTGATCGAGGATCTGGAGCATCGTCTCTGGGTCGTCGAGACCTGTCCGGCAGGAACGCAGTTCTGGACGCTGGAGCAGGCGGCGGATCTGGAGTTAGGCACGCATACCCGCGGTGCGCTCCAGGAAGCAGTCCGATTGGGGCGGCAGGTGCAGCAGGCGCAGGCTATTGCCTCTCGCCGGGCAACGCGTCAGCCGAAGGCCGTCAGGAAGTCGGTGCGCGTCATCCATGAAGAGAGACCGGTAACCAGGACATCCCGCCAGGCCAAAGTACGGTCCATCTCTACTCCGGGGCGAAAAACGCTGGTCGGCGTCTGACGGAGAGGCGATCGGTGTATCTACGCAGGCGGGCCGAAGGAGATCCTTCGGCCCGCTTTTCCTATGTCGACACGAGGTCTCTGAAAAGGTTTTGAACCGGCGCTAGGCCTATTCGCTCCGCAGTCCGACAATCTCGTAGTGCGCCTTCCCATCGGGAACGGCGACCTCGATCACTTCGCCCACGCGCTTGCCTATCAGCGCCTTGCCGACAGGCGAGGAGAAGGATATTTGGTCATTGATGGGATCGGAGGAGGCATCGTCTACAATCGTGCACTCCCACTCATCGTCCGTATCTTTATCCAGCAACATGACGGTTGTGCCAAGCCCGACGACATCCTTGCTGATCGCATCATCCTCCACGACCGTGGCGCGCTCCAGGATGGCCTCCAGATCGGCGATCTGCCCATTCAGAATCGCCATGGCTTGCCGCGCTGCATGATACTCGAAGTTTTCCGAGAGGTCGCCATACTCACGGGCACGCCGGATCGCTTCGGTGATCTCCGGTCGCTTGACGGCGCGCAGGTGATGCAACTCTTCTTCTTTCTTTTTTCGGGTACTGATAGTGATCCTCAGCTCGTCTTGCTCCATACGTTTCCTCTTATCGTGGTTTGTACTCTACTGTTGGCACTGTATTGTCGGGCGTGGGCGCAAAAAAGAGAGTGCGAACGCACGCGCTTGCGAGTGTTCGCACTGCCGTTAAGATACCACACCCAGGCCCCGGCGTCAAGGGAGAGTCGCCCTTTCGGGCAAATTTTGCGGACCCTTCAGGCGGACTTGTGCAGGGTCGTCCCCTCCACCCCACGGAGTGTCACCAGTCCGGAGCCGTCGCCCCGCTCTTCGAGCGTATACTCTATGGGCAGAAACTGTTGCGCGGTCCATAGCACGGTACGTAAGTGATCTGTGATGACGGGGGTGGTCCAACGGCTCTCGTAGGGCATGAGGGCGCAGGGCAGGACCAGTTGGTCGGCGAGATGCTCATCCACCGGTGCACCGGAGGCAAACCACTTCTTGAAATCTCGAACTGCTTCGAGCGCCACACGCTCCATCGGTTTGCCGCGCTCGCCCAGGCTTGTAAATCCGCTCATTCCCCGCTCACATGCCGCTGTTATCACGACCGCCGCGCCCGCTCCATGCGAGGGCAGGTCTCGCTTCTCGACCGTGACCGGAACTCCATAACCCTTCAGCTCTTTCAGAACCGTTTCTTCTCCTCGCGCCGCCACATGCTCCGGCAGTTGCGACGTGACAATCGTGACCCGTAGAGATTGCATCCGTCCACGTTCGGTCCAATCTATGGGTGTGGTCGGGACGCCGCTGTCGGCGATAATCCGGATCGCACCGCCTCCTCGTGGGAAGAAGCCTGCCCGATCCGAGTTGAAGGAGCCCAATAATCCCATCTTACAGAGGGCGGGCACATAGACATGCTGTAGATAGTCTGCCGTCGGCGACATAGGCACATGCGTTCCCCCCAGAATGGTCACTCGGGGCGTCACGTATTCCAGCAGAAACATCGGCACAAACAGAGTCTGCGCCACCAGGCCGGTCGCTCCCGCCGAGGCGCCGCCCCGCGCCTCCGCCACATCGAAGGTAAAGTCCGACGCCGGACCATACTCCACCGTACCGGGATCGAAGCGGAGTTGTTGGGAATCCAATGTGTCGCCCTGTAAGATCCCATGGCAGAACGCCGCCATCGCGCGCACCGCCGTGAGATGCTGCGCCTGCAAGCCCGGCCTGCTGCGACGCGCCCGGATATGCTTCAGTTCAATCGCTCGCCCGGTAATAGCAGCCAGCGACATGCTGGTGCGGATGATCTGTCCACCCCCCTCGCCATAGGCCCCATCTATCTCCAGTGCTTCCTTTTCGTTCACTTTGCTGATCTCCTATCTCTTCCGAATGCGTACCGATACGGAATCGCTCTCCGCTCGTTCTCTTTCGTTGCAATCGGTACGAACGATAAAGAGCCCCCCTCACTCCCTGCCCGCTCTACCGCTTGCCTCCGAAGAGGTCGCACCTTCGGTGCAGCCCAAATTCGCTATTCCCCCGCGAATTTCGCGGCGCGGCAGAGAACACCCCCTCTCCCCTAGGGGAGAAGGGAGACACATTGTAGGCGCTTCTCGTTGAATCAAAGCGTAACTTCAAGGTGACAGATTGCAGTTTTGCTCCCTTCTCCCCTAGGGGAGAGGGGCGGGGGAGTGAGGGGGTCAATAGGTGCGGAGGGCGGCGCCGTTCAGTTTGGCGCGGTCTACGTACTTCATCTTGGCCTTCGGGACGGTGATGATATTGGGATCGCCATCGCTGACATAGCGGAGTTCCGGATGTCGTTTCAGCCAGTTCAGCCAGTCGGAAGTGCCGCCGGGGTCGCCTGTCGCGACGAGGCGCAGAATCCGACGCCGGTCCAGGTCTACGGAGACTGGAGAGGGTGCAGGGCCGCCGTAGGCCAGGAACCCTGCGCGGTTGGTGTAGGATTGTCCCTGGTATTTTCCTGCCAATACCAGGGACAGATGCCGCGGAGCATTGCCTCCGGGGAACGCCAGTGTATCCACGACGGCCTTGGGAGCGAGTTTCTCGATCTTGGCTTTGCAGAGAAAAATCTCTTTCTGAACCTCCGCATCGGACATGCGGGTCATGTTGCGGTGTGTTACCGTATGGTTGCCAAGCTCAAACCCCATGTCCAGCAGCGCCTGAAGCTTTTGCCCGACCCATCCCCGCTGTTCGAAAGCCGCATCGGGCAAAACAAAAAACATGGCGCGCAACGCAAAGTCCGGGTGGCGTTCATGGAACTGCTGCAGGATGGCGACCGCGCAGTTCGGGTCGAGCTTGCCATTGGAGAGATAGGAGAACTGGCTCTGTCGGGCATCGTCAAAGGTCAGGATGACAGGAGAGAGGCCTTGCGGCAGATCAATTCGGTTGTCCAGATACTCCTTCATGCTGATAGGGCGATACCCCTCCGTATAGAGGCGTTCCAGGTCGTGGCGAAAATGAGGGATGCTCCGGCTCATCCACTTTTCGGTACGAGAGATTTCGTGATACTCGAATATGGGGACAACGCCCACCTCGTTGGGAGGGAGCGTGCCTTTCGGGATCCGCACCGAAGGGAGCGGAGCGGAGAGGTTGTCTTGGGTTGTTTTCGCAGCAACCTTCGGTATAGGCGGGGGAGGCTCGGCCTCATGAACGCCTGCGCGGCGTTCCGTTGCCGCCCAGAGAAAGAGCAGCCAGAGAAGAGCGACAAGCAATTGCGATTTCATGGGGTGCATTCCTGCCGTTTAGAGTGTGTCAATCTCCCTGGCAGGGCCATGCGCCATTACTGCGGGCGCGACAGGCGGCTCCGGGTCACGATTGTAGAGAGGCGAGAGGGAACCCGGCGGCGACATATAGATGAGGGTGTCGCCGATCCACAGGCCGCTGAGCGTCTCAGTATCCATCGTGTAGGTCGTATTGCGCTGGGACATCTGCCACTTCACCAGGACCATGTCGCCGGGATGCAATGCCTCCAGCCAGACATAGCCCTGCCGTAGGCTCTCCGGTCGGGGATTGTCGTTGACAATCACCGTGATCTGTTTGGCCGTCACCTCCGAGGGCATTCGCACCGCCAGGACGCCCCGTGTCTTCATCATCACCTCGATGCAGCCCTCCTGAGGAACCCGGCTGGTGATGGTCGCCCAACGGGTATCGCGGGAGAAGTGGAGGTTGACACGTACCGCCCCTTCCGGGCGGGTTGCGGTATAGTGCCAGAGCGCGTAGAGCGCGCGCATCCCGGCCCCGGTACAGCGCTGCATAATGCGCGGATTGGAGGGGTCGAAGGCATCGTTGAAGCGACTCCAGCCGGCGAAGCCGCCCAGGGAGCGATAGCAGACATCTTCTGTGGTAATGCCCTCCGTCGGATACTGGGCACACCACATCTCCTGGCAGAACGGCGCATTCACCCCCTGTTCGACCCAATCGAAATCCAGAAGCTGCGCTGCTATCAGATGATTGCGTCCGAATCGTTCCGCATAGGCGAAGAACGACGGGTCGACATGCATCCCCAACATCAGCGCGATCTCGATCATATCTGCCGTAGCGCAGATATCGCCACGCCAGCGGTCCGGCCCGACCAGGCGGTGCGGGAAGAAGCCGAACTCGGTGCCCAGGTCGCGCACCGAGTTGAACGCCGAACGCGCCCAATCCACCAGTTCACCCCGTCCGGAAACCAGGCCATACTTCAAGACGCCGAGGATAAAGGTCGTGTTGCTGTGGAGGTAGCGCCCGGCGTTTTCCGTGAGAGCCCCTTCCGGGGTGAACGCGCCCGAGCGCTCCTTTAAGAAGCGGATGAGCCCAAAGGCGAGTTGGTGCGCCTTCGGGTTACCGGTAATCTCCGCCACCCGCGCCAGAGGAAAGACCACCTGGGCGCCCAATAGCGTATCGTGCATCTTGCCGATAGGTGGGAGGCGGTTGATCCAGCCTCGTGCCGGGAGGATCGCTTCCGGGAACCAGCAGGTATCGCCCTCCCACACGGCGGCTTTATAGAGCCCCTGCACCAGGTTCTCCGCACGCTGGATGGCGGTGTTATCTTCCAGTGCCAGGTATCGCGTCGTCCATGCCAGCAGGGCGCCCCGCTGGGACCAGTCCAGTTCGACCATCGGTTCCGCCCCGGTCCATGGGGTGGGAGGCAGAGCGATCAAGCCATCCTCCCGCTGGCAGCCTGCCAGCACCTGCGCGAGCGCTTCATCGCGGTGATCGGGAGTGGAACCGTCGATGATCCGGGCCAGTGTCAATCCTTCCAGCAGGCTGCCTGCACTATCGGCATAGTCCCAGGGCGCATGGAGGGCGACAGGGGGGTCCGTGTGGAATTCAGCATAGGTGTAGGGCTGCCCGCCGAGCGCAGGGTTGGAGAGACGGGTGCAGCCGTCAATGGCGAGTTCGGCGCGCGCCGCCAGGTCGAACGGGCAGGCGCGAATTGTGCCAATCAGGGGGTGAGAAGTGGTGGGAGATGAAAACAGCAACTCGGACATGGTGTGCCCCTCCAATTCGTTCCGCGCCGGGCGCGCAGATCAAACGCAATTCTGACAATACGTCCATTATAAGGCTCTACGCCAAAATGGTCAAGCGGTTGGCTGAAAAAACTCGGGAGCGGCCGGGGAGAGCAGAGAACTTTCGGGGGAAACACGTAGAGTTACGAGCAAACCAACGCGTGAAAATAGCCGAAACATGAGACCGTAGCAAACCAGGGCCGGGGAATTCCTGCAGGAATTCCCCGGCCTTGATGGCAAGACACCCGATTTGGGAGAGATGCGATGAGCCGCGATGTTACTGTACTTCGGCCTGGAGGAATGCAGCCCAGTTGGGCGCTGCCTTGCCCAATCCCAGTTGGTTCCAGGCCGGGTCGAACCCTACGGTGTTGTCTACGCTGCTCTGCGTCTGCGGTCCCGGCAGGAAGATGCTCAGCCCGCTCGCCTGCGCCTCGCTAAAGCCCGTGGTATCCTGGGCCGCTCCGTGCGAAGCGGCCAGAATGGCGCCATTGGTTCCCAACAGGCTCGTCTCTACATTTCCCGCCGCTGTCGCCAGGTCGGTGGGTACGCCGGTGGTGGTACGGATCAGGTCGGCGAAGCTATAGAGGTCTTTATACTCCGGAAAGTCGAAATACTGCGCCGACTGGCGCGCCGTCTGGATCTGAGTTATCAGCGTAGGCGCGTAGGTGTGCAGGCTGCCTCCGAAGGCGTTGATTGCCGTTGCGACCGCGTCCATTTTGGAGAGATCCGTCATGGATTGGGTGATATTGGATTGGTCGGGGTACAGGGCGATGGTGGCATTGATCAGCTCCTGGCCGCAATCGCACGTGGTGGCCGTGTTATTCTGCAGGAAATTCAACCAGGTATCGTAAGGATAGCCGGTGCCCGGAGGGCTCTCCTCCGAGCCGACATAGACCCGCGCCGAGTGGCGCGCATCATACGCCATCTCCGCGGTGCCCTGCAACGAGCAGTCCACGATCAGCGCATCGATCGGTTGGGCCGGATTGGCCAGGGCCAGGGGGATCTCCTGAGTGGCAATCTGGCTGCCGGTCTGCACATCCTGAGAGACGGCCCGTGCGGGCGTTTTCGCGCCGCTGATGCTGCGGAAGGTTCGAGAAACCGTGGAGCTGTGGGCGGAGCGGTTGATGACCGGGAGCGCGCCCGAGCCATGATCCCAGATGACGAGAGCCATGTAGTCGGCGGGATAGTTCTTGGTTCCCCACTGCACGAAGTCGGCCAGGGTACGATAGTCGCCCATGTCCGAGGTCTTCTGGCTGCCGTCATTGATGGTATTGGTGGGCGGGTCGGGCAGGCGGTCGGCATCGAGGACCGTGGTGTCACCGATCAGGTTGGGGTTGGTGTCGATGCCCGGAGGCGCGATGCGGTTAAGGTCCGACTGGCTGTGCTTGGAGATTTTATAGCGCCGGGTGCCGATAAAGGAGGGTGTGGTGGAGACGCTGACCGCGCTGAAGTAGTTGGAGGTCGCGGTCTGTTTCCACTGGACGATGATGTTGAGGTTGGCATTGGAGCCGACGGAGGCCATCTGCGCGACATTGATAAGGCTGTCGGGCTGGAGGTTGCTGGCGGAGTTGAGATAGACGAGCACGGTCCATCTGGCTCTGCCGTTGACATGGGCGTTGGCCTGGCAGGCGGCGCGGCTGCCGATGTTGGTATTGACAAAGGGCGTCGTGCCCGGTGCGATGAAGGCGCCGCGATTGCCCCCAGTATTGTTGTTGGAACTTCCACCCCCGCCGCCGCATCCGCAGAAGGCGGCGCCCACTACGCCTACCAACCCGACGCCAAGCGCCAGGCGTCGGCCAAAACGTGCTAAAGTCATGGAAACGAACTCCCTTCGAAACGTGGTGAAATCGGATATGTATTCTGCGAAACAGGAATCAGTGGGGGGCGTTCCTCAGTTCCTGCTAGGAGGGGCATTGCATTATTATATCATATCATCCAGATCCCATTATGACACCTAAAGATGAAAAGTTGATAAAAGGGCGCGGGATGCGGAGGCATTTTGGGGTAGGGGCAGGAGGGGTAGGGGAAGGAGAACGCATCCGAACCCCTCAGGATGTTTCCACGTCGCGGTGGAAACAAGAGAGCTAGGCGGCTTTGACGGAGGCGGCGAGGGCAACCAGCTCCTTGGCGATCCGCTGCAGTGGAAGAACGAACTCTGCGCCTCCACGCGCGATGGCCTCTTTCGGCATTCCGAAGACGACGCAACTGGCTTCATCCTGTGCGATGGTGCGCGCCCCTGCGTCTCGCATTTTGCGTAAGCCTCTCGCCCCATCGTCGCCCATGCCGGTCAGGATGGTGGCCACGGCGTTGCGGCCCGCCTGCTCAGCGCAGGAATCGAACAGGACATCAACGGAAGGGCGGTGTCGGTTGACCGGCGGACCGGAACCGATACGCACTACATACTCCGCGCCGCTCCGGGTGAGCGACATGTGGTAATTTCCAGGCGCGAGCAGGGCATGGCCGGGGAGCACTCGGTCGCCATCCTGGGCCTCTTTCACGCGAATGGCGCAGAGCGAGTCGAGCCGATGCGCAAAGCTGGCGGTGAAACCGGGCGGCATGTGCTGTACAATGACGATCCCGGGCGTAGCGGCTGGGAGCGCCGTCAATACCTCACGGATCGCCTCCGTGCCGCCGGTGGATGCGCCGATTGCGATGAGCTGATGCGTCATACGATAGGCTGCCGTGGTGATAGGGCGAGCGGCGACCGAACGTGCGGCTCCTGGAGAGCCAGGCCGAACCTTCGCGCGGGCTGCAGCTTTCACCTTCTCGATGATCAGTTTCGCGCCTTCAGCCACCCCGGAGAGCGTATCCAGCGTGGGCTTGGCAAAGAAATCCACAGCGCCCAGTTCCAGAGCACGGAGGGTGACATCGTATCCGGCCTGCGTGAGGGAGGAGACCATCACAACGGGCATGGGATGGCCTCGCATCAGTTTTTCCAGAAAGGTGATGCCATCCATGCGGGGCATCTCCACATCCAGCGTCAGCACATCCGGCTTGAGGCTGATGATCTTTTCACGGGCGAAGTAGGGGTCCGAAGCTGCCCCGACGACCTCGATGGCAGGATCGGAACTGAGTATCTGAGTGAGGAGTTGGCGTATAGCGGCGCTATCATCGACAATGAGGACACGGATTTTCGAATTGGACATCGGAGCGTCTCCCAAGTTCGTAAAGAGTATCCCCTCTCCGTTCTCTGGAGAGGGGAGAGCCCATTCGCTCTGCGGCGAATGGGTAAAGACATCGTTTTAGAAGAGCGTGATGTTGCTATCATCATCAGGCGCGGGAACCGGAGCGGGTTTGCTGAGCGAGGCGCGTTCGGCGCGTTCTAGCGCGACCAGATCCTCTTTCGCATGCGACAGAGACGGTTTGATCCTTTTGAGCAAAACGCGGCCGGTCTCCGTAAAGAAGTAGACCTCCCTTGGCTCATAGCCTCCCAGGTCACGAGAGACGATGGGAATACGCTCGGTCTCCAGAAAGCGCAGCGCAAACTGGATATTGCTCTGCGGTACGTTGCCATCGCACTCTCGGATGCGAAGCACATGCCCCCCGCCGAAGACCTTCGCTTCCAGTTGCCTGCGGTCAGCGCCCTCACGCATACACGCGTTGATCAGCAACTCCATGGCATGAATCCCATAGCGGGCGCTGGCAGCCTCATTGGCGCCTCCCGTTGGAAGCATGAAATGGTTCATACCGCCCACATGGGACACCGGATCGCGCAGACAGACGGCGACGCAGGAGCCGAGGACCGTACGGACAACGGAAGGGCGGCTGCTTGCGTACACGCCTCCGATGTGGATCGAAGAGAGCGGCAGCCCCTCCCATAATGCGGATTTCACGCAGCTTTGGCCCTTTCTACGGGGCGTTCCGGTAAGCGATAAATGGTATGCCCCAGGGAGTCGAAAGCTTCGGAGATCCCCAGCAGAGATTCCGAATGCCCGATAAAGAGATAACCCCCCGGCTTGAGAAGGTCCTGATAGCGTGCAAAGAGGCGCTTCTGGGTCGGCTTATCGAAGTAGATGACCACGTTCCGGCAGAAGATGATATCGAACTGGAACCCCGGACTGAACGGCCAGCTATTGTCCAGCAGATTGATTTGCCGAAACGCGATGTGATCGCGCAGTTCCTGCTTAACCCGCACAAAGTCGGCCTGTTCCCCCGTGCCGCTGAGAAAGTAGCGGTGTAAGAGCGCCTTGGGAACGGGCGTAATGCGTTCACGCTCGTATACGCCGCGTTCGGCGTGGGCAAGGACACCGGTATCGATGTCGGAAGCGAGTTGCCTCCAATCCCAGTTGCCCTGGCGATCCAATGCCTGATCGAGCGTCATGGCGAGCGTATAGGGTTCCTCTCCCGTCGAGCAGCCCGCATGCCAGATGCGTAACTTGCGCTCCCGCATCCCCTGGTCGGCCATACGAACCAGGGGAGGAATGACTTTCTTCGCGATGAAATCGAAATGGTGCGGCTCACGAAAGAAATCAGTCTTGTTGGTGGTAATACAATTGATAAATTCGGTGCGTTCGGAGCAATCGTCGCCCTGGGCGATCAGATAGTCGTAGTAGGCCTGAAAACTACTCAAATTTAAGCGGCGGAGCCGCTTTTGCAGGCGGGACTTCACCAGTTGTCGCTTTGCATCTGAGAGAGAGATACCTGTCAGTCGATAGACCAGTTGTCGGATCCGTTGAAACTCTATGTCGCTTAATGAATACTCTTCCATATTGTAAGGGTCTTTTAGTTTCACATGGGAGTCAAGCCCATTGCGGAAAGGGGATAGGTGACGATGCGACATCATCGGGAACCCTCTCAATACGAGAGGGTTCCGATGAAGGCGAGGTTTAGAACTCCTCGAAGCCCTCCTCCGACTTGGGAGCGGTCGCCCTTCGGGGCGGTTCGCTGGTCCGCATGGTGCGCGTAGGCGTCGTGATCGCGGCCTTGGGGCGCGCTGCGGGTGCGCTCGGGGCGTGTCCGGAGGGAGCGCCCTGCTCCAGGGAGGCCAGGAAGGAGGCATCCAACTGGAACTGGCTGACCAGGCTGCGCAGGTCGCCCGCTTGCTGGGTCATGGCCTGGCTGGCCGCCGCCGTCTCCTCGACGAGCGCGGCATTCTGCTGCGTGATCTGGTCCATCTGCATGATGGCCTTGTTCACCTGCTCGATGCCTGCCGCCTGCTCCTGGGAGGCCGCCGTGATTTCGGCGATGATGTCGGCAACCTTCTTGACGGAGTTGACGATCTCATCCAGGGTCAGGCCGCTCTGGTTCACCAGGTTGCTGCCCTCTTGGACCTTCGCCACGCTGTCCTGTACCAGGGCCTTGATCTCCTTGGCGGCGGTGGCGCTGCGCCCGGCGAGGTTGCGGACCTCCGCGGCGACGACGGCAAAGCCTCGGCCCTGTTCGCCGACGCGCGCCGCTTCGACGGCGGCGTTGAGCGCGAGCAGGTTCGTCTGGAAGGCGATTTCGTCGATCACGGAGATGATGTCCGCGATCCGCTTGCTGGCCTTGTTGATCTCCTCCATCGAGGTGACGGCGTTGCTGACGACCGCGCCGCCCTTGGAGGCGATGTCGCTGGCCTGCGCCGCGAGCTGGTTGGCCTGGCGGGCGTTGTCCGCGTTCTGCTTGACCGTCGAGGTCATCTGCTCCATGCTGGAAGCGGTCTCTTCCAGGCTGGAGGCCTGCTCCTCGGTGCGCTGGGAGAGATCATCCGTTCCCGTGGAGACCTCTGTAGAGGCATCCGCGATCCGCTCCGCGGACGTGCGGGTCTGCGCCACCAGCGTGGAGAGCGCCTCCTGGGCGCGGCCATACGCTTCCACCGTCTTTACCGTCTGGTTGCGCAGGTTGTTGAAGGTCTCGGCCATCATTGCCAGGTCCGGCTGCTTGGGTATGTCGAGCAGCGGCGTTTTCGGCGTAATCTTGAAGGTGAGGTTGCCGTTGGCCAGCGAATCCATCGCCTCGGCGAGGTCGGTGGAGCAGGCGCCGCGAAGGAACTCCATCCGATCCGCGATCATCTTGACGTTGGCCTTATAGTCCTCCTCCTCAAGGAGGCGCTCGGTCACATCCTGCCATTCGGTGCAGTACCCCATAACCTCGCCGTTCTTGCCCTTGATCATATTGACGCCGAGGTCGATCTTGTAAGGACCTACGGTAATGACGGTCTGGTAGGGGAAGATCGATTCATTCGCCAGGAGCTTACGCTGGTGTGCGGGGTTCTTATGGAAGTCGTCTAAGCAGCGGCCCAGCAGAGCATCCACATGGAAACCGGTCCCGAACAGCTTTTGAAGGTCGGCTTCCCAGCTCTTGAGCAGACCGCCCAGCGTCTTGTTCATGTAGTTGATCTTCAGATCGGCATCGGTGATCATGACACCGTTCTTAGAGCCTTCGAGCGCCGAGAGCAGTTGGGCCTGGCGGTTCTCTTGCGCTACCTTTTCGGTAATGCGCTCCCAATCCACGGCAAATCCCAGCACATCGCCGTTCTCCCCTTTGATGGTAGTGACCTGGACATCGCAGATGCAGGGTCCGGTCTGGATCCGGTTCTGGTAGGGGTGGTTGCGCGGATCGGTAGCTCTGCGGAACTCCAGCGGTTCGTCCGTGAAGAGGAATTCCAGGTTCATCCCCACCACATCGTTGGCCCGGAAATGCTTCCAGGAATCGAATTTGCGCAGGTTCGGCTCCATGAAGTTCAGGATTTCGAAGCTCTTCTTATTGGCATACACGATGTTGAATTCGTGATCGCAGAAGAACGTGTTGGAACGCGAATTCTCCACGGCGGACATGGCCCACTGCAGCAGCGGGTTTTCCGGCTTGGGCTTGGGCGCCTGCTCAACGACGGAGAGGCGGGGCCGGGGCGTTCGGGCTGCAGGTGCCGGCTGCGGCGATTTCGTTTCGACAATCGAAAGTTCGGTATTGGGCTCCTCGGCGGGAGCGGGTTTCAGTTTTCTGGCTGGCGCTGCCATAACGGGTGTTTGTCCTTTCTGTTCTGGTTCCGTTTGCCGCGGAAAAGGGGCGCATTCGACGGAACGTTGCGAGTGAGAATGAAAGCCTGCAGAGTATGTCAGGCTGCGTAGGCCATTCCGGCGCTTTCGCCGAGTAAGACGGTATCGATATCGAGTAGGATAATAAGCTTCTCTCCTACTTTCGCCATGCCGCGCAGCATGGAGGAGCCGAAGCCGTTGCCGAAGTCGGGCGGCGGCTGAATATCCGACGGCGGGATGTTCATCACCTCGGAAACGCTGTCTACGATCATGCCCATGACGCGGTTCTGAACGACGACGACGACGATACAGGTGAACTGGTCGTACTCCGTCATGTCCAGATTGAATTTGCGCCGCAGGTCTACGATGGGCACAATGGTGCCGCGCAAGTTGAGTACGCCGGTCACATCCGAAGGAGCATTGGGAATACGTGTGGTGGGAACGTATCCCTTGATCTCCTGCACCTTCAGGATGTCTACCCCATACTCTTCCTCACCCAACGTAAAGGTCAGGAACTGGTTTGCATCCGCTGAGAGCCCGATCTCCTGGTTCAGCGTATCGATCTGATTGTTTGCCATAGAACCCCTCTATACCGTGTAACAGCCTACCCACCGATTTTCGATGCGTCGCTGCCTCGGCTCTTGTTGTACTGTCAGTGCGCTTGTCGGCGACGAAACCAATGACCGGGTCGCAGCCAGGGATAGCGCTGTATAGCGGCAGGGCCGGCCAGGAAAAGGCCGAAATAAAAGAGCGATTTACCCACCAGATAGACCCCTCCGCTCCGAACGAGGAGTCCCGCTTGCCAGTGTTGTGCCAGTAATCCCACAGAGGCACACTGGAGCACCAGAGCCAACAGCATACAGCACCAGCCCAATCGGAGGCGTAACCGGCAAGAGAGCAGCCTCTTCTGGTCTGAGGATGGCGTATGCGATCCCATGATTTGTTGGTTGGACACGATGTTTCCCATGCTTTCTAAGCCCGCATCATGCGGCCAGGCTAAAGCTGTTGGATCCCGATAATATGCCCCGTACCAGGCCGGGAACATCCACGATGAGCGCGACGCGCCCATCGCCCAGGATGGTCGCGCCCGCGATGGCGTCGACCTTACGGTAGTTGGTCTCCAGGCTCTTGATGACCACCTGGCTCTGCCCGATCAGTTCATCGACCAAGAGCGCGACTTTACGGCCGTCGTTTTCGACGATGACCAGCAGCGCCTGGGTCGGATCGGTGAGGATCGGCTCCGCGCCAAAGACCTGGTAGAGGCGCAGGATGGGCAGGATCTCGCCGCGCACCTGAGCCACTTCCATCTGCCCGGCGATGAGGCGTACATCTCCCGTCTTCGGGCGAATGCTCTCCACAATGCTGGTCAGGGGCAGGATGTAGACCTCTCCGCCGACCGAGAGGGACAGCCCTTCGAGGATCGCCATCGTCAGCGGGAGGCGGATGCGGAAGCGAGTGCCTAAGCCGGGGGTAGAGGAGAGGGAGATCGAGCCTCCCAACGCCTGGACCGCCTGCCGGACAATATCCATCCCCACGCCGCGCCCGGAGAGATCGGTGACCTTCGCCGCTGTCGAGAAGCCGGGATGGAAGATATAGTTGTAGAGCGCCTCGTCGGAGGGGACCGGGTCGCTTTCGGAGAGCAGTCCGCGCTCCAGCGCCTTGGCGTAGATGCGGTCGCGATCCAGGCCGCGCCCATCGTCAGAGATTTCGATCACGATATTGCCCCCCTCGTGGAAGGCGTTGAGCGCGATCGTGCCGACTTCCGGTTTCCCGGCCTTACGCCTCGCCTCGGGCGTCTCCAGACCATGGTCCGCCGAGTTGCGGACGAGGTGCGTGAGGGGGTCTGCGACGGCCTCGATGACGGTTTTGTCCAGCTCCGTCTCTTCTCCGGTGGTCTTCAGTTCGATGCGTTTGCCGCCGGCTGAAGCCAGGTCGCGTACCAGGCGAGGGAAGCGTCCAAAGGCGTGCTTGATCGGGAGCATGCGTACGGCCATCACCCGCTCTTGCAACTCGCGCGAGGCGCGCTCCATCTCGGCGACGGCCTCGATGAGGCGGGGCAGTTTCGCCATCGTGAAGTCCTGCACAACCTCATTGAGCATGGACTGGTTGATGACAAGTTCTCCGACCAGGTTAATCAATTTGTCCACTTTGTCGGTAGAAACGCGCAGTGTGTGGGTCTCCGCCTTCGCTGCGGATGCCGCAGCAGGATCGGCAGGAGCCATGCGCGGCGCGGGACCGGCGATGGGCTCGGCGAGTTCGGCCTCATGATCCTCCGCAGGGGCTACGAAATCGGCTTCCCTCTTGGCGGGCGTCTCCCTTGCAGCCTGAGGCAGGGAAGCCTTGGGTTGCTCGGTCAGGACGATCTCGCTCTCGTCGGCGATAAACTCGAAGATATCGAGGATCTGCTCTGCGTCCAACTCCGTCTCAAACTCAGCATCCCACGCCAGATAACAGGTCTCCGCATCCATCTCGGCCAGGCTCGGGAGGTGGGAAGTGTCGCATTGGACCTTGAGCGTGTTGCATTCGGAGGCTAACTGCGAGAGGAGCAGGGCCGGATCGGCGCCCTGTCGTAGGGTATCCGGGCCTGGTACCAGGCGTAGACGCCAGGCGCGGACGGACAGGGCAGTCTCTGACGTCTCCTCCTGTGCCGGGTGGTTGTCCGCCTGCCTGTTTGCATCCGCTTGCGGTCTGTTGGGGGCGCTCGCGGCAGCGATGGCGGCCTGGATCCGCGCCTCCAATTGGGAGCTGTCCGGGGCATTCCCCTGCTCACCACGCGCTACCGCGAGCAGCGCCTTCAGTTGATCCTGCGACTCGAGCAGGATCTGGATCAAGGTTCCATCCACATGGGCCTTCCCGTTGCGCAGCATGTCGAGCAGGGTCTCCAGACCATGGGTGAAGTGGGCGATGTCCGTAAAGCCGAACGTCGCGCTGCCCCCTTTGATCGAATGTGCGCAGCGGAAGATGGTGTTGAGCACTTCGGTATCGTTGGGGGTCTCTTCCAGTCGCAATAGCTGCCCTTCCAGATCCGCCAGGAGATCGGCAGCCTCTTCAAAGAAGGTCTGGTGAAAGATGGCCATATCGAAATTCATGACGGCAATACCTTCTGAATGACTTTGAGAAGTTGTTCGGGATGGAACGGTTTGACGATCCAACCCGTCGCGCCGGCCGCTTTGCCCTCTGCTTTGCGGTCTTCCTGGCTTTCGGTCGTCAGCATCAAGATCGGAGTAAAGCGCTGGGTAGCCAGTGCGCGCGCCGAACGGATAAAGGTCAGACCATCCATGACAGGCATATTCAGATCGGTAATGATGAGATCTACCTTACCGCCAGGCACAGATTTGAGCTTGTCGAGAGCCTCCTGACCATTGCTTCCCTCAATTACGGTGAAGCCTGCATTGCGAAGGGTAAAACTTACCATCTGGCGCATGGAACTGGAATCGTCTACTATCAAGGCTGTTTTCGTCAAGGTTGAACTCCTGCCGCCGGGCGTCTCCCGAAAGGATGGTGATGGAGGCGGCCATTATTGCATCGGGAACGTATTTCGAGTAGAAAGCGCGCCCTATATGGTGTTGCTGTCCGGTAGGATCGTTAGTTGATTGTCCGGTACTATTGTCGGTTGGTCCGACCTTAAAATGTAATCCCTTTAGCGGCCAGAGCCGTTGTCAAATTCTCCGCCAGACCTTCCAGTCGGAAGGAGCGATCCGTAGCTTTTAAGTCTCTTTGCAGCGCAAGCAGTATCTGCAGCGCGGAGAGGTCCAGGCGCTCGGTCTGGGAGCCCTCAACGACAACCTGGGTCGCTTGCGTATCATTCAACGCTTTGCGTGAACTCTCCAGTAACGGCTGCGCCTCGAAGATATCCATGACTTTGCCGAGACGTAAAGTGCCCGTGTGCTGTTTGCGGCGGTAGCCGGTTCCCGTATTGGAAACGCTCATGATTTTGATTACCCTCTCACCAGATCCTCTGCGTTAAAACAGAGTGATGTTATCGTCCTCTTCGGCATCGTAACTGACAATCTCCAGGGGGGGAGCGGCCCCTACAGAGCGCGCACTGTAGGTATTCTCCCCAACAGCATAGGCCAGCCTCTGCTCTTCCGGGGCTTCTTCCTCCAGGTCGCCGCTCATCTCCCGGCTCAGGGAGACCAGAGGGTCCGCGACATGTTCCAAGCGCTGTCGCAGCATATCATGGAATTGGAACGCAGTAATGATACTGGTATAATTCGATGTAATATTGTCGCTCTTCGAGGTCAGCTCGGCCAGAACCTCTTTCGTTGCCAGGTCGGCCTCCTGCAGGGTTCTCAGCAGGCGATTGATCTCCGTCTGAGCCTCGCAACTCGCTTCCATGCTGTTTTCGGCCGTTTGCACCAGTTCCGTATGGATCGTCTGTGTGCTGTGCGCAGTCTCCAGGGTGAGGGAGCGCATGCGCTCCGCGGACTGGCGTGAACGCTCGGCCAGTTTCCGAACCTCTTTTGCCACGACGTTGAAGGCGCGACCGGCATCTCCCGCCCGAGCCGCCTCGATGGAGGCGTTCAGAGCCAGCATTCCGGTCTGATCCGCCACTCCCTCAATATCGTCCAGGAGTTCATACAGCGATTCGGAGAGGGCAACCATCTGCTGCAGCCGCCGGGAAGAATCGGTAATCTTGCGGGCGGAGACGACCATCGCGTGAATAAACATCCCCATGACGTCCGTAGCCTGAACCGCAATTTCGGCGACACTGTGTTCGCTTCTGCTGCCGACTGCATCCTGCGCAATCTCCGCTGCCGCTCTCGCCTCATCGGCGATCCTGGTAAAGCCTTCAATGGCTGCGGAGATCCCCTGCTCGGCCTCCGCCAGGGAGGTAATGACCTGCCCCGCCATGGCATCGGACAGAGCTGCGACACGCTGGCACAAACGCTGTTCTCTTCCTTCCAGAGCTTGCGACTGCTCGCGGGCGGTCTGTTCCAGGCGAGCGTAATCCCGCGCCTGCTCTTCGGCGAGATCCAGACGCAGCGTCATCTGCAGTATGCGTGTCTCCATCTCCTCGATCTGAGCCTGTTGCCGCAGGATGGTCTCCGTATCCTCTGCGCTTCGTGCTTGTTGTTGCCGCAGCGTCTCCTCCGCGAGAGCGATTAGACCCTCCGGAGCTTCCACATCGTTCTGCTCATCGGAAGATTCGGTGGTCTCTACCGCTGGAACCTCGGCGGGCGGAGTGAGAGCGGATGGGGCCTGACGCGTCGCCAGGCGCGTATAGCCCCAGGCCACCCAACCACCAGCCGACAGAATCGGCCAGATGTATTCCGGTAAAGCATGTCGAAGCGCGACTGCGGCGGAAGCCAGAATAAGCAGGGTGATGAAAAAGAAAAGAATCTTGCGAGAAGGATTATTCATAGGTTGGTAAATCTTACGTAATGCATTGAGCCAGAGTGGTCGAACATCTCGATTCGACCTGTAGTATTAAATTGCATTTAGAAATACATACATATATATTCCTTAAGTATTTTGCAATTATGTGATGGTATTCCGTCAGGCAATAGGTATTATCGGCAGGTTCAAGGTGATTTGTAGATTTTCGGGGAAGATACTTACGAAAAAAAAGTTGCTCTATAATTTGGTTTTCCTGCCGATAATGGTGTGGGTTAACCTATACGAAATGGAAGATGAACCCAATATAGGATTACATCTTAACTTCCGGTCACTTGCCCCGCTGCAATTTGTATTGACCCTCAATCATATATCATGAGCATAAAGAAGATGAGTTATCCGATTCCTGAACAAGAGAATAAGCGATTATCCGCCCCCCATCGCCATGCGATCCTGGACACCCCGTTTGAAGCGGGGTTTGATCGCCTTACCGCGCTGGCAGCACAGATTTTCCATGTCCCGATCGCACTGATTAGTTTCGTAGATCGAGATCGGCAGTGGTTCAAATCTTGTCACGGGTTTGATGTTCGCCAGACCGGCCGCGATGTCGCGTTCTGTACCCATACCCTTCATTCGGAAAAAGTGATGGTGGTGGAAGATGCCCGGCAAGATCCACGTTTTCGCAATGACCCGCTGGTCACCGGTCAGCCATTTATTCGTTTTTACGCGGGTGCCCCGCTTGTTACAAAGGATAAGATATGCCTGGGCACGCTCTGCATCATCGATACACAGCCACGGGCACTGACAGCGAAACACCAGGCGATTCTGGCGGAATTGGCAGACGTCGTTATCGATGAAATGGAGATGCGCACGACGGCTGCCCGTCTGCAGGCGCAGGCGGATCATCTTCAGAAGGCAGAAACGGAACTCCAGGAGGCCACCCACTTCACCGAGCGATTACTGGCGTCTATCTCTTCCATTCTTATTGGAATAGATGGGGCCGGCAACATCAACTTATGGAACGCACGTGCTGAGGGGATCTTTAGGATGCCTGCGTCCGCTATTCTGGGCCAACGCCTTGAGACTTGTAATCTGGCATGGGATTGGGAACAGATCGAGCAGAATATCGAGAGGTGTCGTCGGATTGGGCAGAGCGTACGTGTGGATGACGTTCCCTATGAAGATGAGCATGGGGACGCCCGTTTGCTGGGGTTCAGCCTGCACCCCGTTCAAGGGCCGGATACGGCGGCTCAGGGATTTCTGCTGATTGGCGCGGACATTACCGAGCGCAAGCAGACCGAAGAGGCGTTGCGACATTATGGGCACATTTTCGAGCAGGTGCGCGATGGCATCCTGCAATGCGATATGAGCGGGAATGTGGTGCTGTGGAACGGAGGGGCGGAGCAGATCTTCGGCTACTCTCAAGAGGAAGTTTTGGGCAAGCACCTATCCTTCCTCTATTTTGACGAGGACCTCTCCATACTGCAAAACGAAGTTCTGCCCCCCCTGATGGAACAGGGCAGACACGAGTGTGAGATACGCGTACGTCATCGATCCGGCAGGGAGATCTATGTCAATCTGTCGCTATCGCTCTTGTTGGATGCACATCAGTCTCCCTATGGATTGGTCGGGGTATGTATTGCCACGACGGAGCGCAAGCGCATGGCGGAAGCGCTGCGTGAGAGCGAAGAGAGGCTGCGGCTCGCTCTGCGGGCAGGTAGCATGGCGACCTGGAGTTATGATCTGAGGACGGATCAGAAGGTATTCTCCGAGGGGTATGAGCGCCTGTTTGGGGTCGCGCCGGGAACAGAGATAACAACGGGGCGAGAGTTCCTGGATCGTATCTATTCCCAGGATCGGAAGTACGTCGATGAGTACATGGATATTGTTCTCCAGGAACAGGCGGAAATTGATTATGAGTTCCGGGTAGTCTGGCAGGACGATAGCATCCACTGGCTGTCGGCGAAAGGTCGTGTCATCTATGATGCAGACGGAAAGCCAATCGGCAGAACGGGATTGATGACCGATATAACCAAGCGCAAGCAGGCAGAGGAGGCTCTTGCGAAGGCCGTGGAGGCGTTGGAGACCAACAACTGGGAACTCGCCGAAGCCCGAGATGCCGCCCTCGCCGCCGCACGCGTCAAGTCCGAGTTCCTCGCCAACACCAGCCATGAGATAAGAACGCCCCTCAATGGCGTCATCGGAATGGCCGAAGTGCTCGCCAACACCCCCCTGGACCTCAACCAGCAGAACTATCTGCGCACCCTCAAACAGAGCGCCGAGGGACTGCTGGGCATCATCAACGATATTCTCGATTTCAGCAAGATGGAGGCTACGAAACTCTCTCTGGAGAAGTTGGATTTCTCGTTGCGTGATGTGATCGAGGATACCGCCGCCCTGCTCAGTCCCAAGGCCCATGAGAAGGGACTGCAAGTCTGCTGCCTGCTGCCTGCCCTGGGAACCCCCGCCGCTCTGGTGGCCAACCAGGTGCAGGGCGATCCGACCCGCCTCAAACAGATCGTCACCAACCTCTTCGCCAACGCCATCAAGTTCACGGATGCCGGGGGCGTGGTGACGCTGGGTGCGGAGTTGTTGTCGGAGAGCCCGATGGAGGCGTGTTGGCGGTTGTATGTTCGGGACACAGGGATCGGGATCCCCAAGGAGCGTCAGAGTGCGATCTTTGAGAGTTTCACTCAGGCGGATGGTTCGACGACGCGTCGTTTTGGTGGTACGGGTTTAGGTTTGACGATCTGTCGTCAGTTGGTGTCTTTGATGGGTGGAGAGATCCATGTGGAGAGTGAGGTAGGGAGGGGGAGTGAGTTCCAGGTCGAGATCACACTCCCGAAACAGGT
>DATGIG010000250.1:0-6474 GCA_035295825.1 Chthonomonadaceae bacterium | reverse complement strand
GCTCCTCTCCGGGTTCAGCGCGGCCAACAGCGAACTCAAGCCGGGGTTCGCTATCGCGCCGGGCGGCAGTCCCGGATGGAGATAGGTATTGTAGGGAGATTCGACCTTCAAATCCTGATAGGTCACACGGCTCTTGTGGTGGCCCAGCGCATAGAGTACGGTGGCGTCGATCTCCAGCTTCATCCCTTTTTGCAGCCGATTGTCAAGGACCCCGGCGATCCGGGGGCGGTCTTCCGGCTTTTTGGCTTCCCGTTCGATCAGCGAAGCCTCGATCACCAGCGTCGGCAACCCCTTCCGCCCTATCTCCTGCTGATAGGGACGGGCAAAGCGTTTGGAAAAGTTCATCAAAAAAGCATCAAGAACCTGCGCAGGCGAGGTGTGAGGCGGAAATTCGTAGGTGTCGGGAAAGAGGTAGCCCTCCAGTGTCTCGGCGGGCAGTGGGAAATCGGCCTGCAACTGCGCTATGCCGTCATGGCTGGTCGCCAGACGCAAGAACTCCCTGCCATCGGTGACGCCCTTACTATCCAGCCGGTCGGCGATCTGCTTCAGGGTGTACCCTTCCGGGATGGTGACTCGGATGGTGTCGGAGGCGCTATCGTTGGGGCCGGCCTCCATCCGGGCCAGGATCTGGTCCAGCGTCATATCGGAAGAGAGTTTATAGTGCCCGGCCTTGAGGCTCTTGCCGCTGAAACGCGCGGTGAGGGCGAACGCCAATCCGCTCCGGATGACTCCCTCCCGCTGGAGGATCCCCCCGATCTGCATGAGGCTGACGCGCGAGGGGATCGCCACACGCAACTGCTTCGGCGCGGAAGATACCGGGGCGAAAGCCCAGAACCAACTGAGCAACGCGAACAGCGCAAGCCCGATCCCGAGCAGGACCAGGCGGGTGCGTAGACGTTTGCGCTGCAGTGCGTCCTTGGCGCGCAGTTTGTTACCGGAGGACTTTGGCCCGGCATCGCTCACAGTTCCGTCTCCTGAGCAGCATAGCTGCTGCGCTGGTGGTCAAGGTAGGTTTGCAGGATCAGGCAGGCCGCCATCGAATCGACGGTGCGTTTTCTCCGTTCACGCCCCTGCTCGGCAGCGATCAGGACGCGCTCCGCCTCGCGGGTGGAGAGGCGCTCATCCTGATAGGTTATCGGTATCCGAACGCTATTTCGCAAGACCGCAACAAAGGCTTCCACCTTCTCGGCCTGGATACCGCGCGTTCCATCCAGCATCAGCGGCAGGCCGACGACGATGTGTTTCACCTGTTTGTCAGCAACGAGTTGGCGCAGCGCGGCCATGTCGCGCTTCTTCCCCTCCTGCCGGAGGATCGTCTCTCCAGGAAAGGCCAAAGTCTCGGTCTCATCGCTCCAGGCGACGCCGATAGTTTTTTCGCCCACATCCAGAGCCAGAATTCGCGGCACACCTAACCCCCTAATTAACCGGGCCGTTCCGGCCTGTCACTTATCCGATCTTACGCTCGTTCTCCTGGTAGCGGGCGCGAGCGATCCCCTTCAGAGCGCCCTCCGGCCGGGTCTCCGGCAGAGTGACCGCCTCCTGCTGCTCCAGAGGCGGGAAAACTTCGTCGAAGGCACGCATCTCCTGCTCGATCCGAAACGGAGTGAGCGGCTCTGCCGTCGAGGGCGCGATCAGGCAGAACTTCAGTATGCCGTCGTTGACGCTCTTATAGTGGCGCAGCACTTCGGCGCGTGACCGGGCGTGCCACTCCGCATACTGGCGCACGGAGACATGGTAAGCGGGCAGCGTTACGAGCCGCTGGCGCTTGGCCT
Source organism: Chthonomonadaceae bacterium (assembly GCA_035295825.1). Classification (GTDB taxonomy): domain Bacteria; phylum Armatimonadota; class Chthonomonadetes; order Chthonomonadales; family Chthonomonadaceae; genus DATGIG01. The sequence continues at coordinate 4,702 of DATGIG010000250.1, read as the reverse complement.
GGTTGTCCCGGATCAGGCGGGTCTTCAGTTTGATGATCTCTTCCCGCTCTTCCAGAATGTCCTTGCGGATCTGCAGCCACTCCGGTAACGCGCCGGCATTTTTCAGCACCTTGTTCGCCATGCGGATGTGGGCGGGCGTCGCCGGGTCGTCATCAAAAACGAGGGGCTTGCCCTTGCCGGGCAGGTTCTCGAACTTGCCCTCCTCGATGGCCTCCTGAATTTTGCCTTCCGCAACCTTCCCAATGATATCCAGGTTCATAGCTCCCCCTAATCAGCCTCCATCCTATCATTGTAGGGGCGCTGAGGGCGCAGCAAGCAGCGCCCCTACAATGCGCCCTGAATCCATCGGCAGGGGAAATTCGCGTTAGGTTAGCGAATTTGGACTGCGCGAAGCGCGACCTTTTGGCCCCTGCCCTACAGCACAACGTCGCGCTTATCGGATAGCGCCTCCCGTACGCTGCCGCCTGCCGCCTCCAGGCGCTGCGCCGCTTCTAAGGACGATACGCCCAGGCGCAGCATCACAATCGCTGTCTTAGCGCTGCCTTCGGCCTGGTGCAGCGCCGCCTCCGCCTCCGGGCGCTCCACCTCCGCCGCGGCCATAACGATCCGGGCGGCGCGGTCCCGCAGCTTGGCATTGGTCGCCTGCACATCCACCATCAGATTACCATAAACTTTGCCCAGCCGCACCATCGCCGCCGTCGTGAGCAGGTTCAGGATCAATTTCTGGGCCGTTCCGGCTTTCAGGCGGGTCGAGCCCGTCAGCGGCTCCGGCCCGGTAACGGCGGCCAGAGTGATGTCCGCGTCGTGCGACAGCGCCGAATCGGTCACATTGACAAGCGCCACGGTCACACAACCGAGGGCGCGCGCAGCGTTCAATGCGCCGATCACGTAGGGCGTCCGTCCGCTTGCCGCAATCCCTACCACCACGTCGTTCGCCCCGACATTACGGGCCTGAAGATCCTGTGCGCCGATTTCCGGGCTATCTTCCGCCCCCTCGATGGAGCGGGTCAGCGCCTTTTCACCGCCTGCGATCAGGCCCTGCACCAGGTCCGGCGCAACGCCGAACGTCGGCGGGCACTCGCTGGCGTCCAGCACTCCCAGCCGTCCGCTGGTCCCCGCCCCCACATAGAAGAGGCGACCTCCACGCGGCATCCGCTCCGCCAGGATATCCACCACCTGCGCTACCTGCGGCAGCGTCGCTTCGACGGCGGCCAGCACGGCCTGGTTCTCGCCATGCAGCGTCGCGACCAGTTCGGACGTGGACAGGCGATCCAGTTCCTGAGTACGCGGATTGCGGCCCTCAGTTTCCAGACGAGCAAAATTTTCGGTGGGTTTCGACATAGGGATGTTATTTGTGTCCGCGACGATGAGAGCGCGTTGTTTTGGTGGGTGTGGACCTGGGCATGGGAGGCGGCGGGAGCTTGAACCCGCTCCGCGCATCCAGCACATGCTGCACATAGTTCGGGTCACCGGTGTTGGGACGGATGCCACCTCGGGTGGGATCTACCTGCCAGCCTTCCCAGAGAATATCGAGGGTGGTCACGTCGGGAATGATCTGAAAGACATACTCCTGCCCGCCGTTGTAGCGCCGGATGGCGTCCCGCTCCACCTGGCTCAGTTGCAAGTGATCGGGGTCGGGTTCGTCCGGAAGCATCCCTGAGTTTGGGGCATCGGAGAGCGGCGGGATCACCGGCTCGGACAGGGGTGGCAAATCCTGTGCATCCCGCAGCAGGTTCAGCAGGTTCCAGGTCTGGTAGGCAGATCCGAGGACCGGGTCGGGCTGCCGGGTCCGATCCGTGGCGTGGCGGGAGGCGAGGACGGTATTCTGCCGCTTCCCCTGCATGATCATCAGCCCCTGCCCCACATTGGCGCGCCAATCCCAGACCTCGTCGGCGCTCGTGATGGAGCCCGTCGGCGCATTGAGCTGCATCAGGCCTATATCGTTGGTACGTGAGAGCAGCGGCATCCCGCCGGGGTTCATGCCGCTCGGCTCGGTGAACTGATGCAGTTCACTCTCCGCCATGCAGATTTTGGAGGCCATGAGGCCGAAACGGGAGGGAGGAAAGGCTTTGAGCACCATCTCGCGAGGCGGATTTTCGCCCAGCACCAGGCTCTGCGCTTTCCCATAGATCTCTTTGCCGTTGAGGGTGGTCTTCGCGTAGACTGTCAGCGTCCCGCCGCGCACCTGCTCCTCCAGCGGGATCTGGAAGGGGCTGGGCTGGGTGAAGACGCGCTCGGAGATGCTGTGGTGGGTGGGATAGGGCGCGAAGTCCCAATCCAGAAAGGCATGCCAGAGAAAGACATCGGGAGGGGGGGCGCCTGGAGGCCAGTTCACCACTTCCGCCTGCGCCACCACGTCCTTCGGCATCTGGGGCGCGCCGGTCTTGGCATCCACCCGGATCTTGTAGAACGGGCGAGAGAGCGTCACACGTACTGCGGGGCCGGTAAGGGCAGGGTTGGGAGGGCCATACACCGCCTCTCCAATCTGTGCCTGGGCCTGCCTCGGCGCACATGCCGACGCCAGCAGGCAGAGAACAACCAGGGGAAAAGTGAAAAAAAACGAAAACCTCATGCAGTATCCTTACATCGGCGCGGCGGGACGCCGATGTGAACAGAACCGTGTATGTTATATATACACGACAAACGCGCGTTTTGCAAATCTCCTGCCGACAGATATACCGGGCAACGCCCTCAGGAGGCATTGAGGCGGTCGGCAAGCAGGCGCTCGATATACTTGCCCAGCAGGTCGCACTCCAGGTTGACGCGGTCCCCGACTTTGCGCTCGCCCAGCGTCGTCACCTCGCGGGTATGGGGAATGGTCCAGACCGTAAATGAGCCGGGGCGCACCTCCGCGACGGTCAGGCTGACGCCATCCACGGTCACGGAGCCCTTCTCCACAAAGTAGCGACGGAGTTCGGGCGGCGCGCCGATCTCCAGGATAACCGCGTTATCGTCCGGCTGGACCGCCAGCACGATTCCCACCCCATCGATATGGCCCTGAACGAAATGTCCTCCCAGCCGCGCTCCGACCGCCAGGGGACGTTCCAAATTTACGTGGTAGCCGGGGCAGAGGTTCCCCAGATTGGTGCGATGCAGCGTTTCGGGCACGGCATCGAAGGTCAGGCGATCCTCATCTATACCGATCACCGTCAGGCAGCAGCCGTTTACGGCGATGCTGTCACCCAGTTGCGCCCCGACATGCACCGTCGGAGCCGTCATCGTTAGCCGCGCCGAGCGCTCGCCCAGCGCGACTTCGACCACGGTCCCCTTCTCCTCTACAAGTCCTGTGAACATTCTGTCCTCACTCATGTTAACGTCCGATGCTCTGATGTATCTTATACGAACGAATGCTGGCTTTCGCCGTCAGGAATCGGCCTTCCGTTCCACTTCCAGCCACGTACACTGGCTCTTATCACGCTTCTTTGTCTGAGACAATCCGGCCTTCGAGGGCCACATCGGGGCCAAAGCGGCGTATGGTAAATTCCTCTAAGGGGATCGCATCCTGCATTGTTGCGATCCCCTCCCCCTCCAGCGGGGTGGGCGCATCCTGCCCGCCGACCAGCTTGGGGGCGATGAAAAACAGGGCCTTCTGCGCCAGGTTCGCTTCCAGTAGCGCGGCATGGAGTTGCCCGCCGCCCTCCACCAGAACACTGATGATCTGCCTCTCGGCCAGGACGCCTAGCAGCGCCCGCAGATCCACGTGGCCCTCGGTGGTGGCGGGCAGGCGGAGGATCTCCAGACAGTCGGCGCGGGCGGGCGTCTGCAATGCACGGGCTTGCACTGCAGAGGCGGATTCGGTGGTGGCGATAAGCAGTGTCAGGGAGTGCGGGGGTTCGGTGAGCCTGATGGCAGCCGCATCGGGCGGGGTGCGGAGTTGGCTATCCACAATGATACGGAGGGGCTGACGGGGAGGCGGAGGCGAGAGGCGTGCGTCCAGACGGGCGTCATCGGCAAGCAGGGTCCCGATGCCCACCATGACCGCGCCGCTCTGCGCCCGCAGCTTATGCACATAGTTGCGCGCGGCAGGGCCGGTGATCCAGCGGGAGTCGCCCGTTCGGGTCGCGATCTTGCCGTCCAGGGTCATGGCGGCCTTCAGCGTCACGAAGGGCATTCCCGTGGCGTGAAAGTGGAAGAAGGCTTCGTTGATGCGGCGCGCCTGCGGCTCCAGCACGCCCACGGTCACGGCGATGCCCGCCGCCCGCAGCGATTCCAGCCCTTTGCCGCCCACCTTCGGATTGTTATCGGTCGTTGCAGCCACGACGCGAGCTACGCCTGCGGCCTTCAGCGCCTCCGTACAGGGCGGCGTTCGGCCCCAGTGGCAGCAGGGCTCCAGCGTGACGTAGGCGGTCGCGCCTCTGGCCAGTTCCCCGGCAGCTCGCAGCGCAAAGACCTCTGCATGCGGCTGCCCGGCGAAGGGATGAAACCCCTCCCCGACCACAGCCCCATCTTTCACGATCACGCAGCCGACCATTGGGTTCGGGGGCGCAAAGCCCTTCTCCGCCAGGCGCAATGCGCGGCGCATCCAGCGAATATCTTCGGGTGCGGCGGTCATGCTTCGGAGGAGGGGCCTCGCGGCAATGTATCCCTGCCGCTCTGCTCTACCGTCTCCGTCCAGATCGCCCGGCGCTGGCTCATATAGTTGCGGGATAGCTCACGCAGATCGAGCCAGGCGATAAACAGGGCCGAAACGAGCAGCAGGGCG
>DATGIG010000249.1:0-29298 GCA_035295825.1 Chthonomonadaceae bacterium | reverse complement strand
CTTCACCACATCCACGCCGTTGACGTAGGCGGAGCCTGCCGTCGGGATAAGCAGGGTGGCGAGCATCTTGATGGTGGTCGTCTTGCCGGCGCCGTTGGGGCCGATAAAGCCGAAAATGTCTCCCTGTTCCAGCTCCAGACACAGGTCTTTGACGGCGACCAGGTCTCTGTACTCTTTACGCAGATGTTTGATCTCGACCATCGGCATGAGGACACGATCTCCTTATTTTTGGAACGCAAAACGGCGGAAGCCATAGACCATTCGCCACAGCATCGCTAAGGTCACGACGGCATAGACGATGAGGCCATACAGCAGAAAGAGTACGCCTGAGACGGCGGACGTCGGGTTGGTCGCCACAACCATGAGCGACACCGGATTGACCCACATCAACGGGCATTTGATCCAGAAATCCGAATCGGTAAAGATCTGCTGCAGCATCAGCATGAAGAGCGCTGTCGCGATGGTCATGATCCCCACCACCAGGGTATAGGAGGCCATGATCGCGTAGAGCGTACGCTGGAGCAACCAGGAGAGAAACAGGCCCAGGGTCGCGAAAAAGAGCGTACATAGGATCCGCGTCAGCCAGGAGAGGCCGATTTCCGTCATGGTCAGGCGGGCGGTGGAGTTGGGGTCGCTGGCTACGGCGATGTTATGCAGGATACAGAACAGTTCGACCGGCAAGAACAGAAGGAGGATCCCCACGATGATACTGAGGCGTGCCATCAGTTTGCCGAAGATGATCTCACCCGGCGCCAGGCTGGTGAAGATGAGCGATTCCCAGGTCTGCTGCTCCTTCTCCTTGGTGATGGTGTTGGCGGCGACGATGGGAGCGATCAGGCAGATGAGTAAGAACTGGCCCCAGACGATGATCTGCCAGGCGATCTTGCTGGCTTCCGGACTGGGCTCATTGAGCAGCCATCGCACGATGATGATCCAGTAGAGAAAGCCGAGCAGCAGCACGATGGCGGTCATAATGCCGTATCGGGGTGCAGGCGGCATCTGACGCAGACGCAGCAAGCTCAAAAACTCCTTATGGAGCACCGGATTATTAAACATTTAGAGCCGCCCCCTGAAGATATCGCGTCCCCCGCCCGCCCCAGGCGGCTGGACATCCTCCAGGTTCAGCGCCGGGAGGTCGCTGAAGGGATTGAAGGTATTGCGCAGCGCAACGGGCGCCTCGGAGGGCATCGGCAGGTGAACCCAGAGCAGGTTCACTTCTTCGCCCAGTGTGGGTTTGCCATCCACCGTGATGTTCAGCAGCGGATCGTAAAACCAACCATAAAAGGCGTTGGGAACGCGTCCGAAATTCGTGATTTCTTCCCTTCCATAGCCATTGTTTCCGTTGGTCTCCGTACCCAGAGCCTGGGCAAGAGATTGGCGCACTCTGGCGCGCACCAGATCGGGGGTTTCCGTCGCATTGGGATCCATCGACACGTTCTCGGCGGGGATGTGCAAGGCGCTTGCACCCGGCTCTTTATAGGTCCAGGTAATCGTCTTCGTGCCAGTCTGGCCCGGAGCCAGGTCGCCGATGGGGACCGCATTGGCGGAGGACATCAATCCGCAGCCTCGGAGCGTATAGCGTGTCTTGTTGGTAACGGTCACTTCCGCCTGCATGCTATTGATCATCCGGGTCTTCGCCTCCACCATCCCCCCCAGGTCGGTCACGACCGGCGTCTCAAAGCTGCGCTTGTCCCAGAGATTGATCTGCGTCTGACGCAGGGTGGTCGTGACATCGTGGTCTACCTTGAGCTCCGCCACCATGTTTTCCGACTGCTGCGTGATCTCCTCAGGTGCGGTATCGCGATAGGAGCCATCGGAGGGGTTGCTGCCGCTCAGGGCGATGTCGTAGGTGGTGCGGCGCGGCGAATAGACCGTAAAGTGCCCATAGCCCGCCACCTGATCGCTGTAGGCGCCGGTCTCCAGCACGACGGCGCGATTGACCGTGAGCGCTCCGCCTTTGATGGAGCGGGCGATCAGGTAGGAGAGCACGGTAAAGCCCACGATCAGCACCGGGGCGGTGAACCAGGCGAGTTCGCGCCGATCCAGCCGCTTTAGCAGCAGGTAACTGACCGGAATGAGCAGGACCAGGTACGCGCCGATAAAGATAGAGATGACGTAGAAGGGGGGAATGCTGGTCGCCTGTTTACCGGCCAGCGCATCCTCCAGCGCCAGCGTACCGCCCTGATTGGAGCCGGGGTTGGCGGCGAGTATGGCGCGGGGCGAGGCGCTCTCGTTGCCGCACCGCAGCATATCGCGCCAGAGCGATGGCGCCGCCTTCCACCCGCGCAGCACCGGATCGAGGTAGTCGAATGTCGTGAAGACCACTATCCCGCTGCCGTAGGGCCAGGAGCAGATGAGGGGGGTGGCGCGGCCCGCCGGGTTGAAGAGGGCCATCGCTCCCGGCTTGAGTTTCCCTTCCGTGAGGGAGATGGGAACCGGGAAGTTGAGCGGCTCCTGGTACCGCTCCGTCAATTCCGGCAGGGCGTGTACTACGGTGGCGCCGGTCGGCTCGAGCGGCAGCAGGTCTTTGAAAAACTGCGAGCGGAGGCGCGACATATCGCCGCCTCCGGAGAGGACCATCAAGCCCCCATTGCGCACATAGGTCTTGAGCGCATTCAACTGGGATTCGGTGAGGTTGTCGAGTTGCAGATCGGCCAGCGCAATGGCATCCACCAGGTCGTACCCCTGCTCCATGCCGGGCAGGGTTTCAATCCGACTGTACATCACGTTCAGGGTCGCTTCGGGATTGATGCCGTTCGCGCCGACGGTCACAGCGCCCATCCGCTGCATCTGCGTGATCTCGGGGTTGATGTGCCGATGAAACAGCCCCATCCGCTTCTTGCTGAGAAAGCTGAGGCCGCTGCCATCGCGGTTCAGCGCCAGCAGATTGTAGGCGTCGGAGTTGACCTGAAGGGCATTCTGGATGGTATAGGATTTCTGGGCTACCTGCCGGCCATCCACCAGCAGTTGGATATGGATGTCGGTCTTCCCGGTGCTCATTCCCGTATAGTTTTGTGAGGAGCGGAAGGGGAAGACAAAGCTCACCGTCTGCGCCTCTTTCAGGAAGCCCTCCCGCATGGAGACCGGTCGGGTATAGACGGTGGTGCGCCCGTCATTATCTACCGTCACCTGCAGTTGCCCCGCTCCGTGCACGCCCTGCCCGGTGAGATAGACCGTGAGAGGGGTCCAGGAATCGATACGGTAGTAAGAGCGGGAGATGCCCCCCTGGCCAAAACCGATCAGCGCGTCGATGTCTACCGCTTTGGCACGCTGCCCTCCCGCCAGGAGCCACCATACGACCAGCAGCCACAAAGGCCCCCGTCGCAAAAGGAGGGGGAGGCGCGGAGAATTAGGCGATCTATTCAAGGACATCAACCTCCGGGGAAACGGCAGATGGCCGCAAAGAAGCACAAAAAGCGCAAAAAATGTTACCTTCCCTCTTTTTGCGTCTTTTGCGCCTTTTTGCGGCAATTTCATGCATTCTTCTTTCCAGGCATTACGAACAGCAGAGGCCACGGTTTCACGGGTTGATCCGATCCTGCGGCATTCGGGGATGCTTATCGGCTGGCGGCTTCCATGACTTCGTCGGTCATCTCGAAGTTGGCGTGGACGTTCTGCACGTCGTCGTCCTCTTCCAGGCGCTCAATAAGACGCAGCATCTGGGCGGCATCCTTGACATCGAGCTGTACGGTGTCGGTGGGTTCCATGGTGTATTCGGCGCTGCCGATGGTAAGCTTGGCCTCTTCAATCGCCTGGCGGACCGCGCCGAAGTCCTCGGGCTGGCAGACGATCTCATACACCTCTTCGTCCTCGCTCCGGACATCCTCCGCGCCGGCATCCAGGACGACGCCGAGCAGCGTGTCCTCGTCCGTAGCGGATTTCGGCACGGTGATGATCCCGACAGGGCGGAAGCGGTAGGAGACGGAGCCGGATTCACCCATGCGTCCGCCGTTCTTGCTGAAGATATTCCGGATATTGGCGACGGTACGGTTCTTGTTGTCTGTGGCGACGTCGACCAGGACGGCGACGCCGCCCGGCCCATAGCCCTCGTAGGTGACATCCTCGAAAGCCGCGCCCTCGATCTCGCCCGTCCCCCGCTGAATGCTGCGCTTGATGTTGTCCTGCGGCATGGACTGCTCCCTGGCCTTCTGGATCGCCAGGCGGAGGCGCAGGTTGGAGTCGGGGTTGCCGCCGCCCGACTTCGCCGCCATGATGATCTCTTTTGCCAGTTTGGTAAACAGGTTGCCGCGCTTAGCATCCTGAGCGCCTTTGCGAAGGCGGATATTATGCCACTTTGAATGTCCAGACATGGGTAGTAACCTCGCTCTTGAGAATCTGACAAAGTATATCACAATGCCGCGTGCCCGTCAAACTTTCGCGCTGCCTTGACGGGGTAGAGACCGGTCTGCTATACTCCCTTTCGTACCAACTCATACGTCTCCTATGAGTTCGGATCTCGTGGCCGCTCCCGTTAGGGTCAGAGCCCACACTCATGGACAGCGCATGCCATAACGAACAGGGAGGATGCTTATGCCGCGCGCGCTTGTTACGGGCGGAGCCGGGTTTTTGGGATCGCATCTGTGTGATCGGCTCCTGGCGGAGGGCTTTGAGGTCGTCGTGATGGACAACCTCATTACGGGCAGCACAGACAACATCGCCCACCTCATTGACAATCCGCGTTTTCGCTTCATTCTCTATGACGTCACCGAGTACCTGTTTCTGGACGGCGCGGTAGATTTTGTGTTTCACCTGGCCTCCCCTGCCAGCCCGGTGGACTTCCCCACCAAACCCATCCAGATCTTAAAGGTGAATGCGCTGGGCACCCACAAGGCGCTGGGCCTGGCCCGCGCCAAGGGCGCGACCTTCTTCCTGGCCTCGACCTCCGAAGTCTACGGTGACCCGCTGGTCCATCCGCAGGTGGAGGAGTATCTGGGCAACGTCAACCCCATCGGCATTCGTGGCGTTTACGATGAGGCCAAGCGCTTTGCCGAGAGCATCACAATGGCCTACCATCGCTATCATAAACTGAATACAAAAATTGTTCGCATTTTTAATACGTTCGGACCACGTATGCGATTGAACGACGGGCGCGTGGTGCCCAACTTCATCGGGCAGGCTCTGCGCGGCGAGCCGATCACGGTCTATGGTGACGGCAAGCAGACCCGCTCCTTCTGCTACTGCACCGATCTGATTGATGGCTTCTATCGCCTCGTTATGTCCGACCAGACCGGGCCGATCAACATCGGCAACCCGACCGAGCGGACCATGCTGGAGTTCGCGCAGGAGATTAAGGCCCTCACCAACAGCTCCAGCGAGATCGTCTTTCAGCCGCTCCTCACTGCCGACGATCCCAAGCAGCGTCGTCCCGATATCACCAAGGCGAAAACGCTGCTCCAGTGGGAGCCGAAGGTGACTCTGGAAGAGGGGCTGAAGCAGACCATCGCGTACTTCCAGGAGCGCTTAAAGAGACAGGATTAACAGGATTTTCAGGATGAACAGGATTTCAAAAACCACACCATAGATGACGAGGCTTTACCAATCTAATTCAGATTAACCCTCGGTGGGTGCTGAAAGCTAATCCTGTTCATCCTGAAAATCCTGTTAATCCTGTCCAAGGATTGAAACATGCAGGTTATGGACATCATTGCCAGGAAGCGCGACGGCGGCGAGTTGACGGAGGAGGAGATCCGCTTCTTCATTCAGGGCGTCGTGGCGGGCACGATCCCCGACTATCAGGCCAGCGCCTGGCTGATGGCGGTCTATCTGCGCGGTATGACCCGTAGGGAGACGCTGGATCTGACGCTGGCGATGCGCGATTCGGGCGAGCGCCTGGACCTGTCGGACCTGCTGAACGGCCCTGCGCTCGACAAGCATAGCACCGGTGGCGTGGGGGACAAGACCACACTGGTGATGGTCCCGATCCTGGCGGCGGCGGGCATTCCCATGCTGAAGATGAGCGGGCGGGGATTGGGCCACAGCGGCGGGACGGTGGACAAGCTGGAATCCATCCCCGGCTTCCGGACCAACCTGAGCGTGGCGGAGGCGAAAGCGCAGGTGCGCCGTGTGGGAGCCGCCCTACTGGCGCAGACGGGCGACCTGGCCCCCGCAGACCGCATTCTGTATGCGCTGCGGGATGTGACAGCGACCGTGGCATGCATTCCGCTCATTGTCAGCAGCATCCTGAGTAAGAAGCTGGCGGCAGGAGCGCAGCGCATCGTGCTGGACGTAAAAGTCGGCAGCGGCGCGTTTATGAAGACGCGCGAACGGGCCGAGGAGTTGGCGCAGGAGTTGGTCGCCATCGGGACGGCAGCGGGCGTCCCGACGACGGCCCTGCTCACCGCCATGGAGGAGCCGCTGGGCTTTGCCGTCGGCAATGCGCTGGAAGTCGCGGAGGCGCTTGCGGTGCTAAGCAACACCTCTCCCATTGAAGCGGACTTCCGTGACCTCTGCCTCGACCTCGCCGCGCATGCCCTGGTGATCGTGGGGCGAGCAGAGAGCACGACCGGGGCACGCGCCCTGGCGGAAGACCTGCTTACGACGGGCAAGGCCGCATCGAAGTTCGGGGAGATCGTCGGGGCGCAGGGCGGGCCGGACACCTGCGAAGCGATCCTGGCTGCACTGCCGGTCGCGCCTACCCAGCACGCGGTCAAAGCCGAATTCGGCGGTGTGGTCGCCGCCATCGATGCGGAGGCCGTGGGCAAACTGGCGATGCGCCTCGGCGCAGGCCGTGCTACCATTTCCGACGCCATCGATCCCGCTGTCGGCATTGTCCTGACCCGCAAGACCGGCGACAGCGCCGCCAAGAGTGACACGCTGGCGACCCTCCATCTGCGCGCTCAGGACGCGGAGCGCGCCGAAGAGTTCGCCGATGCCTTCCGCGCCGCTGTTCGCATCGTCCCTCCGATCCTGGCCCCTTCTCTTCCCTCTTCTCTCGTTCTCGACACGATCTCTTCAACGGAACGATAAATTTCTCGACACTCTTTCCCCTCTGCTCAACCTCTGCGGAGTAAGAGAGTGGAAAGGAAATTTCCATTCGTCAACTTTTGCCACGAGGTTGAAACCTCGTTCTGTAATGCTCAACCCGCGTAGGCGGGTTGAGAATTTAGAGCGTCTAACAAACCCATCGCCGGGCATTGAAATACCCATATCCTCCGCTTCGCTTCGCTGCCCGGTCTGGCGACCGACGTGTCCCCAACGGTGCAAGGCACCGACGCTTCAGCGCGCCTTCGGATGACCGTCCTGCGGACGGACATACACTTGTCCTCATGGAAGTCTCAAAGTTTTGTTAGGGCTTTAGTCCGCGAAGGCGGACTTTGTGTATCAGAACGGCGTTTTAACGCCGTTTGATCCGCGATTTCCGTATACATTCTCAAATCGAAAGAAATCGAAGACCAGACACTCGTATAGGAGACAACGCAAGATGTGCAGAAATATCAGGACGCTCTTCAACTTTGAGCCGCCGACCACAGAGGAAGAGATCCGCGCGGCCTCGTTGCAGTTTGTAAGGAAGGTCAGCGGCTTCAACAAACCCTCCAGGGCGAACCAAGCCGCCTTCGACGCCGCGGTGGACGACATCGCAGACGTCCTGGGCCGACTGCTTGTCTCGCTCGAATCCAGCGCCGCGCCAAAAAACCGGCAGGAAGAGGCGGCGAAAGCGAAGGAGCGTACCACGCAAAGATACGGCACATAATGCGAACCGCCTCCGAACCACTGAAGCCTCCGTACCCGCTCGACTAGTCTCAATACTGTTCCAATCCGTGCCAGGCCGTAAACGACCCCAGCTGTAGGGGCAACCCCCCGTGGTTGCCCTGGGCAGGCACAGGGGCCTGCCCCTACGGCCAACCGCCCTGTGGGGACAACCCTCTCCCGGCCGTCAGACGGTTGTGTGTAGGGCGCAGGCCCCGTCCTGCGCCGAAATCTGCGGGGGAAGAGCAGATTTGGACTGCACCGAAGGTGCGACCTTTCAATGTTTCGGCAGGGGACAGTGCCCCTGCCCTACACGGCCGGGTCGTTTACGGCCCGGCCTTAAAAATATGTTCTTGCGCCCTTGACTCTTTTCTCAAAATGTGTCATTTGGTAATTTGGGAATCAATGATTACCCTGAAAGGAGTCGGGAAATGTGGGAGAAGTTCACCGAACGGGCTAGAAGCATGGTGCATCTGGCGCAGGAAGAGGCGAAAGCGCATGGCGAACCGCGCTTTGTGGGCACGGAGTATCTGCTGCTGGGCATGCTGCGGGAGCGCGAGAACATCGGGGTGCGCATTCTGGAGCGGTTGGGTCTCGCGCCGGAGCGGGTGGTCGCGGCTGTGGAGCAGGAGATTGCGCGGTCCAAGGCGGAGCAAGGCGATGCCCCGGAGCCGACCCCGGAACATCCCAATGACGAGCAGGAGTTGACGCGCCCTGCAAAGCGCGTCATCGATCTCGCCTACGACGAGGCCCGCCTGCTCAGCAACGACTATATCGGGACCGAACACCTGCTCCTCGGCATGCTCCGCGAGGGCAATGCGCTGGCTGCCCGCGTGCTGGCGCAGTTGGAAGTCACCCTGGAGCGGGTCCGCGAAGAGGTCAACAATCCCCTCTTGAATATGGATGAGGCGGCAAAGTTTCTGGGCATCAGCAAGCCGACCCTCTACCGTCTGCTCAACCAGGGCGAACTCAAGGGCCTTAAGGCGGGCCGGCAGTGGCGCTTCAACAAGTGGGACCTGGTCGCCTATACCCACCGCAGCCCCGTTGCCGCCGCGCCCGCTCCATCGGAGGCTCTGGACGTCGAACTCCGCTTCTTCGGCGACGCCCTGCAGCAGGCCGGGCAGGAGGTCCCCGAAGGCGACAGCCTCCCCGATACCGGCGAAGCCAAGATCCGGCTGCTGGAGGAGCGGATCGGACTGCTGGCCCTGGCGATGCACGCCTCGGATATCCATTTTGAACCCGTGAAGGCGCAGGGCGAAGACTATCTCCTATTGCGCTACCGCGTGGATGGGCGAATGGAAGAGGTGCGCCGCCTGCCCTTCGCGCTGCACGAGGCGCTGATACTGGGCGCAAAACAGATGGGGAGCATGGACATGAACGAAAAACGGCTGCCGCAGCATGGGCGCGTACTGGCCTCCCACGCAGGCCACGACTATGAGTTCGGCATCGCGACCACCCCGACAGTCTTTGGCGAAGCGATCACCGTGCGCATCATGAACCGTTCCAACACCGTGCTCAGCCTGGACGCATGGGGCATCCCCTCGGAAGATCCTCTGCGCGCATGGATCCGAAACCCCAACGGGCTGATCCTCTTCACCGATCCCACCGGCAGCGGCAAAGACACCCCCCTCTATAGCTGCCTTCAGGAGATCGCCGCCCCCGACCGCAAGGTGATCTCGGTAGAGGACCCGGTCGAATTCCTGCTGCCGCACACCACCTCCATCGAGGTAAACAAGCGGACCGGGTTCACCTTCGGAGCAGCCCTCCGCAGCGTCTGGCGACAGGACCCGGACATCCTGCTCATCGGCAGCATCGAGGACGCCGAAACGGCGCGCCTGGCCGCCGAATTCGCCATGATGGGGCATCTGGTACTCGCCAACCTGCAAGCCAACAGCGCCGCCGAGGGCTTGCGCCGCCTTCTGGACATGGAGGTCGATCCGGCTCTGCTCACGTTCAGCCTCATGGGCATCCTCTCGCAGCGCCTGGTGCGAAAAATCTGTACCCACTGTAAGGAGCCTTACTCGCCGGAGACGGCAGGGTCCCATGGGGTGCGGATACGGGAGATGGTTGCCTCCCGTGGATACCCGCTTCCGGAGGGCAGCAGGCTCTATAGGGGGCGCGGGTGCGACCAGTGCCGCAAAACCGGCTATCGGGGGCGCACCGCGCTCATGGAGGAGTTGCCCAACAGCCAGGCCCTCACCGATGCACTCCTCCGCCGCGCCTCTGCAACAGAACTTCATGAGATCGCTGTACAGCAGGGGATGCGGCCGCTCTTTGCCGATGGCGTCCGTCTGGCCCTCGAAGGCATCACGACGCTGGACGAAGTACTCCGTGTGATGATGCTCTCCCTGCTGCCATAAGAGAAGGAATCGCACCCTGCCTTCCGGAACTAAGCTCCAGCATAACTAATGCACCGAGAGGAGAGGCATAAGCATGGAGAACGAGACAAGCGTGGAAGCGAAAGCCCCACCCACGGCCTGGACGCCGGAAGTCTGTCTGGATGTGAAGGGGGTCGGGGAGGTGCGGGTCTCCCCGGACGGCAGGCGCGTCGCCTACACCGTGACCGAACCGGTAATGACCGAGGAGAAGAGCGAGTATCTCACCCACCTTTGGCTGGCGAACGCGGATGGGAGCGACGCCTACCAGGCCACCTTCGGCGAGAAGGGATCGCAGAACCCGCGCTGGTCGCCGGATGGGAGCTATCTGGCCTTCACCTCCAAACGCGGCGAAAAGACGACGCTCTACGCCCTGCGCAGCGGCGGCGGCGAGGCGGAGCCGCTGACCGACCCCAAGACGGACGTGGGCGACTACCGCTGGGCGCCGGACAGCAGGAACATCGCCTTCCTGATGACCGACCAGCCGGATGAGGCGGAGGAGAAGCGTAAGAAGGCAAAGGACGACTGGAGCTGGAAGTCCGAGGACATCAAGTACAGCCGGATCTACGTCATCGCGCTGCAGAAGGACGCCGACGGCAAGCGAGAGCCGCGCAAGCTGACATCGGGTCCGCGCAACGTGGTGCAATTCGACTGGTCGCCAGACGGCGCGACCCTCGCCTACGCCCACACCCTGGACCCTCTGGCGGACTTCTGGCCGACTGCCGACATCTCCCTGGTGGATGTGGCGACGGGCACGGAGACGACGCTCGTCTCCGGCAGCCGCGCCGCCTATTCGCCGCTCTACTCGCCGGATGGGCAGTCTATCGCCTTCACCCTGAGCAATGATCCGCCCTCCTGGTACTTTGAGAGTTCGATCTATATCATTCCGGCGAAGGGAGGCGAAGCACGCGCCTTGCCCGCCACCCCGGACGGACAGCCCAACCTCATCGGCTGGAGCGCGGATGGCAGCAGCCTCTACTTTTCGGAGTTTCATGGCACCAAGACGGCGCTCTCTCAGATCCATGTCGAGACCGGGCAGATCAACCTGATCCACGCCCATTCGGCCCACGACGAAGGCTACTCTCTGAACGCCTCCCGCACCCACTTCGGCTTTACCCGGCAGTCGCTCACCCTGCCGGTCGAGGCGTTTGTCTCGCCGGTAGACGACTTCTCTCCCAAGCAGATCAGCCGCACCAATGCCGAACTCCCCTCCCTCCCGCTGGGCAAGACCGAAGTCATACGCTGGAATAGCAGCGACGGTCGGGAGATCGAGGGGCTGCTCACCTACCCGGTGGACTATCAGGCGGGGCAGCGCGTGCCGCTCCTGCTGGTCATTCACGGTGGCCCCGCAGGCGTTTTCACCGAGACCTTCACCGGACTGGGGAGGGTCTATCCGACCGCCGTCTTCGCGGCGGAGGGCTACGCTGTATTACGCGTCAACCCGCGCGGTTCCTCGGGCTATGGGAAGGAATTCCGTGCAGCCAACCGCAAGGACTGGGGCGGCGGCGACTTCCAGGACTTGATGACCGGCGTGGACACCGTAATCGCGAAGGGCGTTGCCGATCCCGAGCGGTTGGGCGTCATGGGCTGGAGCTACGGCGGCTTTATGACCTCCTGGGTCATCACCCACACCCACCGGTTCAAGGCGGCCTCGGTCGGCGCAGCCGTCACCAATCTGATGAGCTTCAACGGGACCGCCGACATCCCGTCCTTTGTGCCGGACTACTTCGGAGGGCAGTCCTGGGAAGACCTGGAGACCTACCGCAAACACTCTCCCATGTTCAACGTTGGGGGCGTCACCACCCCCAGCCTCATCCAACATGGCGAGCAGGACATCCGGGTTCCTATCTCACAGGGTTACGAACTGCACAACGCGCTCAAGCAGCAGGGCGTCGAGACGCGCATGATCGTCTTCCCGCGCCAACCGCACGGCCTGATCGAACCGCGCATGGTCCTCAAAGCCATGCAGACCAATCTCGATTGGTTCGCCAAGTTCCTCAAATGACCGATACATCCAATTCTTACCACGCGACGAGCGGACGTCTCTTTTAGCTTCGCTCGTCGCATGGTACAATAGAAGAAGCGGTTTTAGGAGGAAATACATGACCAGAACCATTGACGTTGACAAACAGGAGACACCTTTGTCGGAACTGATTTCGCTGGCTCTCTCCGGCACGGAAGTCATTCTTGCGGAAGGTAATAAACCTCTGGTACGCCTCGTGCCTATCGAGACAACGAAACGTGTCCGTGTGGCAGGCTTAAACCGAGGCGCTATGGTCACCAGCGATGATTTTGACGCCCCTCTTCCCGATTCATTCTGGACAGGAACGGAATGAGAATCCTTCTCGATACACACATTTTTATCTGGTGGGATAGCACCCCCGACCAGCTTTCCGCGGAAGCACGGCGTTTGTGCGAGGATGCTGACAATACTCTGGTCCTCAGCATCGCCAGCGTGTGGGAAATGCAAATCAAATACCAGCTCGGTAAGCTCAGCCTGCACAAGCCGCTTCCCGATCTCATTCGGAGCCAACAGCAAACCAATGGGCTTGAACTATTGCCCGTACAGTTGGAACACGTCTATGCGCTTTCATCCTTACCACCCCATCATAAAGATCCGTTTGACCGCCTCCTTATCGCGCAGGCTCGAACCGAAGGTCTCGCTTTAGTGAGCATGGACGCAGCCTTCCAACAATATCCCGTCACGCTTTTGGGATAATCACACATTTTGCAATACGGCTACAAGGAGGATTTGACGATGGAGTTTAATGGTAATCAGCTTGAACAACTTCACAATGCACTTCTCAGCACGTTTCCTAATATGGCATCATTAAGGATGATGGTCCAAATAAGATTAGGAGAAAATCTGGAGGAAATTACCAGTGGTCATAATCTTTCCCAGAGTGATTTTGACTTGATTACTTGGGCCGTTGCACGCGGAAGATTAAATGATTTAATTGAAGCGGTCAATATAGGGCCTTTCATTTATTACGAGAGCTTTGATCTGAGCCACTCCGAAAACGAGCGGGGGCGAGAGAGAATACAACGCTGGGGTGAAGAGTTGTCCAACGAGGACTCGTGGAATTGGAACCTTCTCGGCCAGGCGATCGGATACTACTTGAGCGCCATCCGCTGGAGCCGCCGCCATCAGCAACCGTGGACGAACCTCGCCTACGTCTTCCACCTGATCGGCTACCGGGAGAGGGCGCTGGAATGCCTGGCCCAATCCTATCGGCTTGCGACCCCAGGTCCATGGCACCCGGGAAGAAACCACTCGGTGGTCGCGACAGCCATCGAGAATGACGAATACCTCAGTAGAGAAACCGTCAGCCGTCCCCCGATCCCAGCAGAGATCGAGAGACTATACCTAAAGAACTACCGAGATGAATACAGGGAATATGTAACTGACTAGTCAACGGCGACAGGTTCACACGAACATTGCCATCTCGGATTGCAGGAACGCGAAACCATCCTACGATGAAAAATACACTACCTTGCAGTCTTCGATGACCAGATAGACGGTTTGGATCCGGTACCAGGATATTAACTCACATTACGCGGCCGAACATTTCTTGGCCGGCATTTTATCACTCATCGTTACCCGCATTTTGACGTGGATCTCCGATGACGCTTTCAAGGGAGTAAACTCCCTCGCTGCGGGCCTTCGGCCAAGTGTCGGCCTTCGCCGACACGTACAGTCCGTCAGGTGGTTCGTGTCCCCGCAGGGGGACACTTGGCCGAAGGCCCGCAGCGAAGGGCTTTAGCCCATTGCGCAAAGTTATGGGGAACGAGAAGTTTTTATAACCTCGGAATAGCCCGGCTGCGTAAGGTGAGATATTAAGAAGCACGCCGAGCCGTGATCGAGACGACATTTCTGAAGCTGGAAGCCCAGGCATGGGACTACTATGCCAACGACAAAGATTAAACAGATTGGTCCATTCTGGTAAGCTTCCGATTTAGAAGTTGCCCTGAAGGGCGCGGAAGAGGAGCACAAAGCCGATCAGAGTGACGAGGCCTGCGCTGACGACGGGCAGTCGGCTGACGAAGCCCCCGCTGATCGGCATCCGCTCCAGCAAACCCCTCGCCCGAACGACCAGCAGGCCGATGACCGTCAGGACGGCGGCAAGGCCCAGGCTGAAGGCGACGATCAGCGTCAGGCCGAAGGCGACCCGATGCAGCGCAATCGCGCTCAGCAGGACCACCAGCGCGGAGGGACAAGGCAGGGCACCCCCTGTAATTCCCAACACGATCAGCGTTTTGAGCGAGATCGGCGTGCGGTCCGGCAGCACGGGTGGCTCGAACTCCGCGTAGTCCCCAGCTCCATCGACGCTCTCCAGACCAGCTTCCTCGTCTTGCGCGCGGAATTTTCGCACCCGCTGGATCAGCAGCCCGAACCCGATCCCCACAATCGCCAGGCCGGAGAGCGCGCCCAGGACCGGATAGAGGCGCTCCGGCACAATGTACCGGGTCGCCATCAGGGTAATCAGGCCCAGCGCGAACACCCCGATGGTGTGCGTCAGCGTGACCACGCCTCCCAGAAAGACCGCGTGCTTCATTGTCCCCCGCGAGCCCACCAGATACGCGGCCACCATCGCCTTACCATGCCCCGGCGACAGAGCATGAAACGCTCCAAACAGGAACGCGATCCCGAGCGAGAGGAGCAGGATCGGCAGGGTCAGGGCTTTTGTGGCAATCGCCTGCGTGAAGAGATCCTGCGGCGTATTCTTGTTGGCGGTGGCATTGAGGTTGGCATTGGGATTGCCGGGTGTGGAGATATGGCCGTTTTCCGAGGACTTTCCTCCCGCACCAATGACGGAAGCTGCCGCTCCACCACTCCCTGGCGTCACCGTGAAGGTCGCCTCCGTCACCTGGGGCGGGAGGTTGGCAGCATCGGTCGGATAGAACAGCAGCTCCTGGCTCCGGTCCGTAGTGGGAACCGTGGAGCCCGTCAGCGAAACGCCGCTGCCGCCGAGGGCGATCACCTCTTTCCACCCCGTGCGTTCGGGATAGTTGCCATCACGATACTCGATGCGATGCCCCGCGCCGGGCGTTAAGGGCGCGCGCATCTCCAACATTACCCGCAGGGTGTCCAACCCTCCCGCGCCGGGCTGAAACAGGAGGTGGGTGGTCAGGACCTCCGGGCGGATCGCCAGGCCATCCACACTCAGCATCAACCCATCCCGCAACTGAGCAGATTTCGTTTTGAGATAGACCTCCTGCACCTGCGGAGGGACCGGCTTCGCGTTGTCGGTGCCCATGGCGCTCCGCTCCGCCACGGTCGGGATCTCCGCATAGTCCAGGATATAGCGGATCAGCAAGGCATCGGGCCGCGCCTCGAACCGGGCGTAGTGGCTGATGGAGAAGTTGCCCATGGGATGCGCCAGCGCCATGCTACCAAGGCAGAGCAGGGCCGCCCCCAGAAAAGCCCTTATCAGGTTATGAGTGACGCCAATCCTCTGCATGGCCTGGCTCTTCTCCACCCCTATCGTTGTGCAAGGAGTTTGCGCGCCTGATCCGGCGCAAAGGGTAAAAAGTAGGGATTGAGCGTGAGCGCCTGCGACAGATACGCCCTGGCCTGGGCGTGATCGCCCCGCCGCTCCGCAATCATCCCCGCATGATAATAGAGGCGCGCGTCCTGAGTGTGGCGGGAGAGCGCCTGCTGCATCGCCGTCTGCGCCTCGTCCAGCAGCCCCTTCTTACAGCAGACCCACGCTAAGGTATCGTACGCATAGACATCGTGCCGTATCGTCAGCTCCCGGCGCGCCAGCGCCAGCGCTTCGTCCAGGTTGCGCTCATGATCGGCGAGGTAGAGTGCGCGCTGCCGGTCGTAGACCGTGCCCTGCGCTTTCGCCAGCGTCCCTATCGCCTCGATGAGGCGGAATTGATCCTCTGCCTGTCTTATTTTACCTTGCGCCTTCAGCGCATCGCCCAGCAGCGCCAAGACTTCCGGGGTCGGCACGACGTCGGCGGCCTTCTGCCCATACACGACGGCCTGCGCCCAGTCGCTCTGCCCGCACGCCAGGCGGGTCAGCGCCGTCAAGGTCTTATAATCGCTCGGAAACAGCGCCAGCGCCTCCTGGTAGGAGCGCTCCGCCCCCTCGGCATTGCCCATGGCCGCCAGCATATCGCCTACCCGCATATGGAACCAGGCGACGTTCTCATTGGGCAGGTCGTAGTTTCTATCCGCCGCGTACTGCGCCTGACGCAACAGTTCCAGGGCGCGCTCCAATTGGCCGTTCATCTCGCAGAGGCGGGCATGCAGCGCTTTGAGGTGCATATCCTCGCCGGATGCGCTGCGCGCCTGAAGCGTCTTTGAGGCCTCCGCGTAGTCTCCGCGCTCCGTCCAGATCTCGATCCGCAGATCCTGCGTCTGCTCATCCTCCGAATCGATCTTCCATGCGGTCTGCGCGGCGGTGAGGGCGTCGTTAAAGCGATGCTGGGCGAGCAGGGCCACGGCCAGATCGTCCCAGGCCCCTGGATTGTGGGAGGATCGGATCTGCAGGGCGTGCCGGGCCATCTTCTCGGCGCGCACGGCGTCGGCGATGTCGCCGGTCTCCCGGCACCGCTGGCTGTAGAAGCCGGAGAGCAGGCCCGACTCGATGGCCGCCTTCGGGTCCGTGCGCACCCGCTCCTCATAGAAGGCGATGGTTTTGGTCAGGCGCGTCGGATCGTAAGGCGGGCGGGGATATACGACCGACGCGGAGGGGGCCGGAGCCGCCTTCCGAGGCAGCAGCACCTTCCAGCCTATGGCGACGAGCGCCAGGATCGGCACGATGAGAATAAGCGAACGTTTCATGGTGGTCCTATCGATTCACATGCACCGGGTTCCATGAGTCATCCCGATTTTTGAGATGACCGGGTACAGAACGTACCCGTCTACGTAGCCTTCGGCTGAGCGTCCATTCGGACGCATCCCAACGTTGGGAGCTTTTCCGTCCGAAGGACGGTTGGCCGCAGGCCACATCAGACGGGGATTTTCAATCCCCGGTCTCAAAATCCGGATGCCTCATATTTGCAGCAGCTCGATCCTACAACCGCCCGACTATTGCGGCGGGCCGAGGTAGGGGAACGCGGCGGCGCCAAAACCGGCGCTGCCATCCTGATAGTGCTTCGGAGCGGTCGTCGCGTCCACGTTGTCCGAGGTGTACTGCGGCAGCTCATGGTGATCGTCGGGGACGACGCCCAGCGCAGACAGCGTATTGCCGAAGATCGCGCCCAGGTCGATATCCACTACATCGTCGGTGAGCTTGCGCCCGCCGAACTTGCCGCCGGTCGCGCCGCCCGATTCCACGCCGAGATAGGCGGCGGGGCCGGACTGGGTCAGGTCGGCGACCATGACGTCAGGCACCAGGACGCTGGCGAGCGCGTTCTGCGTCGCCGCGTCCCGCCCTGCGGGGAAGTTCATAAAGCCGACGATGTCCTGCTTCAGGTTGGTGGCATCGTCGGTCGGATTGTCCGTATCGTTGATCTGATGCCGATTGCCGGCAACTGTCGCCAGCACCTCATTGACAGCGGGGCGGGCCAGGCGGTCCATCTGGGTATAGACTTGCGGCGTCGAAGCGGAACCATTGTCGCTGCCCCCGCAGCCCACAAACGCGGCCACTCCCAGCAGACCCGCAAGGGAGCAGAGTGTCAGCATGGTGATTCTCTTCATGTTGCTTCTCCTTTCAAGAGGGTTATTTGCTGGTCGTTATCCAGACGCGGATCTTGCCGTCGCTGCCTGCCGGCTGGAGCATCGTCTTGGGCAGCTCCACCACGATAGCCAATACATTGAAGCCCTTCAGGAAGTCTTTCGCGGTTCCTGCCGGGTTCCAGCCCGCCGCCTGCGGGGTGTTCGGGTTGGATACGGCAATGCCATTTAGAGGGGTCTTGCGATCCGGGAAGATGGCATAGAGCTGGTTCAGATCGATGAAGAACGGATCTTCACGCGCCCCCGCAAATACCTTCATCCCATTGGAGAGGGTGAATGTGTTGTTGATGGTCCCTACGACGCTATTAGGCGTCTCGAAGACCGTCTGCGTACCGAGGTGGGACGGCTTGACCGGCCCGGAGATCTGCACCTGCTGGTTCGCGCCGATCCCGGTAAACTTCGCCTGAATGACGAGATCTTCCACGGAATCGCCGTTGGTATCGATCTTGAACTGATACAGCACGTTCGGATCGAAGACGGTGCTCAGCCCCATTCCGGTGGGGATCAACGGATGCACACACATCGCCAGAACGACGTTGTTGGAATTGGTCGGGCTGGGGAAGATGTACAGGTCCGTGAGGTCGGTGCCGGGGAGCGCGGCGATGGCGGGTGTGTCGGCATGGTCGGAGCCGTGGGCCTTCATCTTGACGAGAAGCAGTGCGGGAACCAGGAGGACTCCCGCTGCCAGCAAGACAATCTTCTTGCGCGAGAATGCCATTCGATTTTCCTCTCTTCCTGAATGGGAGCGGTTGCTACACTCCGCAAGAAGGGTCGGACCGCCCTGCCCGCCTCTCTCGACGCTACAAGGAGCAAAACCGCTCGGCAGCTTTCCGCTGACCACTGTGTTCCTGCCGCATCCAATGGGAAACTCCGGGCGTGGACGCGTGGTACGTTATAGCTTACGGGGCCAACATTAACGCCAGATTACAGGCGTGTTACATTTCCTTTACAGAAAGTGGGCTTCCTTCTCGGCAGGGAGGGAGCTTAAGGAGAGGCATTCCGCGTGGGCAGCTCTTGGCCCAGCAAATGGCGAACAAAGAAGTCCCGGGTGCGGCGCTGGGCATAGGCGTTGTGCGGACCGGTAATGCCATGATCCGCGCCGGGGACCACCAGCATGTCGAAGTCCTTGTTGGCAGTCATCAGCGCGTCCGCAAAGCGCAGGGTGGATTCCGGCGGGACGTTTGTGTCCAACTCGCCTACGATGAGTAGCAGGTTGCCGCCCAGGCGGGCCGCATTGTCGATATTGGAGCTTTCGGCGTACTGCGGTCCCACGGGATAGCCCATCCACTGCTCGTTCCAGGAAGCCTTGTCCATCCGGTTGTCGTGGCAGCCGGAGTTCGCCACCGCCGCTTTATAGAACTCCGGGTGGAAGAGCACGGCAGCGGCGGCATTCTGGCCGCCCGCAGAGGTGCCGTAGATCCCAACGCGGGTGATGTCGTAGTAGGGATATTTCGCCGCCGCCGCTTTGTGCCAGAGGATCCGATCCGGGAAACCGGCATCCTTGAGGTTCTTCCAGCAGATGTCGTGAAACGCCTTGGAGCGGAACGCGGTTCCCATGCCATCCATCTGAACCACGATAAAGCCCAACTCCGTCATGGAGGTAAAGCGCTCTATGGGGCTGAACGCCTTCGGCACATACGCGCCCTGCGGCCCGGAATAGATCTGTTCGAGCACCGGGTACTTCTTGGCCGGATCGAAGTTCTTGGGGCGGCAGATAATGCCCCAGATGTCGGTCTTCCCATCGCGCCCCTTGGCGACAAAGACCTCCGGCGGCTTCCAGCCGGTCGCCTTCAGCGCTGCGATGTCCGCCTCTTCGAGCTTACTGACCAACTTGCCGTCGGAGACCCGTCTCAGTTCGGTCACGGGCGCCATGTCCACCCGTGAGTAGGTGTCGATGAGGTATTTTCGGTCCGGAGAGTAGTCTATTCGGTGCGTGCCGTTCCCCTCCGTCAGCGCCACCAGTCCGGTCCCATCGAAATTGATGCGGTAGTAGTGGATAAAGTAGGGATCCTGGTCCGGGTTCCTTCCGCTGGCCCGAAACCAGACCTGCCGCTTCTCCTCATCGATGCGGTCGATGCCGCGCACCACCCAATCGCCTTTGGTGATCTGATTCTTGATGGCGCCCGCCTTCGCATCCACCAGATAGAGATGACGCCAGCCGTCCCGCTCGGAAACATAAATTATCTCCTCGGTCTTCTGCAGGTGGTTCACATACGTCATGTTCAGGTTTTCCGTATGCGCGGTCCAGATAAAGGTATCGGTCTTCTCGTCGATGAGGGTGCGCGTCGCGCCGGTAAGAGAATCCACCTCGATCTCCCGGAGCCTCTGGTGGCCGCGATCCTCCTGGTCGTAATCGAAGCGGCGGCCATCTGCATTCCACCAGAGGTGCGGCGGCTCCCACTCATGCTCGTAGGGATCTACCTGCGGGCGGATCTGTTTGCGGTTGGCGACATCGAAGACGCTCAGGGCGTAGTGCGTGAACGTATCGCCGGGCAGATCGTAGGGCCGTGTTCGGAGTTGGGCGCGCCCGCCCCCTGGAGGCGATGTCCGGATCAGATAGACCTCTTTGTGGTCGCCGGGTTCTATCTGCCAGCCGACTAGGGCATGGGAATCCGGGGACCACTGTAGCCGGTCATAGGATTTGCCCTCCTGGCCGTCCTGAGTCAGCGCAAACTCCTGCCCCTCCGGCAGCGGATGGACGTACACATTATGCTCCCGAACGACGGCGGACCACTTGCCATCCGGCGAGGACACCGGTCGGCCTGGCCCTCCCAGATGCTCACCTGGCTGCGCTTCGTTCAGTGGCAATCCCTTGGCCTGCGGCGGTGTTTCCCGCCGGGGAGCGGTAGGCGCGACGAACGCCGTATCCGAGGGCGCGCATGCATAAGACGCCAGGTCGCACTGCCAGGACTTTCCTCCCGCCTCGAAACGCACAAGCTTGCCCTCCTGATCCAACGCAATCGTGTCAAACGGCAGCCTGTCCGCCGAAAACTCCTGCCCTGCGGCCTTCGACAACGCGGCGGCCAATCGGGCGGCATCGAAGGCGGGCTTGCGGACCCCCTTCTCCACGTCCACCAGAATAAACTCTTTCGCGCCACCCTTCAGGTCGTTCCGATACCAGAAGCGGGTATTGTCGGCGAACCAGTAGGGGGTCACATGGTCCTTGAAGACCAGTCCGCCACCCGGATTCTGCCGGGGCTGGCGCTGCGCCGAACTCTCGGATGCCGGGTGATTCACATTGTTCTCTCCACTGGGGGATGTATTGGATGCCTTTTGTGGTTCGTCGGCGCGTACCGGGGAAAAAGGCGCGATGAAGAGCGCCACCATAATCAATAATCCGACCGGATGTCTCATATTGCCTCCCTAAAACATGGCGTTACATGCATCATCCCTAATTTTTGACCGGGTACAGAACGTACCCGTCTAGAGGGCCTTCGGCCAACCGTCCTCCGGACGGAAAAGCTGTCAATCTGTAGCGCGTCCGTGAGGACGCTTAGCCGCAGGCTCTAAAGACGGGTACGTTCTGTACCCGGACCTCGCAATATTCGGGATGAATCATGTGTGTGTGTCAGAAACTTATCGCGGATACGGTTTGTAGCGCCAGTCCACATGGCCGTCGTAGGCCATCGTCTCGTTGACGAGCGCGTAGAGGTCGGGATCGTACTGTTTGAGAGCCTCTCGCGTGGAGATCGAATGCGCCGCATCGTTGGGCGCAGCGTCCTGGCCCAGGGCGTCGAAGTAGGCCAGCACCCCCTCGACCCAGTAGTGCGTGGGGCTGTGGACTGCGGCAGTTCCCTTCCACATGCCCTTGCCGATGGCAGCATCATAGCACTGTTTGAGCCTGGCATCAAACTGGATGTCCATGCGCTTAACGTTCAACTCATACTGCTGAACGTCCCTCCCTCGCTGGTTCCAATTGGGATCCACCGGACGCAGGCCGGTCACCTGATAGAGCGCATTGGCGAACACACGGAGGATCTGGTTCCCGCCGGCCTCCGGATCGTTGGGATCGCCCAGCACATTGGCTTCATCCACCACCAGCAGCCTGGTCTCCGGCGTGTAGTCGACCATGCGCAGCAGGGGATCGAAGCCCGAGGTCTTTTTCAGGCTCGCATACTCCGGCAGGTCCGTGATCTTCTCCTTACGACCCAGCACGACCAGCTTCACGCCATCGGCGATCAGCGCCTTCAGAATATCGTGGCGATAGGCGAATATTTTGCGGATGGTGTCGTTGGCCTTGAGCAGCGCCTCGTCGCTGGCCTGCCGCCCGACGACGGTGAACTCGCGCGCCCAGGTGAACTTGGTGTAGTAGGGATCGATTTTGAACTGCGCGGGCGGCGGGATCACGTTCGGCAGCTTCTGGAGCCAACGATACCGCCAATCCTGGTCCGGCTTCAGGTTGAAGGCGGTGCGGATCAGTTCGTAGGTCTCCGGATCATAAACTTTGAGCTGTTCCCGCGTTCCGATGGGGCCATGGTTCCAATTGTTGACGCGGTTGCAATCGAAATACATCTGGCTGGTTTCGGCCCAGTACTCGGCAGGATTGGAGCCGGCGTAAGTCCCCTTCCACAAGCCCTTGCTGAGGGCATGCCGAAATGCCAGGTTCCGGCGGTCGGTCCATGTAGGGTCGAGTGAGCGCATGGCACTGTCTATCGTGTGGCAGAACTCATGCACGCCGATGCTCTCATCATCGTAGCGATCTATGGGCAGGCAGAGCAGGTTCTCCTCTCCGAAGCTGGAGGGATTGCCACCGGTCCCCCGAACCCGCTCGTTCAGATAGGCCGGGTTCGGGGCGTTGCGGTATTCGGGCATATCGGTATAGGCCTGGTCCTTCCCGATGATGATAAGATACATGCCCTGATTCGCCATGGCCGCGATAACGTCGGGCCGACCGGCCAGCAGGTGGGTCACGATGTCGTAGGTGCGCTGCAGCGCCGCATCCGCAACCTCGGCAGATGCTACGACCGGGATCCCCTTCACGTCGATGTACTTTGTATAGAACCGTCGCGCCACATCCCGGTCTCTATCACGCACTTTCGCGAAGAACGCATCCGGGGGAGCCGTCACGCGCGGGGGAGACGTATCCGCTCCGGAGCGTGCGCCCAACACCAGGAGCGCGAGAACCACAGCGACAACGTATTGCCGGATGCGTTTC
This sequence comes from Chthonomonadaceae bacterium, assembly GCA_035295825.1. Lineage (GTDB taxonomy): Bacteria > Armatimonadota > Chthonomonadetes > Chthonomonadales > Chthonomonadaceae > DATGIG01. Next base: position 6,392 of record DATGIG010000249.1, on the reverse strand, counting down.
TTATCCACGACTCCTCCCTCAGTGCCCATCGGTCAGTTCCACCCAGGTGGCCTCGCTCTTCAGCGGAACGGTATACGCGCCGCGCTCCTGCGTTAGCTTCTGGATAGGATGGTACGCTCCAACGCCGTTCACCTTCGCGGGCTGCTCCACGCAGAGGCGCGCCTGCAGCGTAAACGGGGTGGCGGGCGCCAGGCCGACGCGCACGGTGTGGGTCTTGGAGTTGACCTCCACGCTCTCGAATGTGCCCGCATCCAGCGTCAGCCAGAGGCCGCGCGGCGCAACATAGACGCGCATTCGGAAGGAATCGCGGGGCTGGACCTTCACCCAATCGCCATGGACCGCTACATTCCCTCCGAAGGACTGCCAGCCCCACTCCGGTGAGTGGATCACATAGGTCGCCGTGTTGAGAGCGTGGCCGAAGAAATTGGGGCCGTAATCGCCCGAATAGGCGTCCCACTTGAGAGTAAAGGGGAACGAGTGGAACGCGGCGGAGGCGAACCCCTCCTGGTCGATGTTGGTCAGCGCGCCCATTGCCCCGCCATAGCCGACCCGCAGCAGATAGAGGTCCTCCGGATGCGACCGGTAGGCGCTCAGCATGGGGATGGCGTTCAGGCCGGAGCCATAGTGGTGCAACTGGCGCTCGATCCGGGTCAGCTTGCCCCCATAGAGAAAGTCCCAATAGCGCCGGGCATTGCCGTTGTAGCCCCAGTGCGGTATGGTCGGCATGTAGCCCAGGATGGAATCGAGCGAGACCCGCGCCTTCTCATCGTAGCCGAACGCCGTACACCAGGCATAGACCTCCTCCTGCCCAGTCGAATCCCAGGCCATCTCGCTGCCGAAGGGGTACGCCTGCTGGTTCCAGTGGTCGGCGCGGGCCTTCATTACGCCTTCCAGGGCGTTGGCCTTCTCGGCCCATCCCTCCCGCTTCAGATCCTGCAGCAGGAGCACAAAGATATCGCCCTCCATCAAACCCATGTTCAGGTAACCGACCCGTGGGAGGCCATTCGGCCCCCGCTCGGTCAGGAACCGGGCCGTCTGGTAGGCGTGGTCGAGATACCAGTCCCACGGATGGTTGGTCACGAGGCCGGTGTGGTTGCGGGCCAGGCGATAGAGCGCCCAGTACGCGGCCACCACATGGGGATAGTTGTAAGCCCGACCGATGGACTCGGAATCGCGCTTGTTCCAGCTTGTCCAGGACCCCCAATTGCGGTTGATGTCGTAGGCAAAGCCCGGCGCGTCCTGGGGACCATAAAAGAACAGGCTCTTTCGGACGCCGTACTGATCCGGCCCGTCTTTATATTGAATTCCGCCCCAGAGAACATTGTCCACAAACTGCTCGTACTTCGCCAGCTCCTCCCGGTCCGGCTCGCCGAACTCCTTCATGGCGGCGGCCAGCCACGAGCCGGAACCGCCCTCGTCGCCGAGGCCGGCGATCCAGACGCGGCTATCCTGCTCCACAATCTTATTGGTCTCGCGATCATAGCTCATGACCGAGGGGCTGCGGTGGAACGGATCGTTGGGGTCCACAAACCACTGCCTGGTCAACAGGAAGTGGCCCAGGTCCGAAACGGCCTGCGCGGCGGGTTTGATCACATAGTAGTGGACCGACTGCTTGAGGCCATCGTCATAGGTCACGGTGAGGCGCGCGCGGCCCCAGGTCTTGCCCTGTAACGTAACCATTCGCCAGCCCACGCCGGCGGCTTTCTCCTCATGGAGGGTGATCGCTCCGGCAGGCTCGACCTGCACGGATTGGACCTTATGCGGATAGTTCAGGCAGAGTTTCGCCTGCAGGTCCATCGGCAGCACATAGCCGGGAATGCCCACGGCCACGGGCCGCCGGTTCGCCTCCAGGGTCTTCTCGATGTTGCGGATCGCGTCGGCCACCAGGAACTTGACGCCGTAGGTGCGGGTCTCACCGGGAGCGAGGGTCGCCATGGTCGGCGGGTTCCACGGGTCGGCGTTGCGCCACTCGTTTTCGGCGTAGGCCTGGCTATGCGCCATCCAGGCGAATGCGCCCTCGAAGGTCTGGTTGGGCCGCATCGGCTCGTTGAGGGGCCGGTATGCCTCGAAAGGGGTCTTACCCTCCGGCACGACGAGGAGCGCAGGGCCGTGGCCGCTCAGGCGGGTCACCTGCAGGTAGCCGGCATCCTGGCCGATGTAGGGGTCGAAGAAGGAGCAGATCTCGTGCGCCTGCTGCAGCGTGCGCCCCGTGATGATATTATTGAAGATCATCGGGATGCCGAGCGCGCCAATCTGAACCGGCTCCGCCGTATTGTTCTTGACATCGAAGCGCAGCACCAGCTTCCCCTGCTCCAGCGCCCAGGTGCGGGTGACATGAACCGGGCAATCCGCCGGGAGGGTGAGCGTCAGATCGGAGGCAGCCAGGGTCTGCCCCGAAGCAGGCAGCGCCTGTACCGGCTTCCGAGCCGCTGCGGTCGAGCAGTCCAGCCACTCCCCGGAGCTTCCCTTCCGGACGCGCAGGGTGAGGTCGCCCAGGTGGTGGAAGCCATCGGCGGAGCGCCTGGCGAGCTGGTCCGCCGGGGTAAAGTCGAAATCCCCGGTCCCCTTCGGCTGCAGCGCCGCCACTGTCTGGGAAGCCTTCACCAGCTTCAACTTAAAATCGGGGGTATCGAGTTCTATCACTCCCTGCTCCCATCCCAGGGTCGCGGGCAGGTTGCTTCCGCCGCGCCGTGGAGCAGACTGGCCGCCCTGCCCGCCCGCTGTTTGTCCCGGCGCGTTCTGTCCCCGGGCGTGTGCCAGAGAGAGCAAAATCGGAAGCAGCCCCAACATTCCGAGCCGGCGCAGGTTCCCGGCTCGTTTCCATGCCGATGTCTTCACTGTTGGTCCTCTCAGGATGCAAGATGAATTTACTTTACAGTACCCGAAGGAAAAAGAACAAGAGGAGCATTTCACAGAATTACGGGACAATTTACACTCGAGCCGCCCTGACTCCTGTCTCGGTAAGCAGGAAATGCGGGACAATTGGGACAATCTTCCCCTGACATTTCCATATCCTTCATTACCGGGTTGTGACAACCCGACGCAACAGGAGCAAACATGCCGGTTCCAGCCCCATACCATCTGCGCGCTTATCTCCCGAACGACCTGCCCCGCCTTCAGGAGATCACCATCGCCACCTTCGAGCCGGTCTCCATCGATCGCAGTATAGAGCGGATTCTGGGACTGTTCGGCCCTATTGACTGGAAGGATCGTAAGGCGGCTACCATTTCGGTAGACTGCCAGATCCAGCCGGACGGCGTCTTTGTCGCCGAGAATGCTGCCGGGGAGGTGATCGGGTTTGTCACCACCCGCTTGAATGTGGCAAGCAAAGCCGGATGGATCCCCAACCTGGCAGTGGACCCGGCGTACCAGGGCCAGGGGTTAGGAGTGGCGCTTCTGGAGCACGCCATAGAGTTCTTGCGCATCAGCGGGATGGAGATCGTAAAGATAGAGACCCTGGAGCAGAACCCCGTCGGGCAGAAGCTCTACCCCCGCCTGGGATTTGTGGAGGTCGCCCGGCAGATACACTACGCCAAGCGTCTCACAGATCCCGCTCCCACTACCCCGCTCCACGACATACCTTCGTTCCATGGCGCCGCAGAGAGCACCCCCTCCTCCCATTCTGTGGGAGAGGAGCTTCCGGATGGAGCGTAAGGAGGATCGTCAGAGCGGCGGTCTCCAGGGTTGGAGCGGAGGTACGCTCCCCGGCGAGCGTCCGTATCAGGCCCCGGAGGTTCGGGTCCTGAACCCATGCAATCGCGTCCCGCTCAGCCTCATCATTGACGATTCCACCTGCCTGGTAAACCTTGCGCACTTCTGTATTCCTCAGTTCCACGAGGTGTTTCCGGACCGCTATCTCCAGGATTGGCGGCAACTGCCGCGCGAGATCCCCGATGCCTTTGTGGAGGAGTTCGGCCTGTGGTGCCATGAGGCGGGTGTGAAAGGCAAATACAGCATCGTCCCCAATCCGGCCTGCGTCGGCTGGGTGGACCGCGACCTTCCGGGCTGGTCGAAGCAACAGCTCACGGAGAGCCTGAACCTGGTCCGCGACTTGATGACGCCGGACTGGGATATCCACCCGGAGATGGTCACACACACCTGGGTAATAGACACCAAAACAGGCCGCCCCTATCCGGAGCGCACGGAGCGCTTTATGGAGAACTGGGGCTGGACCACGGGCAGGTCGGTAGACGAAATCGCCGATTACCTGAGCTATGCGCTGCGCATTCTACACAATGTGGGCTTGCCGTGCGAGGGGATCACCACGCCCGGCGGGTTCGGCAACCAGGCGCTACCGGAGCTGGCGCAGGCAACGCTGGAAGCCTGCCGTTCTGTGTATCAGACGGAGATCCCCCACTACTTCCGCCACCTCTTTACCGATGACCGGAGCGTCGCGCCACGGGTGGAATACGCTTCCGGCCTCGATAGCGCCGATCCCCGCTGCGTGGTCTCCATCATCGGGTGCACGGGGGACTGGTTCGGCGGCTGGGACGGCCTCACACCGGGGTCTGCCGACCAATTTATCACCGCCGACTTGCAGGGCGGGCGACTGCCGGAAGTGATCGCGCGGGAGGAGCCGGCCATCCTCGTCTGCCACTGGCCGGGTATCTACTACAATGGAGAGAAGATCGGTTTTCGGATCTTCCAGGAGGTGGTACAGCGACTGCACCAGCGCTACGACAACCTTATCTGGCTCAAGCTGAGCGAAATCTCCCGGTACTGGGCGGCCAGAGAACTGACGCGGATCGAGAAGCAGGGCAACCAGATCCATCTCAATGCTCCCTTCGCCACCCCACGCTTTACGATGGATATCCAGGCGACCGCCGTGAATGCCGTCAACCTGATCGTCAACGGCCAATCCCAACCGCTACGCCAGGTAGAAAAACCTCTGGAACTGACCGCTCAAACCTGGCATCCTCACGACATAAGCATCCAGGTATGTTTCGATCTACCGCACGGAGAATCGATGTTGCATCTCACCGGGTCTCTAATCTCATAGGTGCGAGTCCTGTCGGGGCTCATCCAGAAGTTTAGTTCCAACCTATTTCATCCTATCTCCTCATGGGCCGCTCCGAGCCGGTAGGCTGCTAACCGCCGCTTACCGTATGCCGGGCGTGCCTTTGATATCGCCACACGCCCCGTCGGCCCCGCGCAATGCCGGAATGTCCGATCAATCTGGTACACTAAGCTAGATTTGGATCAGCTGTCGGCGCGAATCGCACAGTTGCGCATGACAGGTGAACGGGTTCGACCGCTCAGAACGTGACCGGGCAAGCAGAAAGGAACGCACCGATTGATCACTCTCAAACATCGCCTCTGCGCGCTGGGCATCGGCGTCCTGCTAGCGGGCGCGGGCTGTACTCCCCCACCGGCGGCGCAGCCCTCGGTCCCATCCGGCGGACCGGCAGCGCAGGCATCGACGCCAGCCGACAGGCCGGCGAATACGACGACGCAACGTTCGTCGCAGCCGGCGGATTCGGTCAACGTCGAAGTAACACCGAGCACCGTCAGCGTGCCAAACCCGCTCTATCACCCCGGGAGATCGGAATCCCTCGACATTACCGGGAAGCTCGAAGGGCCGAAATCCATCACGCTCACAGGAAACATAACCTTCATCGTCACGAGAGAGAGCTCGCACGGCAGGCCGGTCAACGTGATGAATACCACGGTGGTACTTCACAACGAAGACGGCAAGCGCGAGCAGTTTGAGACCAAGTCGGTCTATCTGGTCGAGCCCGACGGCCGGCTGAAGCTACTCTACAAGGGTTCGGGTTCCGACCAGCGGTGGGTGGAGAACTCCACGTGCGCCGGTGAGCCGCGTGACTACATCGACGGTCATTCGCAGGGATGCGAGGTTCGGTTCGACAACGGCTCCACGGAAACGTCAACCACTGCTGTCTCCAAGGACGGCGACTACCTCAAGGTGACGGAAATCTCAAAAACCACCGACAAGGACGGCCAGCGGGACGGCTCGGAAACCTATTGGCTCGACCCGACCACGGGCCACTTCGTTCGGTATTCCGGCGCAGTGACAGGATCGGATGGATACCAGTTGACGCTGACAGGCAATTAGGGCGGCCCGGACTACGGCCAAACCGTTGCATTTAGCGCGTTCCTACTCGCGGACATCCGCGAAACGCATTACGCCGCCCTCCCGTATCGGTATCCGTGGGCGATTACATCGATGCCGGTTGGCTTCGTTTCGCACTTTTCGACCGAATCCGCCCAGAATAAGAACTATTCCGGTCGTATTGTCCTACCTACCGCCTTCTAAGGCCGTAGTCCATTCTCCAGCATACATTGACAGAAGATTCCCGCCATGGCAGCCGTCTAGGTTTATCCTCAGCGAACGACAAGGTTCCATTTTCGCAAAACCTCTCCTGTGGCGGCAT
>DATGIG010000248.1:0-5721 GCA_035295825.1 Chthonomonadaceae bacterium | reverse complement strand
CTCTCAACCTGCCTGCTCCCAGCGGCGGCGTCAGCATCGCGCTCTCCAGCAGCGATAGCTCGGCCACCGTGCCCACCAGCATCAAGATCCCGGCGGGCGCAGGCGTCGCGACCTTCTCAATCACCACGACGGCGGTGAGCGCCAATGTGAATGTTACGATCACGGCATCCTATGCCGGCGTCAACAAGACGGCCCCCCTCGCCGTCCTCGCGCCGGCTCTGATGTCGCTTACACTCAACCCGACGATCGTGGCGGATGGCGCATCCAGTACAGGCACCGTCACTCTGGACAGCCCCGCCCCCACCGGTGGGATGAGCGTCACCCTGGCGAGCAATAACCAGGCGGCGACTGTGGGCTCCAACTCCAGCGTAACGATCCCGGCAGGCAAAACCAGCGCGACCTTCACCGTCAGCACCAGCGCCGTGACAACCCTCACGACCGCAACGATCACGGCAACGCTGGGTAATGTCCACCGGTCCGCTACCCTTACCCTGGAGCCTCTGCTGGCCTCGTTCACGGTCGCGCCCAACTCGGTTAAGGGGGGTGTCACCGCGACAGGAGTTATCACTCTCAACCTGCCTGCTCCCAGCGGCGGCGTCAGCATCGCGCTCTCCAGCAGCGATAGCTCGGCCACCGTGCCCACCAGCATCAAGATCCCGGCGGGCGCAGGCGTCGCGACCTTCTCAATCACCACGACGGCGGTGAGTTCCAGCGTCAATGCCACGATCACAGCCAGCTATGCCGGCGTCAACAAGACGGCCACACTCACCGTGGCTGCTCCGCTCCTGACGTCGCTCACACTCAACCCGGCCTCGGTTCTCGGTGGCGCATCCTCGACCGGGACGATCACTCTGGACAGCCCCGCCCCCACCGGCGGCCTCACGGTCCATCTGATGAGCAACAACCAGGCGGCGACCGTCGGTTCCACCGTCACCGTACCGGCAGGCAAGACCAGCGCGACCTTCACCATCAGTACCAGCACGGTTACAGCCGCAGGCAATGCGACGATCACGGCCAGTATCACCTCCACGGGCGCAGGAAGCCGCACTGCGGTTCTTCACCTGATTCCGTAATCTCTGTGCAAGGCGGGCTATTCCGGGTACAGAACGTACCCGTCTAAAGGGCCTACGGCCAAGCGTCCTCCGGACGCCTCCCATCGTTGGGAGCATTTCCGTCCGTGAGGACGGTTAGCCGCAGGCTCTCCAGGCGGGTACGTTCTGTACCCGACCTCCAAAGCAGTTCTAATGTCCGGCTGCGTAAGGTGCGTCCGTAATCTCTGTGCAAGGCGAAAAATCCCCCTCTTCCTGAAAAGCGGAAGAGGGGGATTTTTCTTTACTGTAGACGATCTGGGAACTAAGGAGAGACGCGCTTGCCGCAGTGGGGGCAGAACTGCCAGGTATCGGGGGAAGCGGGGCGCTTTGTGCCGTCGAAGGGGCAGAACTTCCAGTCGTTCTGGAAGGTGCGACCGCACTTCTCGCACTTGGGAGCTTCTCGCTTGCCGATAATGGTCACTTGCTCCCCACAGTATGGGCAGGTGAAGGTATGCCGATCTTCCCGCGTGGTGAGATTGTAAATGCCATTGAGGGTATTCTCCAGGGCGAGCGAGTTCCCGGCGTTGGGGATATTGATCCTCGGGTTGACGGACACATCCGGATTGACGAGCGTCTTCCCATTCCCATCGAAGAGATGCTGATAGACCTTGGCGTTCGGGACGGTAATCATCGGGTTGGCTCCGAAAGGCCATGAGTACATGTGCCCGGAGGTTTTCAGCTTTTTGCCCACTTTATAGATCAGATTGGCCTTTTTATCTTTGACCGTGTATTGCCGCTGCCAGCCGATGCCCGCAGATTCGGTCAGCGCATCGAGCGCGGTGCCGAACCGGACATTGTTGAGCTTGAGCGTGATTTTGGCATCGTCCGGGATATCGTTCTCCGCCTCAAAGGGCTGTTTCACCTGGTCGAAGAGCATTTTCAGCGCCTGCTTTACCGGCATATCGTTGGCATCCAGGCTGACGCGCTGATCCATCTCTTTGCCGCCGACCCCCGACCAGAAGGTGAATGTCTGGTCTTTCGCGTCACCGTCTGCAAACCGGAACATGTTGCCTATCAGCGGAAGGTCTCCCAGTACAGGCACTTTGCCCGCATCATCCTGCAGATCCAGAATGAGGTCGTGGCGGGTGGTATCCGACGGGTCGGTGTCATCGGGCTTGGAATCTTGCTTTGTGTGGGACTTGGATTTATCCGGCTTGGTATCCTTGGTATCCTGACCGGGCTTATTGTCCGCAGAATTGGCCTTGGGGTTGTCCGATTGGGCCGCCTTGGCATCCTGATCGGGCTTGGTGTCGGTTTGCTGCGCCAGAGCCATGCTGGAGAACAGCAGCAGGCCGGCGACGAGAGCGATTTGGAGTTTCATGGTTGTGTTGTTTCCTCATGAGTATCGGGAGTATCGATTTGATCATCCTGCGGCGCCGCCTCCCGAGGCGTTTCCACGTCGGGAAGGGGAGGCGGTAGGGGGAACGGGCTGGAGGCAGGCGCTTCGCAGGTGCTGACCTGGCTCTGCAAAGGAACGCTGAGGAGGGCGGGATGCAGCACGATTGGCTCATCGCCCTCGGACGATAGGGGCGTATCCTCATCCGGCGTCCAGACGGTATAGAGGACGCCGACCTGTTCGGTCCGGACGGTCTCCACGGTCCAGATCGCCCTGGCGGGCGTCCTCAGTCTGCCCCTGTGCCTTCCGGTGGTATGGCGAGAGGCATGCGAGGCCGCCATGGTCGGAACCTGGGTGCGGGTATCCATCGCCAACGGCGCTGCCGTGTGCTGGAGTTCGTAGGCGGAGGACGTGATGTCTGTCGGAATGGAGAGTTTCGGAGCGCTCTCCCCATCCGTTGGCCTCATCGGTACGAGCAGGTCGTCGCTGCCGGGAAAAGAGAGAAGGCAGAGCAGGGCGGCTCCGGCCAGCGTCATGCGGAGCGTTGGAGTGAAGGTCCGCTTCATGCGGGGAGAGCAGTCGCGGCCTGCCGATTCCCAGCGGGCCAGGGCGCGTTCCGCCAGCCTCTCCGGGATGCGCTCCTCCGGATCGAACTCCGCCGCCTGATGCAGCAGGGCCTCCGTCCGCGCAATTGCCTCCTCCTCCCACTCTCTACGCTCGCTCATACTTCACACCCTTTCGTCTGCGGCTTGGGGCAGGGCGGCTCTTCGGCCACCGCCTGGAGATCGTCCAGGGAGAGCGACAGGCGTTTCAGCCCTGTCTGCACCCGGCTGCGGATCGTGCTCTCCGCGGCGCCCTCCAGGCGCGCGATCTCCGCCAGGGTAAACTCCTCGAAATAGTACAGCCAGATCGGGACCCGCAGGCGCTCCGGCAGGGCGGCGACCGCTTTGCGGACCCTCCGCTGCATTTCGCGCCTCGCGAACAGGCTCTCCGGTGATTCCCCCTCCGGCTCCTCGCCCCGGTCGTCCTGCCAGAAGAGCAGTACGCGTCGCCGCCAGGCCGATTTCTGGTAGTCGTGCGCCACATTCAGCGCGATCCGGCACACCCAGGCCGCAAACGAGGCTTCGCTCCGGAACGTATGCAGCGCACACCAGGCCCGCACAATCGCCTCCTGCGCCAGGTCCTCTACTTCCGCCCCGCGCGCCACCGAGGCCACCGTGCGCCAGAGGCGTGTCCGATGGCGCTCGCATAGCGTAGCGAAGGCGCCGCGATCCCCTGCTTGCGCCCTGACGACCAGTTCCGATTCTGCTAAGAACCCACTCAATCGTCTGCCTCCGTAGCATAGACGAGGTAGCGCTCAAAAAGCGCGAAAACGGCGCAGGAAAACCCAAAGAAATACCGAAACGTACCTATAAGGAAGGAGGAATTGCCATGCGAACCTGGCGACGATCCGTACGATTCTCCACACCGATCCTGAACCTCTGTGTCACCTGCGGCTGCGTGGGCATCCTCGTGCCTATTCTCTTTCCCCTCGTAGCAACGTCTCGTTATGATCACCGGCCCAGTTGCATGTCCCATATCAAACAGCTCGGGCTCGCTCTGATCCTGTATTCCCAGGACTACGATAATCGCCTGCCTCGCGCGGGAGACTGGATGGATGCTACCTACCCCTATAGCAAAAACAGAAATGTCTACCGTTGTCCGGATCTTCAGCCCGCCCGTCCCAAAGACTTCGGTTATGCGTTCAACAGCACCTTTGCCAACAGGGCAATGACCGCTATTTCCGATCCGTGGCAGGAGATTCTGCTCTACGACTCGACCAATCTTAGTTGGAATGCCAATGCCCCCGGCCTAACCGGAATGGCCAATCCACCACGCCATCATGGTGGGGATAACGTCGGGTTCGCGGACGGTCATGCCGGGTGGGTCAAACTGACTACAGTCAGGGAATAGCGCAAGGAACTTTCTCCCAAGGCGGTGTTGCCATGAGACTTACATGGCCGAAAGTGTCGAAACCGATCCGTATCGCAGGCTGTTTGCTGGCGTTAACGCCCTTCATTTTTCTATGCCTGCCTGTCTGTTTTGGCGTTCGTGAGGAAGCGCTGCAAGTCTCCTGCCTATCCAAAGAGAAAGAGCAGGGAGCGGCTTTACTTCTGTATGCCCTGGATTTTGATGACCATCTGCCCCCCGCAGTAACATGGATGGATGCCTCCCTCCCTTACCTGAAGCGGGTTGATTCGCAACCCAACCGGAACAATACGGTAAATATCGATTCTCTACGCCGCTGCCCATCTGTGCAGAGCGCCGGCCCGGAGGATTACGGTTATGCCATGAATAGCCTCCTCTCCGGCCCCCCGCTCTCTAAACTCAAAGCGCCCGAAACCCAGCCGCTTCTGTTCGATTCCGATTGGTTATGGCGTAACGCCCATGCCCCCGGCTTAACCAGCCTCGCCAATCCCGCTCGCCATAACTGGGGAAGCCCGCGCGACATCGTGACTTACGCCGACGGACACGCGAAATCCATTCTGGTTCCAGGCAACCTCGCCCACCCCTGAACCCCAATCTCCTTTTTTGGCTCTTTTTTTCAGAGCGTTTTCCGGTTTTCTTCCGCAGGGCGTGAGTTCCAGAATGAGGAGGGATTTTTGGCTCTCTCCTCACGAAAGGAGATGTGTTATGGAAGCCGCCCACTTCGAAAATAGGGAGATGCGGAATGCTCAGTTTCGCAACATGGATCTGCAGGAGGCTGTGTTCGACGACGTCAACCTCCAGAAAGCCGCCTTCCAGAATATCAACCTGCATCGCGCGACCCTATCCGACATCAATCTCTCCCAGGTGACCATTACAGATGCCAACGTCACCGGGCTGTTCATCAACGGACACGATGTCGGTAAGATGCTTGCTGCGCTCGCAGGCGCTGCCGAAGGGTAGGAAGGAGAGCAGCCATGCCCACGACGCTGGAAAAACCGAAGCCGATGGAGCCGGATACCTTCACTCTGGACGATCAAGGCCGGACCCGGTGGAAACGCAACGAAGAGATCGCCGCGCGCCTCAAGCAGTTGGGCGATTTCCTTATCATCGGAGGCTATGAGGAGAGCCATGCCACCCGCTACGGCAAACTGGCCTACACCATTTCGCGTTATCCCCTCTCCGTGGTAGACTTATACCAGGAGGGGCGATTGCATGCCATCGAGGGTATCGGGGACACCATCGCCAAAATCGTCGGTGAGCTTCTGGAGACCGGCACGTGCCGCAAGTGGCAGGGCTGGTCCAGGCACACGCCGCCATCCGTGCTGG
>DATGIG010000247.1:0-4028 GCA_035295825.1 Chthonomonadaceae bacterium | reverse complement strand
CCTCCGCTGACGGTCGTGGCGCCGCAGGGCGAGATGATGGGGCAGCGCGGCGGGGAATTACTGTTGAAGCAACTGGAATCCCCGGAGCCGCTGCCGTCCTCCGTGATCCGGCTGCCGGAACGGCTCATTGTGCGCGAATCGACCGCCCCGCCAAAACGGAGCTGATCGTTTGCGGCGTCGCGGCGCTGCCCGGAGAGGGGGAAATTTATCTGGCGCTAAACTGCCTTATTTGCGCCAATCGCAAGACAACCTGAAGGGATCCGATTTCACAGGCGGATAGGAGGTGAGGCGACCCGACCGTCTTCGAGGATAGGCGCGCGGCCCAGCCACCCGCGCCAGGCACTCCGTTTGATACGAGGCATAACAGCAATCCAACGAAGTATCCACATTCTCAAGGGAGGAAATCATGAATCACCGCCGAACGAACGTCACACACGCGTTCACGCTCATCGAGCTGCTCGTGGTGATCGCCATTATCGCGATCCTGGCAGCCATTCTCTTCCCGGTCTTCGCCCAGGCGCGCGAGAAGGCGCGCGCCATCTCCTGCTTATCCAACCAGAAGCAAATCGGTCTCGGCATGATGATGTATGTGGAGGACTACGACGAGAGATTCCCGATTGCGGACTACTTCGACGACGGACCGACCTGCGGCGGTCACCAGCACGAGTGGCCGGATGTCGTGTACCCCTATATCAAGAACGGCCAGTTGGGCGGCAACAACAACTACTATGGCCAGGGCGGCATCTATCACTGCCCTTCGTTCCCCGATAACGAGAGCGGTGAGTACGGCATCAACATGAGCATATCGAGTGACGGCAATACCTGCTGGAACGTCAACTACAACCCACCCACGGCCTCTCTCGCGACCCTGCAAGCCCCTGCCGACACGGTCCTGCTGGCGGAGAAAGGCCACAACAACGTAGGCTGGGGCTACATCTACTTCGAGTCCGGGGAATGGGCCTGGACGGACTATGTCGCGCCCGTCAACGGCCAGCAGACTCACTTCGGGCCGCATTATGACCTGGACCAGACGGGAACCAACAATCCCACGGCCGAGCCGCACGACTGCGATTACCCCGTAGCCGGGTTCGCCAATGGCGCGTGGAACGGCTGCGGACTTTACCCGCGCTATCGCCATCTCAACACGACTAACATGACCCTCTGCGACGGTCACGCGAAAGCGTTCCCGCATGGCCGCGTCAACTGGTATACCAACATCTTCCCCGGTGTTACCGGCGTAGGGCCGGCGACAAGCGCGCCCTACTGATCTTGATAGCCCAGGCGTCGAGAGCGCAGAGTGTATCGGGCGCGTTCTCTGAGCGCAGCGCTCTCGACGCGCATCATTCCATACAGGCTTGTCAGGAGGTGCTATCATGTGGAAGCCGGGGTTCAAGCTCCTGCCCATTGTGCTGGGACTATCTATCCTCTTGCCCGGATGCTCCGCCCATACCAACGATAGCCCGGCGGCTCAAAAGGCAGACAAAGCCGCGGCGCTGGCGAAGGCGCTGAAGAGTATAGATGATAACCCTCACATGCCGGACGAGGCCAAGGCGGCGGCTAAGCAAAGCCTTCTCGCGCATCAGAACGTGGATATGAGCATCCGGCGCTGAACGCCCGGACGCTCTTCGCGGCAGCGGGGAGTGACGCCGGCAGTGGATACAACATTCGTCGGGACCTTGCTCGGTGAGAGCAAGGTCCCGCTTTCTTGGTCAAGCAGGTCAGATACTGGTTTCCGCTTGACAAAGGGCTTGACAGCGCATGGCACCCGTGTTATACTCAGGCATCCCTTAAACGATTAAGTATCACGGCATGGTTTTTCGCCTGCGGCACTTAATCGTTTAAGAAGAGGGCCGAGCTTTGAGAAAACGCATCGCGACCATCAAAGATGTGGCCGCCACGGCCAACGTCTCCACGGCCACCGTCTCCAACGTCCTGCATGGCAAGGACGCGCTTTATACGCCTGCCACCGCCCATGCCGTCTGGACGGCGGTCCGGGAGCTGGGCTACCGCCCCAACCGGATCGCCCGCAGCCTGGTGCGCCGGCGCACGGAGACGCTGGGTGTGGTGGTGGAGAAACCGCACGGTCGCCTGACGAGCAACACCTATATGATCGCGCTGCTGGACGGGTTTCTGGAATATGCCGACAACGCAGGCTTTCAGGTCAAGCTGTTCAGCATGTTCATGAAAGACCCGCACGTTGCTCTGGCGCAACTGGACGACGGCTCGGTGGACGGGCTGGCGCTGTTCGCGCCTCCCGAGGACAGCCCGGTCCTGGCCTGGGCGAGGACTTCCCATCCCCCGATCGTCGTCGCTGGCAGCGTCCCCCCTGATTCCCAGCTCCCCTCGATCGCTCTGGACGATCGGGAGGCCGCGTATCAGGCCGTGCGCTGGCTCATCGCGCAGGGTCACCGGCAGATCGGCTTATTGACCGGCCCCAGGGAGCAGTGGAGCGCGCTTCGCCGGGAGGAAGGCTATCGCCAGGCGCTCCAGGAAGCCGGCCTGGACTATCGCCCTGAGTGGCGCTGTGTCGGCGGCTACACCGCAGAAAGCGCGGAAGCGGGCGCTGCAGAGCTGATCTCGGCCCCGCTCCCTCCGACCGCGATCCTCTGCTGGAACGACTGGATCGCCCTGGGGGCGCTCAAGACCCTTCGGAAACACGGCCTGCGAGTTCCGGAGGACATCTCTCTGCTCAGTTTCGACGACATCGAACCCGGGCACTGGGTCACTCCCCCGCTGACGACCGTGCAGCAGCCCACCCATGCAATGGGAAGCAAAGCGGCCGAAATCCTCATCCGGCAGATTCAGACCGGCAAGCGCGAGGAAGGCGTGTTCCTGTTTACCGGCACGCTGGTCGTGCGCCAGAGCGTAGCGCCACCGAAAGGAGGGACACAGACAAGACTCTAAAGAAAGATGCGTGATGCCGTTGCCGATGCCGCGTCATCGCGCTGCGGCTATCACAGAAGGAAATCCATAGAGAAAGCCTCGGAGGATAAACACATGCACCGTCAATGCCGACAGGGTTTTACCCTGATCGAGCTGCTCGTGGTCATCGCCATTATAGCCATCCTGGCCGCCATTCTCTTCCCCGTGTTCGCGCAGGCCCGAGAGAAGGCGCGGCAGACAGTCTGTCTGTCCAACATGAAGGAATTGACGATGGCGAACCTGATGTACGTGCAGGATTACGATGACTCCTTCTGCAATGAAGGCGTGCCCGGCCCGACCGACGGCTGGGGCTGGCAGATGACCTGGCAGTTCGAGACACAGCCCTACATCAAGAACTACGACATCAACCGCTGCCCGAGCGACAGCCACTATACCCCCTCCTGGTCCGGCCCGATGTTCAGCTATCCGGCCAACGGCAACTTCTGCTGGAATAACGGCTGGAAGCTGTGCGGGGTGATCAACCCCGCGCGCACCTGGTGCGACGACTATGCGCTGGCCGTCGGGGAAGCCGCCGTCGGCTTGCCCTCGGAAACGGTCCTGCTCTCCGAGCGGCGCACCCTGGGGCCGAACTCCTGGATGTACCAGCAGAACAACGACGGTATCCAGGGAGCCTTCAGTTGCTGGGCCACCGTCATCATGGGAGATGATGGCGTAGACGCCGGAAACCAGTTGCCCGGTCAGCAGGGCGGCATGGTGAACGGACAGTTCCCGCCCAACACTACCACCTGCTACGGCGGTCCCTGCAATGGCATAGATGGGACCTGGAAGCCGGCCAACCCGCAATCTACCGGAACGGTCGGCCTGCACAACAATATCGGCAACTTCGCCTTCTGCGACGGCCACGTCAAGGCGATGCCGCCCATCCGGACGGTCAATCCTGATCCTTCGATCGGCAATACCTGCACCAGTCCCTTCCTCAAAATGTGGGACCGGACCCGAACGACCGATTGATCCGGAGCGTAGTGCTATGGTGAGCAAACGCAGAATCCATGCGGGAGGCCAGTGGCGGTTGGCGGCGGTCTTCCTGGGCTTTCTGGCCCTGGGTATGGCCGGGTGCGCCCCTAAGCCGCAGTTCGGCGATAAGA
>DATGIG010000246.1:0-9120 GCA_035295825.1 Chthonomonadaceae bacterium | reverse complement strand
TCCGACTGGGTCGGCAGGAGTCCGTCAGGAGCAAACCTCTCCGTAGTTGTTGTGTCTGCTACCGGATCCTGCATCGATTCCAACTCACCTTTCGCGCCCAGGGAATAACGAACGAACGCACTCAACGCCTCCCCGCCTCTTACCGGCCAAGGAGCGATGAGCGCCTTATATGTGAACGGTTATGTGCGCTTAGTGCAGCATGCTGATAAGCACACGCCGCAGGACTTCCAACAGCACCATGGCGAGCATCGGCGAGAAGTCCCAGCCTCCCGTTCGATGCGGAGGGGGCAGCAGGCGCCGAATCGGGTTGACGATCGGATTGACGATGCTGCGGACGAATCGGACGAACGGATGGTACGGCGAGAGCTTCCCGCCGAATGCAATGATGTTGCTGATGATCACTTCGATCAGGATCAAGATCATCAGCAATCCGATCACGTTATAGAGAATGCCCGGAAACGTGTTCATGGGCAAAAAGATAAACATACTCGACTCTCTCTTTCCGAGCAGACGCTCCGTCCTGCGATTTTGGATTGCATTCGCTCACCGTAAATCACGGTAAGGAACGTTCGCCTGGCAATCTTTCACTGTGCGTGTTTCGCGAGCTCTTGCTTTGCGTTCCTAAGATGCCTCAGCGTGTTGTCTCGCACCGACCGGTCCACGTCCTCGTATGTAGCCGCTTTCTCCCACGCTTTCACCGCCTTCTCCCACTGCCCGGTCTTTTCGTAGCAGAACGCCAGGTTGTGCCACGTGGTGAACGGGCTTGGGAACTGAACCGCCTTTTCGAGATAGGGTTGCGCATCTTTCGGATCTTTGAGGTTCACCAAATAGTGTGTCCCCAGTTCGTCATACATATAATACGTATTCGGGTTGGCGGCTATTCCCCGTTTCAGTACGGCAACGGCCTGATCGCTACGATCCGTGCTCCAGAGCAGATAGGCGCTGTCGGCATAGGCTTCCACATTGTGCGGATCCCCCTGCACGATGAGGTTGCATAAATTGATGATATGGTTGTATTCCCCCTGATGGTAGTGCTCATCGGCCTGATCCCACATCTTGTTCAGGGCATCGCCCAACACGGCATCGGCCATATCCTGCTGGTCCACCGGCTTGGCAGGCGTCTTGGAAGTCGGTTTCTTATCGGTTTTCTGATCTTTGTTCGAAAAGGACGGGGGCGATTTTTTGGGGTCGGGCTTGTCGGGCTGCTGCGCGGACGCTGCCAATCCCAACACCACCAGCAGCAAGCTCCCGATCAGGACACTCCAGCCGCGCATCACGCCGGAAAACATCCGGGCTTTCGCGTTGTTCCGTTGTATCATCTTTCCGCTCCTCTCTCCGCCCGGTTCGGGCGAGGTTCCTTGCGTAACGTTTCATCCATGTATTTCCGGCACGGTGCGTCGAACGATGCGGTTAGCCAGGGATTCCCGCCCCATTACCTCTTGGGATTCGCGGGGGTCCCATCCAGCATTTTGAGCACATCGGCTGCGGCCAGACGCACGGTGGCGTCTTTGTGGTTCAGCAATCGGCGTACTGCAGGCAGCGCGCTCTTATCCCCGATCCGGCCCAACGCCAGGACCGCCGCTTTCGGGATGGCCTCGTCGCTGTCGTCGAAGGTTGCGATCAGGGCTGGCACCGCCCTCTTATCTCCGATCTTGCCCAGAGCCTTCGCCGACTGCTCCCGAACATCCTCATTGTCGTCCTTCAAAGCGGCGATCAGCGCGGGTACGGCGGCGGGATCCTGAATAAAGCCGAGCGCCTGGGCAGACGTCCATCGCACCAGTTCAACGCGGTCTTTGAGCGTCTTGCTCAACGCAGGAACGGCGGCTCTCTCTCGCATCTCTCCCAGCCCCTGCGCTGCTGCGACCCGAATGGATTTGTCGGGGTCGCTCAATCCCTGTATGAGTATCGGCACGGCGCTATGGTCTCCGAGAGCGCCCAATGCATAAGCTGCATAAAAACGTATTCCGAAAGTATCTCCGGGTATTGGCTTCTGTATGAGCTGGATGAGCTCCGGCGTTACGCTCTTGTCACCGATCCGCGCCAGCGCGACCGCGGCGTTTCCCTGCACCGCCTTATCCTTATCGCGCAGGAGTTTCACCATGAACCTGGCGCTCTCTCGATCCCGCATCGCCCCCAGCGCGACCACAGCCTTCAGTCGCACCCGATTGTCCGGATCGGACAGGCGCGCGCGTACCGAGCCGGCGGCACGGGGATCGCCCATGTTTCCCAGCGCTTCGATAGCCGCCGCCCGAACGGATGGGCTGACGTCTTTTGTCGCGGTCGCCAGTGGGTCCGCGGCGCGCTTATCGATGATAATCCCCAGAAGCGTCGCCGCTCCCGTCCTCCGATTGACATCCGGCCCTTGCAGCGCGTTCAGCAACTGCGGGGTGGTACTCCGGTCCGCCGTACTGGCCAGCGCACGCACCGCCTGCAGGCGCACCGATTCGACCGGGTCGCCCATCGTGTGTATCAGCGCCGGGATGGCGCGCTTGTCCTTGGCTTTTACCAACGCCTCAGCGGAGTCGGAGCGGATGGCCGCTTCGGGAGAACTCAGTCCCTTGATGAGTTCGTCTACTCTATCGGCATGCGCTGCGCTGCCGCACAGTACCAACGCCAAACCGCAGAGCCCATGTAGGAGCGCGCCGCCTTTTCCGCGCCTAATGCATCTCATAATCACCATACTGCATCTGAATATGGTTGATCTGCCCCAGATGGTAGACCATATTGTTGTGTACCAGGAAGATCACTTCGGCCAGCGAGCGCTGCCCCCACGGCAGCGTAACCATGGCATCGAGGTCGGCCTCGGGCAGCGCTTCGATAGCGGCGACGAACTCGTCCGTAGATGTGTGCAAGAAGCCAAGCGCTTTGTCCAGAGTGTCATAGGTTGCCTCCGCTTGTTTCAGCGCCTGCGGGTCGAAGGGTGGAAACTCATGTGTCTTCAACACCTGTGCCCCCAGGTGGTTGAACCCGGCGCACTCCACCACCTGATGCAGCGCGCTCCGCCCGGCATCATTGGGACGCCAGGACCACTTATCCTCCGGCATCGCCTTCAGATTGCGCTCCAGGTTGTCCGCACCATTGCGCACCAGTTTAACGGCAAGTTGTTTCACAGTCGGCATAAAACGGCTCCTTCGATTGGTCTATTCGTTCAATTTGGCGTCAATGAGGCGGTTGACCTCCTGGGGATCGGCTTTGCCCTGCGCCGCCTTCATCACCTGCCCCACCAGGAAGCCTCGCTTCTGGGTCTGTCCCTTCTCTTTGATCGCAACGACGATCTCCGGGTTGTCGGCGAAGACCTTATCCACGATTGCCTGCACCGCGCCGCTGTCCTTGATGGTCTTCCAACCCTTCTCCTCGACGATCACAGCGGGTTCGCTGCCCGTCGTATACATCTCCTCGATCAGGGTCTTGGCGATCTTGCCACTGATGGTCCCCTCTACAATCAGCTTCACCATGGCCGCCAGGTCCTTCGCCGAGATGGGGCTGTCGCCGATCTCCTTGGCTCCTGCGTTCAGGAGGCGAGCCAGGTCGCCCATGATCCAATTGGAGACCGCTTTTGCGTCTCCGGACTGTTGTGCCGCCTCCTCGAAATAGTCGGCCAGGGCGCGGGTGTCCGTCAGGAACGCCGCATCATAGGCGGGAAGGCCATACTCCTCTCTAAATCGCCTGGCACGCACATCCGGTAGCTCCGGCAACGTGGCGCGCACGGCTTCGATCCACTCCTCCGTGATGTGCAACGGCACTAGATCCGGCTCCGGGAAGTAGCGGTACTCCTGCTCGACCTCCTTCGCGCGCTGGGAGAACGTCTGCTGCTTGGCCTCGCTCCAGCCCCGTGTCTCCTGAATGATCTTCTCTCCGCGCTCCAACAGGGCAGACTGTCGCTCCACCTCATACTCGATGCCCCGCTGTACGGCGCGAAATGAGTTCAGGTTCTTGATCTCGGTCTTGGTATTGAACTCCTCGGTCCCCTTTATGCGTATGGAGACATTCGGTTCGCAGCGCAGCGAGCCCTCCTCCATTTTGCCGTCACATACTCCTATAGTGGTTAAAATGGCGCGAAGTTTCATCAAGTAGGCGCGGGACTCGTCCGGCGAGTGGATATCGGGCGGAAAGTCCGTAACGATCTCCATCAGGGGGACGCCGCTGCGATTGTAGTCCACATGGCTCTCCTCCTCGCCCGCCATATGGAACAGCTTCCCGGTATCCTCTTCCAGGTGTACGCGGCGGATATGGATCCGCTTCGTCTCCCCATTCACCTCGATGTCCAGCCACCCCTGCACACCGATAGGCACATCGTACTCGCTGATCTGGTAGCCTTTCGGCAGGTCCGGGTAGAAGTAGTTCTTCCGGTCGAACTTGGCGTGCGGGTTGATCCGGCAGTTGAGCGCCAGCGCCGTCCGCATAACGTGTTCGACCGCCGTTTTGTTCATCACGGGCAGCGAGCCGGGCAATCCCAGGCAGACGGGGCAGCAGCGCGTGTTCGGCTCCCCACCGAACGTATTCCTGCACCCGCAGAACATCTTGCTCTCCGTCAGCAGCTCCGCATGGCACTCCATACCGACAACCGGTTCGTACTCAGGCATATTCCAAAATACTCCTCAAACAGACAGGGCAGGGCAGCGCTGATGCCAATCCGTCGCTTGCTCGTAGGCGGAGGCGATCCGGAAGAGGGTCGCCTCGTCAAAGGCTTTTCCGATGAGCTGCAGTCCGACCGGCAGGCCGTTGGCAAAGCCGCAGGGGATGGAGATCCCAGGCAAACCCGCCATGTTGACTGGAAGGGTGCAGACATCCGCCAGTTTCATCTCCAGCGGATCGGACTTCTCCCCGATTTTGAAGGCTGGTACTGGCGAGGTGGGCGTAAGCAGGGCATCAAAGGTCTCGAAGGCACGCTCGAAATCGAGCCGGATGAGCGTCCTCACCTGCTGGGCGCGCTTATAGTAGGCGTCGTAATACCCGGCGGAGAGGGCGTACGTCCCGATCATAATACGCTGCTTGACTTCCGCTCCGAACCCCTCGTCTCGGGTCTTCTCCGTGAGGCCGATATGTCCCGCAAGCTCCTTGGTCCGCAGGCCGTACTTGACGCCATCGAAACGGGCCAGGTTGCTGCTGCACTCGGCGGGAGCGAGAATATAGTAGGCGGCAAGCCCATACTCCGTGGTGGGCAGGGAGCACTCCTCTACCGTCGCGCCCAGTTCCATCAGGTAGTCAATCGCCCCCCACACGGCTTCGGCCACTTCTGCAGTTACCCCCGCCCCAAAATACTCCTTCGGCACCCCCAGGCGCAGCCCCTTCACGTCCGGAATGCAGGCTGCGGTGAAGTCGGGTACGGGCAGATCTACGGAGGTCGAGTCGAGCGGATCGTGCCCGGATATGGCGTTGAGCAGCAGAGCGCAGTCGGTGACATCCCGGCTGAACGGCCCGATCTGATCCAGCGAGGAGGCGTAGGCGATCAGGCCATAACGGCTGACGCGTCCGTAGGTGGGTTTCAGGCCGATGACGCCACAGAGCGAGGCAGGCTGCCGGATGGAGCCGCCGGTATCCGAGCCGAGCGCCAGGGGGACCTCCCGCGCCGCCACCGCCGCTGCGGAACCGCCGGAGGAGCCGCCAGGAACCCGCGTAAGGTCCCACGGATTGCGCGACGTAAAGAAGCCGGAGTTCTCCGTGGAGGACCCCATCGCGAACTCATCCAGATTGGTCTTCCCGATCAAAACCGCCCCCGCCTCGCGCAGTTTGCGCACCACGGTGGCATCGTAGGGCGGCACAAAGTTATGGAGTATCTGCGAACCTGCCGTGGTCTTCACCCCTGTCGTACAGAGGTTGTCTTTCAGTGCCAGGGGGATGCCTGCCAACAATCCGACCGGCTCGCCCCGCTTCCTCCTGGCATCTATCGTATCCGCCTGCGCCAGGGCTTCTTCTGGGGTAACGGTCAGAAAGGCCTTCACTTCACTGTCCACCGAGGCAATGCGCTCAAGGGCCGCCTGCGTCAGCTCTCGCGACGTCACCTCTCCCCGCCCCATCCGCTCCAGCGCCTCATGCGCGGTCCAGTCTGTCAGGGTTCCCAATGTCTAGCCCTCCACGATCCGCGGCACGATAAAGCATCCATCCCGCGCTTCCGGTGCATTCGCCAGCACGGCCTCGCGCGGCAGCGAAGGAAGCGTCCGGTCCTCACGCAGCACATTCACTATCGGAATCGAGTGGGAAGTGGGTTCGATGCCGGTCACATCCAACTGCTGCAGGGTCTCGAAGGTCTTCAGCAGGTCGTTGATATGCTTCGCCTGTTCGTCGATTTCGTCATCGGTCAGTTCAAGCCGGGCCAGCAGCGCGACCTTACGGACCTCCTCGCGAGAGAGCGCCATACTTGGGTTTCCTTCCGGATTGCAGGGAAAAATGCTGGCTTATTATAGCACGGTGAGAGGGCAGTGACAAGGGAACCGTACCAACTTCAGCCATCTATTAGTTTGGTCCATTTTGGTCCAGTTTTGTCCCTGTTCTTTTCTCCCAAATCCTTCTCATAACCCCTTGACAGCCATCCGTTATTTTGGTATAGTACGGTTCAAAGGGTGATCGAGGAAGTACATGTCGGATACAAGAGGGGCTGGGAACAAGTCCCCACTACTCACACACATCATTACAACACTTGAAGAGCGCATTCGGACCGGGACGTATCCGGGTGGCCGCTGGTTGCCGAGTGAGCGGGAGTTATGTTCGGAGTTCGACGTGAGCCGGGCGACACTGCGTCAGGCGCTGGTCGCCCTGGAACGCAGCGACCTGGTGATCCGTTCCGCCGGCTGTCGTCCCCTCATTCGAGCGCTCACCAGCCAGCCGGCTCCACGCAACGCGACTTCACGGCGCACAATCGGCCTCCTTGTGAAGGACGAGCCCAAGTACTCCGGGATCTCGCTCCTCACCCGTGGGGTGCGCGACGCAGTGAACCCCGATGCGTTTCGCCTTCTTGTGGGCGGCGCCCAGGCGGCTACGTTACAGGAGGTGGCGCACCAAGAAGCGCAGACGCTCCAACGGATGATCCAAGACAGGGATGTCTCCGGAATCATTGTCTGGTACAGCGGCACAATCGCCAATCTGCCGGTGTTCCAGGCCGTTTTGCAGGCGAACATCCCACTGGTCTTCGTCGACCGTGAACCGCCTGACGGTATCGAAGCGGATGTCGTGAGCATAGACAATCAGCGCGCCGCGCGGGAAGCGGTGCAGTATCTGATCCATCGGGGCCATCAGCGTATCGCCCATATCACCAACCCCGAACCGGTCTCCACCCTCCAGGAGCGGCTGGCAGGGTATGAAGAGGCGCTGAACGAGGCCAAGATACCCCTCGACAGAGAGCTGATCCTGACCGGACGTCTGGAATGGACTACCGAGGAGGGTGCGAGCGCTGCGGAGATGGTGGAGCGACTGACACGGCTGTCCGAACCGCCGACCGCCGTGTTCGCCGCCACCGACTTCATCGCACTCGACTTCGTTCGCGCCCTCCAGCAACGCGGTCTACGCGTTCCGGAAGACATGGCGGTCATCGGCTTCGATGACCTGGAGCAGTGGCTGCTGCACAAGCCCTTTCTTACGACCGTGCGCCAGCCGTTCGAGAGGATAGGCTACGAAGCGACCAGGCTGCTCATCAAGCGACTGGAATCCGGTGTTGCAGGTCGGTCGCGCCATCTGCTGCTGGAAGCGCCGCTCATCGTGCGCGATTCGGCCTGAATCGGGCCAGGATTCATCAGAACAGAGAAAGACCATGAAACAAGAAGTAACGCCTATTGTTTGGGGGGTCGTCATCGTCGTTGCGGTCCTTTTCCTCGGGTTCGTCTGCTGGAAATGCTTCGGACCTCATGGCGATACTGTCGATCAGGCGACCATCGATGCTCGCATCGCTGCGAAAAAGGCGCACCTCTCTCCACCGCCCCAGCCGCACTAACTCAGCGACTTCTCGCCTGCCTCGCATCGGCTGGCATCTCTACGCACGGACCGCACCGACCCAGGCGGCATATCTGCATCTTCCCGATGAGGAAGGCAGCACATTGCACGAAAGGAACCACTCATGAGCCCCAGAAAATCCGGATTTACCCTGATCGAATTACTGGTTGTTATCGCAATCATCGCGATACTCGCAGCCATTCTCTTCCCCGTTTTCGCGCAAGCGAGGGAGAAGGCGCGCGGCATCGCCTGTTTGAGCAATGTGCGGCAGGTGGGGATTGCGTTTGCAATGTACACTCAGGACTACGATGAGACCACGCTCACCGTCGGACCGGACCATGACTGGTGGTTCCCTCTCTATCCTTATATCAAGAACTACCAGATGCTGTTATGTCCCGACCGGAACGACATCGGCGGCATTCAGAATCCGGATGGGTCCTTCAACCCCAATGGACGGATCGAAGGCTACGGCTACAATGGAGGGCCGCTCAATACCCGTGGAGGCGGGCTGCTGCATGTAGAGACCACGATGAACGGCGTCCAGTACGTCGAATCGGGCAAGACCCTCGCCGAGATCGTCGCCCCCGCGCAGACGTTTGCGTTCGGCGACAGCTACGACACCCCGCGCATGGGTTTTGCCATGACCTTCCTGCTCTGCACCTGGAACGGCACCTCCAATAGCACGCTGCGCCATAGCGCAGGTCACTTCAACGTCGCCTTCGCGGACGGCCACGCCAAGGCGGTCTACTTCAAAGCGGGTTACCTGACATCCGGTTCCGAGAACGGCAGGTATGCCCGGCCTCGCGATACCAGTCTGATCACCGACTACTGCGCCAACCCGGACGACATCGTCTCCGACGACAATCCGCCGTACAATGACACCCTGCCGATCCCGACCCTGCGGTGCGGGGACATCGGCGCCTACTTCGACGCCAACTTCAACGCCCCATGTAACGGCGCGGCGCCCGGCTCCGTCAACTGCGCCTTCAACGATTGACGTCTGTCCCCCACTCCCTCCTGCCTGAGGCAGAGCAGCCTTAGGCAGGAGAGGGAGCTGGCGATCCCAGCCATGAAAGGAGGCCAGGGTGAAGCAGAGAATTCCACTCTTCATTGTCGCTCCCGTCCTGATCGCCGTCTGTGTGCTCTTCGGCACATCCGAGTGGAGCGTGCTGTATGCCAGAGACCACCCCGCCCCAC
>DATGIG010000245.1:0-5146 GCA_035295825.1 Chthonomonadaceae bacterium | reverse complement strand
CCAGCACGGTATCGGGCCGCAAACGGCGGGCGACATCGGCGGGATCTACCCAGCCCTGCGCGTCCACCGGCAGCATCTCCAACTCCCAGCCGTGGTGCGCCAGGGTCTCCAGGGTCTCCAGCACGGCGTGGTGTTCGATGGGCGTGGTGAGCAGGTGGCGCCCCTTGGCGCGATTGGCCTCGGCAACGCCCCAGAGGGCGGTGTTGTCCGCCTCAGTGCCGCCGGAGTTGAAGACGATCTCATCCGGGGAGGCGTTCAGGGCGTCGGCGACCAGGGCGCGGGCGTTCTCCACGCCTTCGCGGGCCTCCATCCCGATGCTATAGAGCGAGGCCGGGTTGCCGAACGCCTGGGTGAAATAGGGGAGCATCGCTTCCACAACCTCCGGGTGAACGGGGGTGGTTGCGGCGTGGTCCAGATAAACAGGAAGTTTCATGAAGCCATTCCAGGTCGAGGTTAGAGGAGCGCGTCCATCTTCTGCGCCAGTTCGACATCCAGGCGCGTGATCCCTCCCGCGTCGTGGGTATTCAGGTCTACACGCACCGTACCGTAGACATTGAACCACTCCGGGTGATGATCCATCTTCTCCGCGATCAGGGCTGCGCGGGACATAAAGCCCCACGCCTGGGAGAAATCGGCAAACCGGTAGGTTTTATGGAGTTTGCCAGCTTTGACTTCCCAGCCGCTCAGGGCGGCCAGGCTCTCCTGCAACTGCTCAGTGGTCAATAGGGAGGGACGTGGCATCGGAATCTCTTCTATCTTCATCGCAGGGCGTGGCATGTAGCGGATTTCCCCCGCGAATTTCGCCCCTATGGATTACTCTGCGCCTTCGGCGCGGGCGGCGGGCTGTCGAATTCCAGCAGATCGAAGCGGCGGGCTGTCGTGTCCAGTTCATCGCGCAGCGCCTTGAAGGAGGCTTCGATCTCCTGGCGGATCTGCTCCGCGATCCGCGCATCGTCCGAACCGGCGGGAAAGCGACCGGGGTCGGCGCGGGCGATCAGTTTGTTGTAGGCTGCCTGGACGGTGGCGAAGTCCGACCCGCTCTCCACCCCCAGCCGCCGATAGTGAAAGTCCAGAGGGTCCACCTGCGAATTCTGCAGGGCTCCGGATGTGCCCGCCGACGTGGAGAGCGTGCCCCGCCGGATCTCTTCGGGCGTCCGCCGCTTCAGCGGCGCGATGTAGGGCGGGATGTCCGGATCCTTCGAGGACGACGCAGACGACGGGGCAGGGTTCGCCATAACATCATCGAGCTCCCGCTTTGCATCCGCCTTGGCTTCCGCCCGCCGCCGCTTTGCGATCTCTTCCGGAGTTTCCTGCGCCTCCGCGTCCATCTGATCGAACCGTTCGCGAAGTTCGTTGAGTTTGTGACGCGCGATGCGATAGAACCGTTCCGGTATGCTCATGACGCTCCGACCCCTCCCGTGCTCCCTTCCCGCGCATCCGTCGCCGAAGGGAGAAATGCCTATTTCTTATTGAGCTTGGCTTCCAATTCGCGCAACTGGCGATCCAGGTCGCTCTCGGGCGCTGCCGCGCCGTTGCCGTTGGCGCTGACTGCACCGCCGCCCAGCGTCTGGATCTGCTGCACGTTGTTAGTGGTGTAGTTGGCTGCGGGCGATCCGCCCAGCGAGAGCCGCTGCTCCAACTGCTCCAGCTCATTCTCAGCCTGCACATCCATCTGCGAGACTTCCATCTCGCGCAGCTTGGAGTCCATGCTGGTGTTGGCGATCTCGCCGCGGGCGGCCGCCTCGGACTGCATGGACTGGATGCGCTCCTGCGCGTGCGCCCACTGGTTCTCGTTGTCGCTGAACTGGAACTGGTCGAGCGCCTTGTTGATCTTGATCTGGATCTGAGCCTGCTTCATATTGGCCTTCATGGCGAGGGCCTCGGCAGTTCGCACCCGGATGCGCTCCTCCTCGTTCTTGATGGCGATCTTGACCTTTTCGGAGGCCTCGGTCGCCGCCGCCAGGTTGGTCCGCATGCTCTGCAGGGTCTGATCGTGCAGGGCTTTCTCTTTGAGGAACTGCTTGGCAAGCTCCCGGTTGCCGCCCTGCAGTGCCATCGTCGCCTTCCGCTCATACTCCGCGACCAACCGCTCCTCCTTGTCCACCTCGGCCTGCAGATTGTTCTTCTGCGTGATGGCCTGGACGGCGAGCTCGCGGTTCTTGATCTGATTCTCTTTCATTTCGCGGACGGCTTCGTTAATGATGATCTCGGGATCTTCCCACTGATCCAGTTTGCCATTAACCAGCGCCTTCAGGTAGCGCCAAAAGCGTCTAAACGGTCCCATTTGCAGCCAGTCTCCTTTTCGCGCTTGCCTTCGTTACGGTCGGGGCGCAGGCCATGCTTTGAAATTCGTTCGGGCGCGGGCGGCTACGCCGCACCCAGCAGGGGTTCTATATCTAAGTTCCGTCCTTGGGGAACTTGTCCTGTTCCGATACGGTTATAAGAGTATGATGCCGGGATCGGGCGATGGGAAGGCGTGAACGCACCCACTCCGGAGGGCGCTCCGGCAGACGCTTCTTCCCGAGTATGTATTATCACACTTTTCTGTCGGATTGTCAACGATTCCTGCGGAACGCTCCCGTTTCCGGAGAGAGACGGAGCGGGAAACGCTTATCACTACGACGTCCAGGGCCCTGTTGCGGCCACCGGATAAAAAAATGCCAGAGGTACTACGTAAATCAGGGCGCTATCGCCCTCTTGCTCTTGCCGGGCTGCTGTTGATCGGATTGGCGTTCGCCGGTCCGCTCCTCCTTCATGCTCGGCGTGTCTCGCCGGGATTCGTCGAAGCCGAGAAAGCCAGCTTGTACCGCAATACGCCTCTGGGTATGGCGGCGGTTCCCGGCGGGGAGTGTCTGCTGGGTACTGACGATCCCGATGCCGACGACGACGTGCGTCCGCTACGGCGCGTCTCTGTGCCCTCCTTTTATATAGATGTACATGAAGTGACGAACGCAGAGTTTCGACTGTATAAAAGTTCACACTCCTTTGCGTCGGGGCAGGGGAACTTGCCTGTCACCAACGTCACCTATGCCGAGGCGGAAGCCTATGCAGAGTGGGCCGGCAAGCGCTTGCCTACGGAAGCGGAGTGGGAAAAGGCGGCGCGCGGTACGGACGGCAGGCGCTACCCCTGGGGCAATACCTGGAACCCGCGCCTGGTCGCGCCGCGCGCCCACACCTCTCAGGCGAAGGCCCCACCGCCTGTGCCTCCCGGCTCTCGCGTCTGCTATCTCGGCCCGCCGCGCGTTCAGCCTGTCGGCTCCGTGCCGGGCGGGGTCTCGCCCTACGGTTGCTACGACATGGCTGGCAACGCCTGGGAGTGGGTGCAGGGCAACTACAACGGCGATCCGGACCAGCGTATCCTGCGGGGTGGGGCCGTCGGCTATGGCGAGCGGGCCTGCCGCACCTACAACCGCGCCATCGAGGGCAGCGGCGCAACTTGAAACGACACCGGTTTTCGCTGCGCGAAAACACCATAAACCTCAAACCCAGAACGTAGCCTGTAGGGGCGCTGCTTGCTGCGCCCAATCTTGCGGTGGCTGCGCCCAAAACGACGATGGGTTCAAGGCGCAGCAAGCAGCCAGGGCGCAGCAAGCAGCGCCCCTACTTCGTCTCCCTCACTCGTGGGAAGAGGCACGTAGCAATTGTTCCGGTTCAATCGTAACTGGGGCGGCTTCGGCGGGCCGCAGCAGCACCTCGCTGGGCGTGGCGTTGCCGTCGGCGGCGCGCAGCAGGGTCTGGCTGTTCTTTTCGCGCTCCGCCAGGTCGGTCAGGAAGGGGATGCAGGCCGCGACCGCCTCACGGATCGCGTCACGGCTCATCGCCCAGGAATCCTTCTCCAGTTTCCGCACGTAGGGCAGCGCTTTGCTGTCGCCAATCTGCTGCAGAGACATCAGAACGGCGAGTTTGAGATTGGGGTTCGTCCCCTGCAGGGCGCGATAGAGGCAGGCGCGCTGATCCGCAGTGAGCAGGGAACGATCACTGGCTTTGAGCTTCGGCAGCAGAGAGATCAACTTCTCTGTGACGATCGGAAGCAGCTTCTTATCCTGAAATTCCAGAGCCTCCGCCAGCGGCCCGACGATCCGTACGTCCTCATCATACTGGGCCAGCGCCTCGGTCGCCCGTTTCTGACGTTTTGTGGCGGCGCCCGCCGCGACCAGCATACCTGTCATGCTACCGATCGAACCTATCATGCCGGCATTGTGCGTTGCAATCGCCATGGTCGCCATCAGGCCCATGTAGGCCAGTGCGCCCCCGATCATCCAGTTGCGGCGGCGAATGCGCTTACGGCTCTCTGTTCCCAGGGCCGCCAATAGCTCCGCTACTTCGTCCCGCTGCAGTTCTTGCCGAAGGGCCGCTGCCACCACCGGATCTTCCTTCTCCATAAACCGCACCATTCGGGCGCCTGCGAGCGTCTCTTCGCTTTCCATTTCGTTCCGTAACATCTTATCCCTCTGCTCTGGCGAACTGAACAAGGTTGGTGTGGAAGGTCGAGCCTTCGCCCATGTCCGTCAGCCTGTCGCTGGTCAGGGTATTCACGTTGCGGTCGTTCGGACTGTCCCTGTGCCACCATAGAGACGGAGACCAGGCCACTCCCGGTTTCACATTCTCACTCACAACGGCTTTGAGGCGCACTTCTCCCCGCTCGTTCCAGACTTTCAGCCAGTCTCCATCCTCGATTTGTCGGTGCGCGGCGTCTTTCGGATGGATCCAGATGCGCGGGTCCTTCTCGCCCTTCTGGAGCGAGGGCTGGTTGGAGAAGGTGGAGTTCAGGAAGTGGTGCGCGGCGGGCGAGAGCAGGTTGACCGGGAACCGGGCCGCGAGTTCGGGATCGGCCTCCGCGCTCTCCGCCGGCGGCTCATAGTTGGGCAGCGGGTCGTAGCCGTCCCGCTGGGCCTTCTGCGAGTAGAGTTCGATCTTGCCGGAGATTGTGCGGAAGCTGGATACGGCTCGGCTCTCCTCAGATGGCGCAAACGGAATAAACGGGTCCATCGGCGCGTTGAGCTTGGCGAAGCCGTGCTCAAAGAGAGTCTCGTAGGTGATGCCCTGCAGGAGGGGATGGTCGGAGTCCAGCGCCCCGCGAATGATGTCCTCCGCCGTCTCGTCGAAGACCGGGTCGGTATAGCCCATCGCCTTCGCCAGGGCGTTC